>JANOGS010000292.1:0-16966 GCA_031414115.1 Novosphingobium sp. | reverse complement strand
ACCAATGCCGCGCCTGCTGCGATCATGATCCCGCGCAGCACGATCACCGCCAGGATTCCCCACAGCAGGGCGCGGTACTGGTACTTGGTCGGGATCGCGAAGAAGCTGAAAATCAGGCTGATCACGAAGACGTTGTCGATCGACAGCGCCTTCTCGATGAAGAACCCGGTGTAGTATTTCAGCCCGAGGTCCGCGCCCTTCTCAATCCACACCCAGGCCCCGAAGGCCAGCGCAATCGAGATGTAGAAGGCGGTCAGCTTGAGCGATTCGGCGATGCCCATCTCGCGGTCCTCCTTGTGGAGGATGCCAAGATCGAACGCGGTCAGCGCCAGCACGATTCCGGCAAACGAGAGCCAGAACCACAGCGGTGTGCCGAGCCAGTCGGCGGTAAGGAATTCCATGAAAATCGGTCCCTGTCGTTACGTGTTGGCGTACGATCGGATGCACCGGCCAAGGACCATTGGGTTTGGGAAGGGGGGCAAACCCGGACCCTGACATCGGTGCACCCGATGCGGTCCGACATCACGCAGCGCCGACCAAGGGAGGGATTTGGTCAATGCGCCGCGCCAGAGGGGCCCGGTCCCGCAGTGGTTTTTTACGACGGATTCGGTCTGATTTCAAGCCCTATCGGGTGGTTCAGCGGACGACTTTGTGGTGTTGCGTTGCAGACGCCTGCCGAAGCCGCGCGGTTAAGCAAAGGGACCCAACCTGTCCTCACCCGGGACGCCCCCGCAGGCCTGGTCGCATCGTGGGTGCAAGCTGCTAGATACGAGCCATGAATCACACCACCCGCCTCTCGCTTGGCCTCGTCGCGCTCGCTTCGCTGGCCTTTCCCGCCACTTTCGCCGCCGCCCAACAGCAGGCGCCCTATGTGCTGGTCGAGACCGGCGAGGGCTTCAGTCGACTGCAGGACGCGGTCAACGCGGTTGGCGATCGCACCGCCACGATCCGCTTCGCCTCCGGCCGCTTCGCCGATTGCGCGGTCCAGGGCGCGGGCTCGATCACCTACCTTGCCACCACCGCCGGACAAAGCGTGCTCGACGGCACCGCCTGTGAGGGCAAGGCCGCGCTGGTGCTGCGCGGGCGCTCGGCGCGGGTCGAGGGGCTGGTCTTCGCCAACATCAAGGTGCCCGACTGGAACGGCGCCGGGATCCGGCTGGAGAAGGGCAACCTCGCGGTCTCGCAGGCCTGGTTCCGCGACAGCCAGCAGGGTATCCTTGCCGGGATCGACACCGCTTCCGCGATCACCATCGACAAATCGACCTTTACCCGGCTCGGCACTTGCGAAGGTCCGGGCGGCTGCGCGCATTCGATCTACATCGGCGACTATGGCAGCCTGGCGGTCACCCGCAGCCGTTTCGAGGCGGGGCGCGGCGGGCACTATCTCAAGAGCCGCAGCGCCCGCGTCGCGGTGCTCAACTCCAGCTTTGACGACACCGCCGGCCGCCAGACCAATTACATGATCGACCTGCCCGGCGGCTCATCAGGGCGGATCGCCGGAAACTGGTTCGTCCAGGGCCAGTCGAAAGAGAACTACTCCGCGTTCATCACCGTTGCCCCGGAGGGCAAGCAGTACAGCTCTGCCGGGCTGGTGATCGAGGGCAACGACGCCCGGTTCGCGCCGGGGGTCCGCCGGGAGAGCACTTTCGTTGCCAACTGGACCGACGATCCGGTGCAGATCGGCACCAACAAGCTGGCGCCGGGGCTGAAGGTCAAGGACCGGCGCTAACCGAACGCGGACGCGTAGCGCAGCGTTCCGGTGGGCGCTTCGCCCGCCAGCACCATCGTCCGGAAGTACGGGGCGTCGTGCTCCGCAAGCGGGGCGAGGCCCGGGATCACGGTGAAGCCGAAGCGTTCGTAGTAAACCGGGTTGCCGACCACCGCGACGCCGTTCGCGCCTTGCTGGCGCAGCTGCGCGATCCCCTCGCGGATGAGCGCCGAACCGATCCCGCGATGCTGGAGTGTGGGGCGGACCGCAACCGGGGCCAGCTGGAACCAGCCGCATTGCGCAAGATCGATCGTCGCCGGGCTGAAGCCGATGTGACCGATGATTGTGCCTTCGGGATCCACTGCCACAAGCGACAACACCAGCTCGCCGCGTTCGCGCAGCAGATCGACCAGGTCCTGCTCGTCACCGTCGGAAAACGGCATCGGCGCGAAGGCGCGTTTCACGAGGTCGTGGATGGTGCTTTCGTCGCCCGGTGCTTCGAGCCTGACTATCCAGGACAGACTCACAGCAGGTGCCCCGAGCGATCGCGCTTGGTCGCGAGGTAGCGGGCGTTGTGCGGACCCGACGGCAGGCTGAGCGGTACCCGCTCGGCCACTTTCGTGCCCGCCGCTTCGAGCGCTTCGACCTTGGCCGGGTTGTTGGTCAGCAGCCGCACCGCGCCGACCCCGAGCAGCGCCAGCATCCGCGCCGCCACCGGAAAGTCGCGCGCTTCGCTGGGCAGGCCCAGCCGGGTGTTGGCATCGACCGTATCGAACCCCTGGTCCTGCAATTCGTAGGCGCGCAGCTTATTGATCAGCCCGATTCCCCGCCCTTCCTGGCGCAGATAGAGCAGTACGCCCCAGCCTGAATTCTTGCTCGCCTCCTCGGACATGGCGGCCAGCGCGGCATCGAGCTGTGGCCCGCAATCGCACTTGAGGCTGCCGAGGATGTCGCCGGTGAGGCATTCGGAGTGCAGGCGAACCAGCGGAATGCGGTCCGCGCTCTGCTGCCCGATTACCAGCGCGACATGCTCGCGCAGGTCGTCGGCCGAGCGGAAGGCAATGATCTCGGCGTCCTCGGCTGCAGAGACCGGCAAGCGCGCGCGCGCGGCCACGGCGAGGTGGCGGGGATTCTGCCATTCGGCGAGATCGCCGGATGAGACCCCTTGGTCCTCGCCGCCGCTGGAAGGATCGACCAGGTAGGCCGGGAGAATTCCCGCCAGCCGCGCGAGTTCGAGCGCGGTTGCTGCGGCGCGGGGATGATCGATTGGCTCGGCCAGGAACGGACCCTTGAGCGGATGCGCCAGATCGAGCGCGGGATCGGCGAGCACCCGCGCCTCGGTCAGCGTAAACGGCTCGGCCCCGCGGATCAGCACCGGGGCTTGCGGCTCGGCCGCCTCGCGCTGGTTGGCGAGCTTGAGCGTGGCGGCGCGCGCACACGAAATCAGCATCCGCGGGGCGGTCGCCTCCGGGGCAAAGCCGGTTTCCGCCGCCAGCAGCCGCAGCACCCCATCGACCTCGATCGGCCAGCCGTGCCGCAGCGCATCGAGCGCCAGCGCGACGCGCCTGGTGGCTCTCAAAGCGCGAATTCCGTGATCAACGGCACATGGTCGCTTGGCTGCTCCCAGCGCCGGGTGTCCTCGACAAAGCGGTGGTGCTGCGACTGCGCCGCCAGGTCCGGCGAGGCCCACATGTGGTCGAGCCGGCGCCCGCGGTCCTTCTCCTGCCAGTAGGTGCGGTAGGACCACCAGGTCCAGTTGCGCACCGGGGCCGGGATATGCTTGCGCCCCAGGTCGACCCAGCCGTGGGCATCGCGCAGCCGCCCCAGCGCCTCGATCTCTGCGGGCGTGTGGCTGACCACCTTGAGCAGCGCTTTGTGATCGTAAACGTCGCACTCGAGCGGGGCGATATTGAAATCGCCAACCAGCAGCGTCGGGCGATCAAGCGTTTCCGACCAGCGCGTCATCCGCTCGAGGAAATCAAGCTTTTGGCCGAACTTGGCATTGGCCTCGCGGTCAGGGATGTCGCCGCCGGCCGGGATGTAGACGTTTTCGAGCACCAGCCGCGGTCCGAGCAGCTCCACCCCGACATGCCGCGCCTCGCCATTGGCCTGCCAGTCGTTGCGGGTCAGCTCGCGAAACGGAATTCGGCTGACCGTCGCGACCCCGTGATAGCCCTTCTGCCCATGGACCGCGCGGTGGCTGTAGCCGAGCCTCTCGAAAGCCGCGTGCGGGAAGTGCTTTTCCTCGGTCTTGATCTCCTGCAGGCACAGCACATCGGGCGCCTGCTCGGTAAGGAAACGCTCGACCTGGGCAATGCGCAGGCGGACCGAATTGATGTTCCAGGTGGCGATGGTGACCATGGAGAAGGCTTTAGGTGCGTTGTCCGGGTCCAGCAAGGCTGGACCCTCGCGCCAGCCGCCTCAAAGGAAAACCCTCGCCTCGGGGGCAGTGAGGCGAGGGTTCCTTTGTGCGTTCGTCACGCTTGACGGGGCGACCGGTTAGAAGGCTCGGGCAACAGGGGGGAAACCCGCCTCAGGCCACGCCGTCGAGGACTGGTTTAGGCCTGTTCGGCTTGCTCTGTCATGAACAATCGCGCCAGCGTTGTCGCGATTTGTCGCAGGCCCGGCACGGACCGCGACGGGCCGTGGCGCCCTATCGACGAGTGACGGGGCGCGGATCCTTGAAGCGGAAGGCGCTGTCGCCAACTTCGACCCCGTACTGCTGATTCGACAGTGAAACCGCAGTGCGGTTGTTCTGCGAATCGAGCGTTGCCCAGCTCGAAAGCTCAAGCCCGCCTGGGGCCGAAGGCTTGCGCACAAAGATCAGGGTGATCACCCCGTATTCGGGATGCTTGGTGTCGCGGACTTCGACGCTGACCACCTGGCCGTGGTCGCTGGGCACCAGCCGCCCGTACTTCATCACGTCGCGGCTGGGATCAAGCAGCGCGCCCAGCGGGCTGTTGCGGATCGGCCAGCGCTGAACCTGGCGGACTTCGTAATCGACGAAGGTCAGCGCCTTGCCGTCAGAGACGATCAGGAACGGCACCCCGCGTTCGTACTGGAAGCGAATCCGGCCCGGGCGTTTCAGGGTCAGCACCCCCTTGATTCGCTGGCCGCCGCGGCTGGTCTGGACGAAATTGGCGCGCATTGTCGAGATCGCGCGCAGCGCGGTGATCGCGTTGCTCAGTTCCCCGCCGGGGGCTTCCTGCGCGGCGAGCGGGGCGGGGGCCGAAACGACAAGCGCCGCCGAAGCGGCGGCACCCGTGATTGCGAGAAGAAGGCTTTTGATCCGGTTCATGGGCTGGCTGCTAGCGGCAGAGCCTTGAACTGGCAATGAACCTGTCTCCGCCAGACGGCGGATACAACACCGGCCCGCTCTCCCGGCCTGACTACCCATAAGGTTCCATAAACGGGTGGTCGGGCCGGGGGAGCGGGCCGGTGTTGTTCTCGAAATCCGCTCTTCCGCGGATGTCGCAGGGTCCGCCCTACTTGATCTTGGCTTCCTTGAACTCGACGTGCTTGCGCACGACCGGATCGTACTTGTTGAACACCATCTTCTCGGTGGTGTTGCGCGGATTCTTCCTGGTCACATAGAAGAAACCGGTGTCGGCGGTGGAAACCAGCCGGATCTTGACGGTTGCGGGCTTCGCAATGGCGCTTGTCCTGTATATCCGATTCGTAGCCCGAAGGCCGCTTAAACTCGTAAGGCGGCGCAACACGCCGCCCCGAACGAGCGGCCCATTGCGTCAGGCGGTGGCGAAAGTCAAGGATTGTAGGGCCTGATCGGCTCCAGCACACCGTAACTCTCTTCGAAAGGCTCATGACCCAGCGGCGGCAGCTCGAGAGCTTCGGGCTCGACATGGGTGTCGGGCAGCCGGTCGAGCAGGTCGCGGATCAAGGTCAGCCGCCCGCGGCGCTGGTCGTTGAAGCTGATCAGGGTCCAGGGGGCATGGTCGCTGTGGGTGGCTGCCAGCATCGCCTCACGCGCTTCGGTATAGCTGGCATACTTCTCGCGCGCGGCAAGATCGATCGGTGAGAGCTTCCAGTGCTTGAGCGGATCTTCGATCCGTTCGGCGAAGCGCTTTTCCTGCTGGTCCTGATCGGTGGCGAGCCAATACTTGAACAGCAGGATCCCTTCATCGACCAGCATCTGCTCGAACGCCGGGGCATCGCGCAGGAACGCCTTGACCTGGGCGGCGGTGGCATAGCCCATCACCTTCTCCACCCCGGCGCGGTTGTACCACGAGCGGTCAAACAGCGCGATTTCGCCCGCCGCGGGCAAGTGCGGGACATAGCGCTGGAAGTACCACTGGCTCTTCTCGCGATCGGACGGCTTGGGCAGCGCCGTGATCCGGCACTGGCGCGGATTGAGCGGATCGGCCACCGCCTTGATCGCCCCGCCCTTGCCGGCGGTATCGCGGCCCTCGAACAGCACCAGCACCCGCGCCCCGGTCTTGGCGGTCCACCGCGCCATTGCCACCAGCTCGGCCTCCAGCGGGGCGTAGAGCTCTTCGAACTGCTTGCGTTTGAGTTTCTTCATGACCGCCAGTCTGCGCGCCCGGGCCGTCAAGTGCAACCACAGCAAAGGGCGTTGCTGTCCCCGATTGAAATGGTTACACCTGCAACCATGTCCGAGCCCGATTTCAGCCGCCTGCCCGATCCCGGCCCCGGCGTGTTTACCGCGCCGCTCAAGCGCCCGTCCCAAGTCGGCGAGGACTGGCTCGAGCCGGCGCAGCGCCAATATGGCAGCGACGAGCACCGGGTCTGGGACGAGCTTTTCGCCCGCCAGATCGAAGTCCTTCCCGGTCGCGCCGCCAGCACTTTCCTTGCGGGCCTCGACAAGCTCGATCTCGGGCGCGGCGGAGTGCCCGATTTCGCCCGGCTCTCCGCGGAGCTTGGCGCGTTGACCGGCTGGGCGGTGGTGCCGGTGCCGATGCTGATCCCCGATCACGTGTTCTTCTGGCACCTCGCCAACCGCCGCTTTCCGGCCGGCAACTTCATCCGCAGCCGTGACTGCTTCGACTACATCCAGGAACCCGACGTGTTCCACGACGTGTTTGGCCACGTGCCGATGCTGGCCGACCCGGTCTATGCCGATTACATGCAGGAATACGGCCGTGCCGGGTGGAAAGCGATGCGCTACAACCGGCTGAAGGCGCTGGGCGCGCTCTACTGGTACACAGTCGAATTCGGACTGATCCTGGAAGCGGAGGGCCTGCGCGCCTACGGTGCCGGGATCCTCTCCGGCCCCACCGAAGCGGTGTTCTGCCTGGAGGCAGCTAGTCCCAACCGGATCATGCTCAACGTCGACCGGGTGATGCGCACCGACTATGTGATCGACGACCTGCAACCGAGCTACTTCGTGATCGAGAGCTTCCAGGAGCTCTACCACGATACCGTCGGGCGCGACTTCGACCGCCTCTACAAAAGCCTCGCCCCCAGCTTCACTTATGCCAACACGGCGTTGATCGACATCGATAACGTGCTGCACCGGGGTACGCAGGAGTACCTGCTGCGCGGCGGGCGGGGGAGCGGGGCGCGGCCGTGCTGAGAACGGCAAAAAGGCCGGCAGTCTGCTGACTACCGGCCCTTCTGCCGTTCAAGGTGCGACCCCGGAGCCGCTGTCACCAGGCTAATTGGGAATCTTGTCCGCCTTGTCTTCGATGGCATCGGCCTTGGCCTCGCCAGATTCGCGAACTGCGTCGGCCTTGGCCTCAAGCGCATTCTCTCCCTTGGTGTCCATGCCGTCGGTCTTGGGGTCCATCGCGTCGGCCTTGTCTTCCATGCTATCGGCGGTGGCGTCTGCCGAATCGCGAACCATTTCGGCCTGTTCTTCAGTAGCATTTTCCTTTTTGCCGTCGCAGGCTGCAACGGTGAGGCCCAACGCGGCAACTGAGGCAAGCATTATGCTCTTCTTGAAATTTTTCATGTTGTACTCCCGATCATTTTGCGGTGACGGCAAGATTGCTGTCCCACGCTGCGCTTGCTTCGATGGGTCTAGCGAACCGACCCGCGGCGAATGAGGTTGACTATGGCCAACAAGACTACCGCACCAAGGAACGATACCAGCAGCGAACTGACGCTGTAGTCGCCGTTCATGATGTTTCCGCCACCAATCATCGGGTTGACGACCAGGCCGGCGATTACCGCCCCAACAATCCCGACCGCAACATTGAGCAAAATGCCCTGCTGGCCATCAGTGCGCATCATCAAACTGGCAAGCCAGCCCAGAACGCCGCCGACGACTATGAGAATGATTAAGCCCATGTTGAAGTCTCCTTGTGCTTGATCGACTCCAAACTCCCGCCGTGGAACTTGGTTCCGTCGGCTGGATGAATTTTAGCATTGGAATAGTGGTCTAGCGCGAGAGCAGCACCACGGCTGCGAGCCCCGCAACGATCCGGTACCAGGCGAACGGCGCGAAGCCGGCTTTGCTGACATAAGCTACGAACAGCCGGATCACTGCCAGCGCAACCACGAACGACACCGCGAAGCCGACCGCGATCTCGCTCCAGCCGACCGGGCCGGTGCCGGCCATCAGCACTTCGCGGTTTTCCCACAGCTCCAGCGTGGTCGCGCCCATCATCGTCGGCACGGCGAGGAAGAAGCTGAATTCGGCGGCAGTGCGCCGCTCGATCCCCATGGCGAGCGCGCCCATGATCGTCGCGCCCGAGCGGCTGACCCCGGGGATCATCGACAGGCACTGGATCAGGCCAACGCCGAGCGCCTGGCGCGCGGGCAGCTGGGCGACGCCGCTGGCCGGGCCGGGCTTCGCCACTTTCTCGATCACCAGGATCGCGATCCCGCCCAGGATCAGCGCCCAGGCGACCACCATCGGGCTGCCCAGCAGGATCCTGATATAGTCGATCAGCAGAAACCCGAGCACCGCCGAAGGCAGAAAGCCGAGCAGGATGTTGCGGACGAAAGCGAGCGACATCGAATCGAGCCGGAGCAGCCCCCTGCCCACCGCCCAGAAGGTCCGCCAGTACAGCACCACCACCGCCAGGATCGCGCCGAGCTGGATCACCACGTTGAACACCGCCCAGGTCGCCGCGTCGTAGCCGAATACCTCGGCGGCGAGGACCAGATGCCCGGTCGAGGAAACCGGAATGAATTCGGTCAGGCCCTCGACAATCCCGAGCAGGATCGCGGTAACGATCAGATCCATCAATCAACCCCGGCTGCGGCAAAGGCCTTTTCATCGAATTGCAGCGCGGCGAGGCGCGCATAGAGCCCGCCGGCCTTGCTCAGCCTGGCGTGGGTGCCGCTCTCGACGATCCGGCCCTTGTCCATCACCACGATCCGGTCGGCCTGCCGCACCGTCGCCAGGCGGTGGGCGATCACCAGGGTGGTGCGATTGGCCATCAGCTTGTCGAGCGCGTCCTGGACCAGCTTCTCGCTTTCGGCATCGAGCGCCGAGGTGGCTTCGTCGAGCAACAGGATCGGCGCCTCGCGCAGCACTGCGCGGGCGATCGCGATGCGCTGGCGCTGCCCGCCCGAAAGCCGCGCGCCGCCCTCGCCGAGGTAGGTGTCGAGCCCCTCGGGCAGTTCGCGCAGGAACGTCTCGGCATTGGCGGCGCGGGCCGCGTCCCAGATCGCCTCCTCGCTCGCCTGCCAGTTGCCATAGCGCAGGTTGTCACGCGCATTGGCGGCGAACAGCACACCTTCCTGCGGGACAAGCGCCATGCGGCGGCGGATCTCAGCGGGATCGACTGCGGTCAGCGGCACTCCGTCAAGCTTGATCGTCCCGGCCTGAGGATCATAGAACCGCTGCGCGAGCTGGAACAAGGTGCTTTTGCCGGCGCCCGAAGGACCGACGATCGCCACCGTCTCGCCCGGCTCGATGGTCAGCGAGAAATCGGCCAGCGCCGCGACTTCCAACCGGGTCGGGTAGCGGAACGTCACCGCCTCAAACGCCAGCTTGCCGTGCGCCGGGCTGGGCAGCGCCAGCGGCCGCGCCGGCGCAGCAATTGAGGGCCGTTCGGCGAGCAGTTCGTTGAGCCGGCTCGCCGCACCCGCTCCGCGCAGCAGTTCGCCCCAGACCTCGGTCAAGGCCCCGAAAGCCCCCGCGACCAGCCCCGAAGTGACCACCAGCGCGAAGATCGTGCCGCCGCTGATGGTGCCGCGCGCCACGCCCTCGGCGCCTTCCCAGACCAGCCAGACGATCGCTCCGAAAATCGCCACGATCGCCGCTGCGGTGATCATCGCGCGCAGGCGGATGCGGCGCTTGGCAGTCTCGAAAGTCGCCTCGACCGCGCCTTCGAAGCGCTCAAGCTCGCGCCGCTCCTGATTGAACGACTGGACGATCTTCATCGCGCCGAGCGTTTCGGCGACCATCGCGCCGATATCGGCGACCCGGTCCTGGCTGGTGCGCGAGATCGTGCGGACCCGGCGCCCGTACATCATCAGCGGGAAGATAACGAGGACCAGCCCGGCCAGCAGACTGAGGGTCAGTTTGGGGGCGAGCGTGAACAGATAGAGCACCCCGCCGACGCCGATGATCGCATTGCGCAGCGCCACCGAGACGGTGGTGCCGACCACCTGCTCGATCAGCGCAGTGTCCGAGGTCATCCGCGAGGAAATTTCGTTGGGGCTGTTCTCCTCGAAGAACCCGGGTGACAGCCGCAGCAGGTTCTCCTGCACTTTCATGCGGATATCGGCCACCACCCGCTCGCCCAGCCACGACACGAAGTAGAACCGCGTCGCCGTGCCCAGCCCCAGCACGAACACGATCAGCAGCAGATAGCGGAACCAGCGGCCGATCGACTCGACATCGCCGCCAGCGGAAAAACCCTGGTCGATCACCAGCCGGAACCCCGCCGGGATCGCCAGCGTCGCGGCCGCGGTGATCAGCAGTGCCAGCGCGGCGAAGAACACCTGGCGCGGGTACTTGGCGGTTTCGCGCCAGATCATCCTGAGCGGCCCCAGGCTTTTGGCCGGAGGCGGTTCGGAACTCGGTTTTTCAGCTTGCGGGGCCTGCTCGGCGCCAGCGGGTTCGGAACTCATCGCCGCGCCCTAGCACACCGAACTCAGCGCGTAAGCGGGAATTGCCGAATGGTGCAATGCGGCGTTAATTTTGTGCGTTGCACAATGAGCGGAATCGCGCCACCATGGCAGTTCGGGCACAAGGGGACGCAACTTGCTCTACACCGCTTACGAATTGCAACGCTCGTGGCTGAACGCCGCGAGCACCTGGGCCTCGGTCGGAGCACAAATGCTGAGCAATCCGGTGCTGCCGTTCGGCTATACCGGGATGGGACCGGTCATGGCTTCGGCGCTGGAAGTCTTCGCCCACGCCTCTGCGCCCTATGGCAAGCCCGCTTTCGACATCGAGACGGTCAGCGTCGACGGAACGACCTTTCCGGTGACCGAAGCGATCGTGGTTCACCGTCCGTTTGGCAACCTGCTGCGCTTCACTCACCCCGGCCTGCCCGAAAACGCCCCGCGGCTGCTGATCGTCGCCCCGATGAGCGGGCATTTCGCCACCCTGCTGCGCGGCACCGTGGCGCGGATGATCGAACGCTGCGAGGTTTACATCACCGACTGGGTCGACGCCAAGACCGTGCCGCTTTCCGCCGGCGAGTTCGATCTCGACGACTACATCGACCATGTGATCGGCTACCTCGAGCACATCGGGAGCCAGGGTGAGGGTGGGGGTGCCCACATGCTGGCAGTGTGCCAGCCCTCGGTCCCGGCGCTCGCCGCGACCGCGATAATGGCCGACCTGCGCCATCCTTGCCGTCCGCTCAGCCTGACCATGATGGGCGGCCCGGTCGATACGCGTGAAGCCCCGACTTCGGTCAACGATCTGGCCATGCAGCGCCCGCTCGAATGGTTCCGCAATACCGTGATCGCCACGGTACCGCTGCAATATCCGGGCGCGGGGCGGCGGGTCTATCCCGGATTCCTCCAGCTCGCCGGGTTCATGAGCATGAACCTGGGCAATCACATGCTCAGCCATTACCACATGTTCCGCCACCTGGTCGAAGGCGCCGACGAAGACGCCGACGCGACCAAGGCGTTCTATGACGAGTATCGGTCGGTCTGCGATCTCAATGCTGCCTATTACCTCCAGACGGTCGAGCATGTGTTCCAGAAGCACTCGTTGCCCAAGGGTGAGTTCGTCCACCGCGGCAAGCGGGTCGATCTCGGTCAGATCAAGGACACCGCGCTGCTCGCGGTCGAAGGCGAACGCGACGATATCTCGGGGATCGGCCAGACCAAGGCGGCGCTGCATCTCGCGTCGGGGCTGGCCGAGACCAAGAAGCAATATCTGCTCGCCGCCGAAGTCGGCCACTACGGCATCTTCAACGGCAGCAAGTGGCGCGACCAGATCGCCCCGGTGCTCGAGGCCTGGATCACCAAGCACGACCGCCCGGCGCTGAAGCAGGTGGCCTGAACGCTCAGATCCTCCCCATTTTTCCGTTAGGACAAATGGGGAGGATCTATTCCGCTGGCGGCGGCGCGGTTTCTTGCCGCCCGCCGAATAGCCGCCGCAGCACCCGCTGCGCCAGGAAGATCATCCACACTGCCAATACCAGCAGCACCATCGCGACGATTCCCGCCGCGACGGGATAGGCGTAAGCAAGGTAGAGCAATCCGCCGGTGACCACATCCTCGGCGGTTGAGACCACGACGTTGCTGAACGGTTCGGGGCTGGTATTGACCGCAGCACGGGCGCTGGCCTTGCCACCGTGGGCGAGCAGCGCGCCGCCGCCGCCAAGGATGAAAGCGATCGCCTGGGTCGCCGGATCGCCCGGATCGACCACCGCGAGCGTCAGCAGGGCGCCGCCGAGCGGGCGGATGAAGGTGTGGACAGTATCCCAGACCGAATCAATCCAGGCTATTTTGTCGGCAAAGAATTCCATGAACGCGGCGCTTCCGGCCACCCCCATCACCCAGGGATTGGCGAGGATCTGCAAGGCTTTGAGGTGCTCGGGCAGAGGCAGAACGTTGAAGTGCATGGCGAGGCCAGTCGCCAGCGCGGTCAGGTAGAGCCGCCAGCCCGAGAGCAGGCTGACGCTCCCGGCGATTCCGAGTATTTCAACGATTCCGAGATGCTCGGTCATGCCTGCCTCTCCCCTGATTTCCCGCGCTGAGGATGCGACGGATCAGCGCCGAACGCAAGGCGGCCGCCTGGACGGCGAAGTCTTTAGCCAGGACGGCGGTCGAGCGCCGGATCAAGCTCTTGTCCGGGGTCGAGCTGGACCCCGAAACTGTTCAGCATCATCGACACCTGGGTGTACTGGCCGACAGTCATGACCAGGTCCATCTTCTGCTTGTCGCTAAGTGCGGACAGCGCCGCCCAGCTTGCATCGCTGACGTGGAAATCGCGCGTCAGATCGTCGACTGCGCGCAGCATCGAGCGGTCCGCCTCGTTCCAGCCCGGATCGGCGGGACCGGCCTTGATCGCCTCGACCTCTGCCGCGGTCAGTCCGGCATCAAGGCCGATGCGGGTGTGCTGGGTGAATTCGTAGCCCGAACCGCAATTGTACCCGGCACGCAGGATCACCAGCTCGCGGTCGCGTTCGGACAGGCTGTTGCGGCGCGAGAGGATGTAACCGCCCCAGGCGAGGAAGGCGGTCAGCGCCTTGGGAGCGTGCAGCATGGTGCGAAAGATGTTGAGCACCATTCCGCCGGACTTGGTTGCATCGTGCTCTGCGCCAGTGATGGCGGCGAGCACCTCGCGCTGCGCCTCATCGATCGTTTCCAGATCGACGGGCGCAATGCGAGGCTCCGAGAGCCGCATCAGAAGACCTCGAACAGCCCCGCCGCGCCCTGTCCGCCGCCGATGCACATGGTGACGACGGCATATTTGACGCCGCGGCGCTTGCCTTCGATCAGCGCGTGACCGGTGCAGCGCGCGCCGGTCATGCCAAAGGGGTGGCCGATCGAGATCGAGCCGCCGTTGACGTTGAGCCGATCGTCGGGAATGCCCAGCTTGTCGCGGCAATAGAGCACCTGCACCGCGAAGGCTTCGTTGAGCTCCCACAGGCCGATGTCGTCCAGCTTGAGGCTGAAACGCTGGAGCAGCTTGGGGATCGCGAACACCGGGCCGATGCCCATTTCGTCGGGCTCGGTGCCGGCCACCGCCATGCCGACATAGCGGCCGAGCGGGGTCAGGCCGCGGCGTTCGGCGAGCTTGGCTTCCATCACCACGCAGGCCGACGAGCCATCCGAGAGCTGGCTGGCGTTGCCGGCGGTGATCGAGTGGCCTTCGCCCATCACCGGCTTGAGGCTGCTGAGGCCCTCCAGCGTGGTGTCCGGACGGTTGCAATCGTCGCGATCGGCCGTGACTTCCTTGTAGGAGACTTCCTTGGTCTCCTTGTCGGTCACCGCCATGGTCGCGGCGCAGGCGACGATTTCGTCGTCGAACTTGCCTGAGGTTTGCGCGGCGGCGGTGCGTTGCTGCGAACGGAGCGAATATTCGTCCTGCGCCTCGCGGCCGATATTGTAGCGCTGGGCGACAACCTCGGCAGTGCCGATCATCGGCATGTAGATGTGCGGATGCATTTCGAGCAGCGCGCGGTCGGGCTCGATATACATCTTGCCGCTGCCCACCACCTTGGAAATGCTCTCAACCCCGCCGGCGACGCAAATGTCCATGTTGTCGACGATGATCTGCTTGGCGGCGGTGGCGATGGCCATCAGGCCGGACGAGCACTGCCGGTCGATGGTCATCGCCGGCACGGTTACCGGCAGGCCAGCGCGAAGCGCGGCGAGGCGCGCGACATTGCCTCCGGTCGAACCCTGCTGCACGGCTGTGCCGATCAGGACATCGTCGATCTCGGCACCGTCAAGCCCGGCACGCTCGACCGCGGCCTTGATCGACCAGGCGCCGAGCGTTGCGCCGGTGGTGTTGTTGAATGCGCCGCGTCCCGCCTTGGTCAAAGGGGTGCGGGCGGTGGAGACGATGACGGCATCACGGGACATGGCAAGTTCCTTGGACTGGGATCAAACGAAAAACTGCATCACCCATTCGGCGATCAGCGCGGGTTTGTCCTCGCCTTCGATCTCGATGGTGTACTCGTTGGTCTGCTGCCATTGACCCGGGCGCTTTTCAGCCAGATCAAGCAGCTTGATGTGGGCGCGAACCCGCTTGCCGGCACGCACCGGCGAGATGAAGCGGGTTTTGTTGCCGCCGTAGTTGACCCCCATCTTGACGTCGGAAACCCGCACCCCCTCGGTCATCGCCCCGAGCACCGGGATCAACGACAAGGTCAGAAAGCCGTGGGCAATCGTCCCGCCGAACGGGGTCTGCTTGGCCTTTTCCTCATCGATATGGATGAACTGGAAGTCGCCGGTCGCCTCGGCAAATTTGTTGATCCGCTCCTGGGTCACTTCGAACCAGTCCGACGTGCCGATCACCTGGCCAACCTTGGCCTGCAGTTCCTGCGGAGTCATTCTCGCCTCTCCTTGAGTCTCTCGGAAAGGCGCTGTCATGGCCCAAGCGAAGCGCCAAGGCAACGCCGCTACGGCAAGGCTGGGCGAATCACTCTGCCGCAGCGACGGCAGGGATGGCCCAGCGCGGCGGATGGCGATTGAGCCAGCGCTGCGCCGGTTTCTCGAGCCCGTGGTAGAGCAGGGCCGAGGCGGCCAGCACCAGCGCCAGAAAGCCGAGCAGCTGCCCCCAGCCAAGCTGCAGCGAGGCATCGACGAACGCCAGCTTGAAGACAATGAACAGGCCGAAGTGGGCAAGGTAGGTCGAATAGGAAATCTCGCCGAGGTAGGTCAGCACCTTGCCGCCCAGCAGCCGCGCGACGGCGCCGCGATCAAGCGCCAGCGCCAGCAGCCCGGTGAAGTACGCGGCGGGGACAAATGCGGTCTCTGGCAGGCCAAACCCGATCCCGAGCCCAAGCGATCCAACGCAGGCCAGCGCGGCGGCTTGCGCAATCTGGCGGCTGCCTTGCCAGCGCTGCCACAGCAGGCACAGCACCATGCCCATCGCGAAGCCCGCCAGACAGCGCCACAGCCCGAGCTGCTCGATCCGCGCGCCCAGCGTCGGCTCGCCGTGCCAGGCGAACAGCAGATGGATCGCCAGTGCCAACGACCCGGCGATGCCCAGCAGCGCCCAGCTCGGCAGCTTCTCCCACCGGCCCAGCGCAACCAGCGCCGGGAACAGCAGGTAGGCGGCGAGTTCGGTGCTGATCGACCAGGCCGGGTGGTTCCAGGCCAGCTCGCACAGAAATCCCCAGTTCTGGACCAGCAGCAGATGCAGCGGCAGTTCCGCCCAGGGGTAGCCGGCAGTACCGCGCCCGGTTGCCCCGAGCAGCAGCGCAAATACCGCAAAGCCGCCCAGCACTGCGCCGTGGAGCGGCCAGACCCGGGCGAAGCGCCGCCACAGGAACACCCTGGCCTCGCTCCGCCCGCCCGCTTGGATCCGGTCGGCATAGTTGTACCAGATGACAAAGCCTGAGAGCACGAAGAACAGGTCGACCGCCAGGTAACCCTTGCCCAGCGCCGTGATCACCGGCGCGGGCAGCAGCCCGCTGAGCGAGAGACGGATGTGGTAAAGGACCACCCCCCAGGCGGCGAGGCCGCGAATTCCGGTCAGGGCAGCGAGGTGGCGCGGCGCGGCCTGGCTCATGCCGGGGTGACCCGCAACACCGGCGCCTGGCCCAGCAGCGACCGGCGCGGCGGGGTATCGATCCGCTTGAGGTAACTCCACAGCCCGCACTGCAAGCCGATCAGCATGAAGATGAACGGCTGGTAGGCGATCCCGACGAACAGCGATCCGGCCAGGTAGACCAGCTGGGCCTGCTGCAGGGAATTGGCCAGCGGCGCCTGCCAGGTTTCACCCGGACCAGTGCGGTTCCTCCAGCGCGAGCGAATCCGTTCCATCTGCCACAGCCCGGCCGCCTGCAGCCACAGCCACAGGATCAGCCCCGGCCAGCCCTGTTCGCCAAGCATTTCGAAATAGCTCGAATGATAGGCGCGGCCCTGGTCGAAAGTCTCCTCGGTGGTCACCGCGACATTGTTGCCGGCGCCCTCGACCGTCTGGGTCTCAACCTTGATCTTGTTGCCGCGAAATGCATCGAACCCGCCGCCAAGCGGATTGTCCTGAACATAGTCGAGCGTCCACATCCACACCGCCACCCGGGTGCTGGCCGACTGATCGGACTTGTGGCCTTCGATCGTGCTCATCCGCTGGGTGTAGCTATCGGGCAGGAACGGGATCGCCACCAGCGCCAGCGCGCTCATCACCCCGACATAGAGGAGGCGCCGCTTGACATTGCGCAGCGAAAGCACCGCCAGCAA
>JANOGS010000291.1:0-3218 GCA_031414115.1 Novosphingobium sp. | reverse complement strand
GCATCTCCCCGGATCGATCAGAGCCGGGACGATGGGCCTCCGTCCATTGAAGTCAAGCCGTTGGCAGGGCTTACAGACAAGCCTCGAGATAGGCCTGGTCGAAGCCGAACATCCGCGCCTTTTCCAGCGTGTAGGGGCGCAGGCCCGAGGCGCGGAATTCGCCGATGATCTTGCCTTCCTCGCTCTCGTCGAGGTACTCGAACTTGAACAGTTCCTGGGTGACGATGACGTCGCCTTCCATCCCGATCACCTCGGTGATCCCGGTGGTGCGGCGCGAGCCGTCGCGGAGTCGCTTGACCTGGACGATCAGATCGACCGATTCGGCGATCTGGCGGCTGATGGCTTCCTTGGGGATCTTGATGTCGCCCATCAGGATCATGTTTTCCATACGGCCCAGGCACTCGCGCGCCGAGTTGGCGTGGAGCGTGCACATCGAGCCATCGTGGCCGGTGTTCATCGCCGCGAGCAGATCGAACGCCTCGGCGCCGCGGATTTCGCCCAGGATGATCCGGTCAGGACGCATACGCAGCGCGTTCTTGACGAGATCGCCGATGGTGATCGCGCCCTGGCCTTCAAGGTTGGGCGGACGGGTTTCCAGCGGCAGCCAGTGTGGCTGCTGCAGACGAAGTTCGGCGGCGTCCTCGATGGTCAGCACGCGTTCGCCGGGATCGATCATCTTCGACAGGGCGTTGAGCATGGTGGTCTTGCCCGAGCCGGTACCGCCCGAGATCACCACATTCATCCGGCAGGCACCCGCGATCTTGAGCGCGGTGCACATCTTGTCCGACATCGAGCCGAAGTCCTTGAGCATGTCGAGGGTGATCGGCTTCTCGGAAAACTTACGAATCGAGATCGCGGTGCCGCGCAGCGACAGCGGCGGAACGATGACGTTGACGCGGCTGCCGTCCTTGAGACGGGCGTCGGCCAGCGGGGTGGTCTGGTCGACGCGGCGGCCGACCTGGTTGACGATCCGCTGGGCGATCTGGAACAGGTGATTTTCGTCGCGAAAGCGGATCGGGGCAATAACCAGCTTGCCCTTCTTTTCGATGTAGGTCTGGTCTGGTCCGTTGACCATGATGTCCGAGATGTCAGGATCGTTGAGCAGTTCCTCGAGCGGGCCGAAGCCGAGCAACTCGTCGATCAGCACCTTTTCCAGCGCGAACTGTTCGCGCCGGTTGAGCGTGACCTTGAGCTCGGCAAGCACTTCCAGGATGATCGGGCGGAATTCCTCGGACAGTTCGTCCTTGGTCAGGGTTGCGGCGGCTTCGGGATCGACGCGTTCGAGCAGGCGCGGCAGCACCTGTTCCTTGATCTTGTGGACCGAGGCCTCGAAGCCTTCGGCGTTGTAGGAGTTCTCGACCACGCCGTTGACGCGGTCGGCGAGGCGGGTCATCGCATCGGCCTTGGTCGCGCCGGGGCCGTCGAGGCTGGGCAGCGGCGCGCCAAGATCTTCGCCGGGAAGCGGCGGGAACTGGTCGCCGCCCAGCGGCGCGGCGCCGCTCTTGGCCGATTCGGCACCACCCTTCATCGGGCGAGCGACGCCGAACTGCGGACGGGCTCCCGGGCTCATGCTACCCGCGCCATTACGTCGGCCAAATGCGCTCATCGTGTCAAAACCTCGCCTATGCCAGGCTTCCATGCGGGAAACATGGCTACCATGTGGCTTATCGGCATGGTGAATAATCCGGAAACTTTGAATATTTCCTAAAGCCGCAAAGAATTGTTGGGCCTTGGAATTCGGCGGGAAAGCCAGATTTGCGCGGCCGCGGGTCTGGGTGAAAAGTGCTGCGTCGCTGGCGCGGCTGGGGATTGCCAGTCATTGTGTTCACCGCGCAACTCTTGCATGGCGCAGCGATGAGGCTCGGCAATCGCGCAGGCTTGCAATTCGCTCTGGCCGGTTTTGCCTGCCTGTCGCTGGGCGATGCGGTGATCAAGACGATGGCCGGGCAGTGGTCGCCGGTGGCGATCGCGGCGCTGCGCTTCAGCCTGGCTGCGGCGGGGCTGGGCATGATGCTGCGCTGGAGCGAGGGGCCC
Source organism: Novosphingobium sp. (assembly GCA_031414115.1). GTDB lineage: Bacteria > Pseudomonadota > Alphaproteobacteria > Sphingomonadales > Sphingomonadaceae > Novosphingobium. The sequence continues at coordinate 1,184 of JANOGS010000291.1, read as the reverse complement.
GGTGCCTGGCGCATGGTCAAACCCTGGGCGCAGCTTGGCCGCGGCGCCGCGCTGGCATTTGCAGCGACGATCTTCTTCACCTCGTTGATGGTGCTGCCGCTGACCACTGCGACCGCGCTGGGCTTCACCACCCCGATTTTCACCGCGATCCTCGCCTGGCCGCTGCTGGGCGAACCGGTCCGCAAGGAAACCTGGATCGCCTCGGTGATAGCGCTCATCGGTGTCATGGTGGTGCTGCGACCCAACCTCGCCCAGGCCGGCTGGTGGGCGGTGCTGCCGCTGGTCTCGGCCCTGGCCTTCAGCCTGCTGATCATCGGCAATCGCCATGTCGCGGGGCTCGCATCGGGGCTGGCGATGCAGTTCTCGGTGGCGTTGTTCGCCACCCCGCTGCTGTTGCTGGCGGCGCCGCTGTTCGCGCTCACCGGCGATCCCCGCTTCGCGCTCGGCTGGCCGGAATGGAGCGTGGTGGCGCGCTGCGCGCTGGTGGCGGTCAGCGCCAGCGCCGCGCACTGGCTGATCTATCTCGGCACTACCCGCGCCGGCGCGGCCAGCGTTGCGCCGATGACCTATGTCCAGTTGCTGGTCGCCGGCGTGATCGGCTGGGCGTGGTTCGGGGATCATCCCGACAGCCTGACCCTGCTGGGCGCGGCAATGATCGTGGCGGCCGGGCTCTATCTGTGGCGCGCGGGCCAGCTGCGCGAGCCGCCGGAGTGCGAATGAGGCGCTGCCGTCTTGCTTTGCGCAGGCCGTTCATCGCCGCTACATCCGGCGGTCATAGGAGCCAGCGCATGAAACCGATCCTCGCCGCCGCCCTGTTGCTGTTCGCCGCGCCGCTCGGCGGGCAGACTGTCGCGAGCCCCCGGCTGCCCGAATGGATGGCCGGGACCTGGGCGACCGAGGACGGCGCCAGCTGGGCGGATGAACTGTGGACCGATCCGCGCGGCGGGCTGATGCTGGGGGTCGCACGGATGGGCTTCGGGCCGGAGCTGCAAAGCTGGGAAGTGACCCAGATCCGCCAGAAGGCTGACGGCACGGTCAGCTTCTTCGCCCAGCCCAATGGCAAGGCGCCGACCGAGTTTCCGATGGTGCTGATCAGCGCCGAAGCGATCGAATTCGCCAACCCGGCGCACGATTATCCGCAGCGGATCCGCTATTGGCGCCAGGGCAAGCTGCTGATGGCGGAG
>JANOGS010000290.1:0-10156 GCA_031414115.1 Novosphingobium sp. | reverse complement strand
TCAGGGCCGCCCCGTCAAAGTCGTCCCGCAATCCGATCGCTGCACCCATGGCCGTGTCCTCCAACAGGCCACCATAGATTCAGACTTTCGACGCTTTGGAAATCCACAATCTGAGTCCGCTTCACTGCAGGTTGGTATTAGGAGATCTCAATGACGCTGTGACCTGTCGAAAATCAAGGTTAGCGTTTCGTACGTTCAAGGTGGTAGAACAGCGCAAGGCCGCGCTTTGGATTTGATCACCCAGCCATAACCCGCTTCACCATTTCCGGTTCGGCTTCGATCACCTTGAGATAGGCGCGTACAGCCGGGGGCGGCATGTGGCGACCGATTTCGTACTGGCGGATGCTGCTTGCCGCGATTCCGAAGGCAGCTGCGAATTCCTGCTGGCTCATCCCCAGCCGGCCCCGCAATTTGCGAATGCGGCGGCCCATATGGGCACGCTCCACCCCGGCGACCGAGACGTCAAAATCCTCGGGATCGTTGGGATCAGCCGGGATCGCTATGGTAGTCTCTTTGTTCACTCGCATTGCTCCGTCTGACCGAAATCAGCCTGATTACCTCACCGCGCCAGACATGGACTGCGGTGTATAGTTTCCCGTCGATCAGGCCGACCGCCTTGTTGCGATCTTCGCCATCGACCGGCCTGAACGACGTGGAGATGATATGCTCCGGATCGTCGAACACCCTTTGACCAAATGCCAGCCGCAGCCCGTGCTTGAAGCGGTTAGCCTCATCCTTGGCCGGATTGAACTCAAACTCCATGCCGGCAGACTATGTGAATCACACATAGCAGGCAACGCCAACCGCGTCCAATACGGATGTTCCCCTACCGCACCGCTTCACCAAAAAGCCAAGGGCCGCCCCTCCTGAACGGAGGAGCGGCCCCTGTCGCCGTCTGGACCCGGATCAGCCGAAGATGATGTCGGTCGCCAGCACGTCGTCGCCATGAACGATCGCGGTGAAATCGAACACGCCGTCGTTGTTGGTATCGACCTTGAGCGTGTCGCTCGCGGCATCGAACGCGACGTCGCCGTCATCGAGCCCGGCGAACGAACTGAGGTCGATGGTGTCGAGGCCCGAGACGAAATCGGTGATGGTATCGACCGAGGTGTCATTGGCACCGAACAGCGCCAGGATGAAACTGTCCGCGCCGGCGCCGCCGGTGAACACATTGCTGGCCTGGTTGCCGTTGATCTGGTCATCGCCGGAGCCGCCGATCGCATTCTCGATAATCGCGCCATAAGCAATGCCGATGTTGTTCTCCATCCGCGTGTCGCCGCCCATGATCTCAAACCAGGGGATGTCCTCGTTCACGCCGGCGCGGCCGCCGAAGTAGAGGTCATAGGCCGCGGTGCGGGCGCCGAAGCCAAGCGCGGCGTTGGCGGCATTGACGTGGGCCAGATAGGCTTCCTGGGTTTCGAGCGAGGGATCGGTATCCGCCAGCGCCGGGTCATAGGCGCCGTAACCCCCCGCGCTGGAATAGGCCCCTTCGCGCAGATCGATCACCGAGTTGGTGTGATAACCCGACAGGTCGAGCGTATCGGTGCCGGCCGCATCCCAGATCGTGAAGATCGTGAACATCTCGCCCGGCATGAAACGCATCGCCGCATTGGTAACATCCGCCGTGGCATTGAAGCCATAGGTGGTGTTGCCGGTGCGGGTTGTCTGGTCGGCACCGTACTTGGCCTGGGCGATCGCGACGTCATGAACCATCGGGGTTGAGGGATAGACGAACCGCATCAGGTTCCAGTCAATCTGGTTGTTCCCGGCTTCGTACGAATCGAAGTAGGACATGATCGAGTACTGGTTAGTGTCCTGGAAATAGAAGGCATCGCCTTCGTAAGTGATCGGATCGGGTACGCCATCGCCATCGTTGTCGTCGCCGAAGTTGTAGTCACCCGGATGGCTGAGACCGATCGCATGGCCAAGTTCGTGGTTCAGCGTATGTAGACCGTAAAAGCCCGGATCGAGCTGGCCGTTCGAGCCGTTGACGCTCGGATCGGCGATCCACACGTCGCCGGCAACGCGGCCATAAGGTTGCGGATAGCCCGGATAATAGGCCCAGGCCTGGGCCGGTCCAGTGGTAGTGTTGGCCATCCAGATGTCAGCCGTATTCTGAGCCCAGCTGCTCGCCCCGCGCCCCGGTACAACCTCGACAAAGGTCGGCGCGATCAGATCGTCCCAGTTGGCAATCGAAATGCGCGCCGCTGCCTGCTGCGCGGCCGTGAAGGGAGAGTAACCCCCGCCTTCACCGAACGAAGGATTGTTGTTCAGCCCCAGCGCGTGGCGGTGGGTGAAGAAAGCGAAAGTGATCACTCCGTCAGAGACATTGTGCGACAGCCCGCTATCAAGCTGGGTCCGCACATTGTTGTCACCCGGCCGTTCGGCATCCCAGTCCCCGGTCAGGCCGAACACCGGCAGATCGCGGATGGTTTCACCCGGTTCAGCCAGATCGGGCAAGCCGATGCCGCTGCCCGGATCGGCGAACAGAACGCTGAAATCGCGCGCATCGGCGATATCGCCGTTCAGCCGCAGGTCGAAATCGAAATAGGTGTCGACCGCCTTGGTGTTGGTAATCTTGGCCATAAAGTGTGGTTCCCTGATGTGTTGAAGCGCCTCTCGCGAACCGCGCCCTCAGGCCCGATTCCGGCGTCATGTGTGCAACTTAGCTTTGATTCGTCTGGCTGCAAGCAGCGGATCGTCCCAATCCGGGAAAACCCGGCAAGGCGGCCTAGTCGTGCGTCGAGCGTGCCAGCGCCAGGCCCAGCGCAACCAGCGCCATCCCGGCCAGATCGAGCAGCATCAGCGATTCGCCAAAGGCAAACCAGCCCAGCGCCACCGCGATCGCCGGCTGGGTCAGCAGGGCCAGGCCAAAGACCAGCGATGAGAAGTGCCGGAGCGCAAAGATCAGCAGGCCCTGCCCAATCACCTGGCTGAGCAGCGCCATCGATGCCAGCGGCCACCACTGGCTGGGAAACACCGGCTCGCCCAGCGCCAGCGCCACTGCCAGCATCACCGGCGCCCCGGCCAGGCTTGACCAGGCAACCAGCGCCCAGTTGCCAAGGGTAGCCCGCGGTTTCTGCAACAGCAGGATGTAGCCGGCATAGAGCAGCCCGGCGGTGACGCAGAACAGATCGCCGATCAACGTTGCCTGGCCGATCTCCAGGCTGCGCCCAAGCAGGATCGCCGATCCCGCGATGGCCAGCGCAAAGGCCAGCCATTCGTTGCTGCGGGGGCTGCGGTGCAGCGCGTAGAGCCCCCAGGCCATGACGATCAGACTGCCGGAATTGCCAAACAGTGTGGCATTGCCCAGGCGGGTCATGCCGATGCCGATGTGCCAGGCAGCGATGTCGAGCGCGAAGAAGGCGCCGGCACCGATAATTGCCGCCCACACCGCCGGGCGATAGCCGGTCAGCTTCTGGCCGCTGCCCCAGGCCAGCACGAACAGCACCGGCAGGGCCAGGGTCAGCCGCCAGAACCCGGCAGAGACCGGCCCGGCGTCGGTGATCCGCACGAACCACGGCCCCACCGCCAGCGCGGCATTTCCGCCCAACAGCGCGGCGAGGTGGAGCGCATTACTGCCTTCCGGTTTGGCCCCCGTTGCATTCGCCATAAGCTTGCCTTAGCCGGGCAAAGCCAATTGCAAAACGAAATTGAAGGAGCAGCAGCCACATGCACGAAGCCTTGTTCCAGCCAATCGCGCTTGGCGCGATACAAGCGCCCAACCGGATCCTGATGGCCCCGCTGACCCGCGGCCGTTCCGATCCCGGTTCGGTCCCCAATGCGCTGATGGCCGAGTATTATCGCCAGCGTGCCGAATCCGGTCTGATCATCTCCGAAGCCACCGGGATCAGCGTTGAGGGACTGGGTTGGCCGGCCGCGCCAGGGGCATGGAACGCGGCGCAAACCGAAGGCTGGAAGGGCACAACCGAAGCGGTCCACCGGGCTGGCGGGCGGATCGTGCTGCAACTTTGGCATATGGGGCGGCTGGTGCACCCCGATTTCCTGGGCGGTGCTGCGCCGGTCTCGGCCTCGGCCACGATTGCCCAGGAAACCGCCCATACCCCAAGCGGCCGCAAGCCGTGCGAACAGGCCCGCGCGGCAACTCTGGACGACATTGCCCGGATCATCGATGACTATGCCCGGGCCGCCACCAACGCCAAGGCGGCGGGCTTTGACGGCGTCCAGCTGCACGGCGCCAACGGCTACCTGGTCGATCAGTTCCTGCGTTCAAACAGCAACCTGCGCGAGGATGAATACGGCGGCAGCCCGGAAAACCGCACCCGCTTCATGCGCGAGATCCTCGAACGGCTGATTGACGTCTGCGGCAAGGACCGGGTCTCGATCCGGCTCTCACCCAACGGCGCGACCCAGGGCTGCGACGATGCCGATCCGCCCTCGATCTTCGGCGCCGCTGCACGGGTGCTGGAAGAACTCGGGGTCAGTTTCGTCGAACTGCGCCAGGCCGGTCCCAACGGCACCTTTGGCGCCACCGACGTGCCCCAGCAAGACGGCCTGATCCGCTCGATCTATTCCGGCCCGCTGGTGCTCAACTCTGACTATACCGCCGCGCAGGCCCATGCCGATGTCGCCTCGGGCCGCTGCGATGCGATCAGCTTTGGCCGCCCCTACATCTCCAATCCCGATCTTGCCTGGCGGATCCGCAATGGCGCCGAATGGGCACCCAACGTTAACGTTCCGAAAAGCTGGTATCTGCCAGGACCTGAAGGGTACATCGACTATCCGGTGTTTGAACCGGCATAAGAAAGGTCGTGCCAATGGCAATACGATCGTGGCTGTTTGTTCCGGGGGACAGCGAAAAGAAGCTGGCCAAAGCGGCTGGCACCGGCGCCGATGCAATCATCGTCGACCTGGAGGATTCGGTCACGGCCACCAACAAGGCCGCCGCCCGCGAGCAGGCGCGCGGCTGGCTGACGCTGCACCGCCAGCAGGTTGTGCAGGATCGCAAGCTGGGCCGCTGGGTGCGGATCAATGCGCTCGACAGCCACGAATGGCGTGATGATCTGATCGCGGTGCTGCCGGGCGCGCCCGACGGGATCATGCTGCCCAAGGCGGCCGGCCCCGAATCGGTCCAGCAGCTCGGCGCCGAACTTTACGAGCTGGAAGGCCGCTCGGGCGTCGCTGCGGGCTCGACCAAGATCATGCCGCTGGTCAGCGAGACCGCCGCCTCTGCGCTGACCATTGCCCAGTACGCCGGTGCCTCGCTGCCACGGCTCGCCGGACTGACCTGGGGCGCCGAGGATCTTTCCGCCGCGATCGGCGCAAGCCGCAAGCGCGATGCCAGCGGCACCTGGACCGACACTTTCCGCTTTGTCCGTGCCCAGACCCTGCTTGCAGCCCATGCCCGCGGGGCACCGGCGATTGATACCCTCTACGCCGACTTTGCTGACGATGCCGGGCTCAAAGCCGCCGCCGAGGCCGCCCGCGCCGATGGCTTTGCCGGGATGCTGGCGATTCACCCGGCGCAGATCGAAACGATCAACCGGGCCTTTACCGCTTCCGACGAAGAGCTGGCCGAAGCCCGCGCGATTGTCGCTGCGTTCAGAGCCAACCCCGATGCCGGGGCACTGCAGATGAGCGGCCGGATGATCGACCGACCGCACCTCAAACTGGCGCAGCGCGTGCTGGGGATCGAGGAGTAGGTGCTGCCCTGTTCGCCACCTCATTAACAGCGGCGCGGAGCTCTGAGGCAGGCTTCTGCCGATTGCAGCGCTTCGCGCTGGGTAGGAGTGAGCGTGGCCGACACACTGCGGTGCAGGGCCCAACCGGGTAGCCATTCGTAAGCCGCCAGTTCGTCGCGGTCTGCAAGAGGAGCTGCGATCAGGATCGGAAAGCACCAGGCAAATGCGAGCAGGGCTATGGTTGTTACTACTACCGAGCAGCGCCGGAAGTCAGCCAGCACAATTGCCAAAACGGCCACGCCGAATGTCGAAGGCAGTAGATAGTGGAATTGGTATTGCACCGGCTTTTGCGACGCCGCCCAGAAGGCCAACGTAACAATATACATCAAGGCAGGGATTCGGGCCCTTTCGAAACGCCGGCCCGCAAACAGCGCCAGGACAGCGGCAAGTACAATGGCTGGCATTGTCAGCGGGTTGCCGCCGATCAGGGCAACGTGGAAGCTGCCTTCGATTTCCTTGGCCAGCACAATTGGTCGCCAATTGAGCAGCCAATCCCACCATTGCGAGCTGAACGGGCTGTCGTATACGAACAACCCAACGCGGCGGAGCATCGCGAGCTGGAGCGCTGGAAAATCGGCGATAGCGAGGGGAGCCTGCTGCACTGTCAACAGGGGCACGAAGGTAATCGCGTAAACCAGCAAAGGCAGGACGCCCAGCAACAAGATCGCGCGGTGAGGCTGGCTCCGGTTGATCAACAAACAAGCGATCGCCAGCACAAGCGCAACCGGAGCGGCCGACCATTTGCATGCTAAGGCAAGACCCAGGAAAATCCCGCAGGCCACCAGCCAACTGGGTCGCTCGAGACCCAGCAGAAATGCCACGACCGCACCCCCGGTGAAGGCAAACATGAACACGTCAAGCATTGCCAGCCGGGAGAGAGAAAACAGAAGAAAGTTACTGGCCAGGAGGATCGAAAAGAGGAGGCTGGCGGAGCGCGAATGCGAATGCCACCATACGGCGCGGCTCCAGGCAACAAGCCCGAAGGTTCCGGCGGCAAGCGGCGCGATCCGCCAACCGAAGGGATTGTCCCCGAACAGCCCGATTGCCAGCGCAATCAGTTCCTTGGCGAGCGGCGGGTGCTCGCGATTGGCGGCAATGTCGCCAATCAGCAGATGATTGGCCGCAGGAATATAATGTTGCTCATCGAAGATTGGAGCCGGCCAGTTGTCAAGCCCGATCAGTCCCACGCAGAAAAACCCGAGCGCAATCAGCCAAGTGGCCAAGACTGGATCACCAGATTCGCTCTTTTCTGCTCCCCGCATCGTCAACCCATTTGCCGCCTGTACCGCGGACGGTCAATCAGTTTGGCGGCGAAGCTTGCTCCAACGGTTTAGTCACAGGAAATGGTGAGACATCACTTACGGTTTCGCTGTCTGCCTCTCCAGCCGACTTGTCACTTCTTGCCTTGTCTTGTTTCTCGTTTCCGCCACCCCTATCGCCCTCAGCATTGGGGACGAGCGGCGCCTGTGAGCGGACTGTGTCGTGCGGCAGCATTGCATCGCTGACCGCGGCGGGGAGGATTTCGCCGCCTGCGGTGCCGCCGGTTTGCTTCTTGGATTCGCCGCCACAGGCGACCAGCGCCAGAGCGGCGGACAAGATCAGGCCTGTTCTCATTCGGCAGCCTCCGCCCCGCAGGGCCTGTCGAGCATGGCAAGGAATTCGCCGGCACGCTTCAGCAATGCCCGATCAAAGGCTTGCGAATCAACCTCCAGCCCAAGCTTGTTGAGGCTGGTCACACCGAATTCCTCGATCCCGCAGGGAACGATCCCGGCGAAGTGCGCCAGATCGGGTGCGAGGTTGACCGAAAAGCCGTGCATCGTCACCCAGCGGCGGATCCGCACCCCGATCGCGCCAATCTTGGCCTCGCGGCCATCGCTATCGCGGGTCCAGATCCCGATCCGCCCCGGCGCCCGCCAGCTTTCCACTCCGAAATCGCCGAGCGTGGCGATCACCCAGCCCTCCAGCGCGGAAACAAATCCGCGCACGTCGCGCGAGCGGCGCTTGAGGTCGACCAGGACATAGCCGACCCGCTGCCCGGGGCCATGATAAGTGTAGCGCCCGCCGCGTCCGGCCTCAACCACATCGAAGCGGGGATCGAGCAGTTCGGCGGCCGCGGCGCTGGTCCCGGCAGTATAGACCGGGGGATGCTCAAGCAGCCAGACCAGCTCGCGCGCCTGACCTGCGGCAATCGCGGCGTTGCGTGCGGTCATCGCCGCAAGCGCATCACGGTAGGGCACCAACGCCCCCTCGCGCTTCCACTCGATCGTCTGAGGCAAGCTTTGCTCCATCGAGCATTTGCGTGGCGCCAATCGCTGTGCTTATCAAGGGGCAAGCGCAAACAGGGGAGCAACCATGCGGTTCGACAGCAGCAAAGCCTGGAACGAGGCGGCCCAGTCGGTTGCGGTCAACCGCGATGTGCTGCTGGCACTGGCGGGCGTGTTCATGGTGTTGCCGCTGTTCGCGCTGGCTGTTTTCGTGCCGCAGCCCGAACCGCCGGTCGGAGCCAAGCCGGAAGAATTGCTCGAGCTGCTCGGCGCTTACTACAGCAAGACCTGGCCGGTCTACCTGGGCGCAGCGCTGGTCAATATGGTCGGCACCCTGGCCATGCTTGCGCTGTTCACTGACCCCAGCCGGCCAACAGTTGGCCAGGCGATCAAGTTGGGCGCCAAGAGCGCGCCTTCGGTGATCGCCGCCCAGATCCTGATGGGAATGGGGTTGACGCTGGCGGCGATGCTGCCGGTCGCGCTGATTTCGGCGTTGGGAGTGCCGGCGCTGGCGGTTGTTGCAGTGGCCGCCGCGCTGGTCCTGGCGGTCTGGGTGTGGGTGCGCTGTTCGCTGGTTTCACCCGCAGTTGTAGTCGATCGGCTGCACAACCCGATTGCCGCGCTGCGACGCTCGTGGCTACTCACGCAGGGCAATGCCGGGCGTCTGCTCGCCTTTTTCGTGCTGGTCGGCCTTGCCTTTCTGGTTTCGATCCTGATCGCTCAGATGGTGATTGGCACAGTGTTCAATCTGATCCTGCCGGGCGAAGCGGCTATCGTCTCGATCGCGCTGATCGGCAGCGCGCTTCAGGCGGTGATGAGCGTCTATTTCGTGGGGGTGTTCGCGGCTTCGCACCGCCAGCTGGCGGGATCCGGGCCGGCGACCACCTTCGAATAGGCGACGGAACTCAGTCCTTCCAGCCCCAATAGAGCTTGCACGGCAGCACGTTGCGCAGTTCAAAGCCGGCATCGATCCGCTTGAAGTGGCGCGCCATATAGTCGCGCGCCTTGGCGCTGAACTGATAGACCAGGAAGGCCCCGCCCGGGCGCAGCACCCGGTGTGTCGCGGCGGCAATCGCCGGGCCGACTCCGCCGGGCAGGGTTGAGAACGGCAGTCCCGAAAGCACATAATCGGCGTGGTCATGCCCGTGGGCGCGGACGATCGCCTCGACATCGGCGGCCGAACCCAGCACCGCCGCGAAGCGGCTGTCGGTGATCGTCGCCTTGAGATAATCGATGTACAGCGGGTTGGTATCGATCACGATCAGCAGGCCGTCGCGGCGCAGGCGATCGAGCACCGGACGGCAGAAGGTGCCGATCCCCGGGCCATATTCGACGAACAGCTGGCACTCCTCCCAATTCACCGGGGCGAGCATTTTTGCGATGGTATAGCGCGACGAGGGGATGATCGAGCCGACCATCACCGGATGCTCGATGAAACCCTTGAAGAACACCCCCCACGGGCCGAGCAGGCGCATGACCTTGCGCTTGACGCGCTGGGGCAGAGCTTCCTCGACAAGCTGGGTGATGGTCATGCCGCGCGAGCATCCTGATTACAATTTTGTGTCAGTTGAGCTTTCACAAATTTGCCCGGCCATTGCAAGGCAGCAGCGAGCGAGTTAGCGACGAACCGATGTCGCGCAGCGATCCACCCCCTGTAACGGCTCAATCCGCCACCACCGGCAGTCTGCCCGCTGGGCGGCTGACCCTGCTGTTCATGGTGATGCTGGTGACCGCAGCGGGCAACACTGCGATGCAATCGGTAATGCCCTCGATCGGCACCGCGCTGAAAGTGGACGATGTCTGGATCAGTCTGGCCTATACCTGGTCGGCGCTGCTGTGGATGATCTGCGCGCCGGTGTGGGCACGGCGCAGCGACCGGCGCGGGCGCAAGGCGATGATGGCGATCGGGCTGCTCGGCTTCATCGCCAGTTTCGGGCTGTGCGGACTGATGCTGTGGCTGGGGCTCAATGGCTGGCTCAGCGCGACCGCAACGCTGCTGCTGTTCGCCATGTGCCGCTCGCTCTACGGCGGCTTCGGATCGGCCGCGCCGCCTGCGGTCCAGGCCTATGTCGCCAGCCGCACCAGCCGGGCGGAGCGGACCAAGTCGCTGTCGCTGCTGGCCTCGAGCTTTGGCCTGGGCACCGTGATCGGCCCGGCGCTGGCGCCGTTCTTCATCCTCCCCGGGCTCGG
>JANOGS010000289.1:0-3537 GCA_031414115.1 Novosphingobium sp. | reverse complement strand
GGGGCAGGAGATCGGCATCGAGATCGACCTTGGCCTCGGCGATGGCCGCGCCACCGTGTGGACCTGCGATCTCACCCACGGCTACATCTCGATCAACGCGGACTACCGTTCATGAGCGCCTCGCTAAACGCCGCGATCCTCGAGCTGGTCCGCGAAACCACCCGGAGGGTGATCCTGCCCCGCTACCAGAACCTCGCCGCGCACGAAGTGTTCGAGAAGGCTGCGGACGATCTGGTGACGGTGGCCGACCGCGAGGCCGAGGAGATGCTGTCGGATGGCCTCGCCCGGATCGATCCCTCGCTGGCGATCGTCGGTGAGGAAGCCGTCGCCGCCGATCCTGCGGTGCTCGAGCGGCTGACCGGCCAGTGCTGGATCATCGATCCGATCGACGGCACCGCCAACTTTGCCGCCGGCAAACCGCCGTTCGGCATCCTGATTGCGCGCTGCGATGCACGGCGAGCGATGTCAGGCTGGATCTACGATTGCCTGACCGGCCGCTTCTGCGCCGCGCATCGCGGCGGCGGTGCCTTCGTCAATGACGAGCAGATCGCAGCAAGAACCACCGGCCTGAGCCCGCCGGTTGCCGGGCTCTCCAAGCTGTTCATCACCCCCGAGCAGGCCGCCTGGGTCGAGGCCCATATCGAGCCGCACTTCCAGCTGGTCGAAATCCCGCGCTGCGCCGCCGAGCAGTATCCGCGGCTGGCGCTTGGACAGAACGATGTGTCGAACTACAACCGCACCTTGCCTTGGGACCACGCTGCCGGCGCGCTATGGCTCAACGAAGCAGGCGGCATGGCCGCGCGCTTTGACGGCGGGGAATATTTCGTCGACGAGCACGCCCGCCCCGGCCTGCTCGCCGCGTCTACTCCCGCGATGTGGGAAGCCTATATGGCGATTATCAGGCCGCTGATCAAAGCACGCTCTCCAACCAGCCCTTGAGCTGGCTCTTGGGCGCGGCGCCGAGCTTCTGCGCAACCGGTTCGCCGTTCTTGAACAGCACCATCAGCGGGATCGACTGGACCCCGTACTTGGTCGGGGTTTCGGTGCTTTCCATGATGTCCATCTTAACGATCTGGATCTTGCCGGCCAGCTCCTCGCTGATTTCCTCAAGCGCGGGGGCGATCATCTTGCACGGGCCGCACCAGTCGGCCCAGAAATCGACCAGTACCGGAGTGTCAGAGCCAAGCACGTCGGCGGCGAAGCTGGCATCGGTTACGGCTTTGGTGGCCATCGGAATTCTCCTTGAAGGGTTGCGACCAATCTAGGCGGCAAAGCCCGGATAGCAATCGCTGACGCTCAAAAGGATTCCTCTGCCGCGGTCAACGCCTGCTTGTGGACGGCAAGCAGTTCTGCAGGAATCGCGAGAAGCATTGGCACCTGGGTATAGAGCAGAGCCGCTTCCACCGAGCGCCCCGGATAGGCCGCCTCCAGCGCGGCGGCATAGGCGGCCATCTGGCGCAGGATCGCGACTGGCACTTCGTCGAGGCTGGCGGGCGGCCGCCGCGCGGTCTTGAAATCGACCAGCCGGATCCGCTCGGGCAGGATCAGCAGCCGGTCGATCGTGCCAGCGACGACCTGTCCGCCAACCGTCGCGGCGATCGGTACTTCGGCCAGCGCGGCGGGCGCGAACAGCTCGGCCCAGGCCCTGGTTTCGAGTACCGCAAGCGCGGCGCTGGCCATCTCGGCGCGTGCCGGGGCAGCGAATTCGGCGCCCGCGCGCGCCAGCCAGGCCTGAGCAGCGGCCTTGCGCTCGCCCGGCGGCACATCGGGCAGCCGCTCGAGCAGCCGGTGCAGCAGCACGCCGCGTTTGGCCGCAGCCGCGCCCGCACCCGGCGGCCAGGGCGGATCGGTCTCGCTGTCCTCGCCCAGCGACGAGGGCGCAAGCGGCTTGGGCGGACGCGGCTCGGCAGCAACTGCGCGGCGCAGCCAAGGTGGCGGCAAGGGGAGCTCGCGCGATGTCGCGCCGGGCTGCTCGGCCGGAACCAGCCGCGGCGCCTCGCCATGCTCGACCCGCGCCCCCCACAGCGGATCCTCGAGCCATTCCTCGGGCTGGAATTGCGCCGCAATCCGCGCGTACCAGCTGTCGGGCGCCGGTCCGTTGATCTCCCGCGGCCCCAGCGCGCCGCCGACGAACAGGGCTTCTTCGGCGCGGGTCATGGCGACGTAAAGCAGCCGCCAGTGCTCCTGCATTTCCTCAAGTTGCTGCTGGGCCTCCACCTCCGCAATCGGGCCCTGCTTCTCCTCGCTGCGCAGCGACGGTAGCGGGATCTGGCGCGCATCGTCGCGCGGATCCGGCAAGGCCAGCGGGCTGGGCTTGCTGGTGCGCGGATTGTCTGCGGCGTCGGCCAGGATCACGATCGGGGCTTGCAGCCCCTTGGCGCCGTGAACGGTCAGGACCCGCACCTGACCATCACTTTTCCCGGCCTCACGCTTCAGTTCGCCCTCGCCAGCATCGAACCAACGGATGAAGGTCTGCAAGCTCGGCACTTCGCTGGCGGCAAAGGCGCTGGCAGCGTTGAGCAACTCGTCGATCGGATCATTGGCCTCACGCCCAAGCCGCGCCACCAGCCGCTGGCGTCCCTGCCACGGCCCGGTCAGGATCCAGTGCAGCAGGGTCTGGGGCGGATCGAAATCGGCGATCCGCAGCAGTTCGAGCAATCGCGCCACAGCTGCTTCGGCCCCCGGCGAGCGCGAACGGCGCAGATGTTGCCACAGGCCGACGCCTTCGCCCCGGTAGCCGTGTTCGAGCAGGTCCTCCTGGCTCCACCCGATCAAGGGCGAGACCAGCAGGCAGGCGAGATTGAGATCGTCGAGCGGTTGCGCGGCAAAGCGCAGTGCCGCCATCAGGTCACGCACCGCCAGCGGCGCGGCTAGCCGCAGCCGGTCAACCCCCGCCACCGCCACCCCGGCGGCGTGAAGCCGCGCAACGATCAGCCCGGCCAGTTCCTTGCGCTTCCTCACCAGCACCATCACATCGCCCGGCCCAGCGCGGCGGGCGCCGCCTTTGACCAAGGGAAAGCCCTGGTCCATCCAGATCCGCACCTGGCGGGCGATCTGATCGGCCAGGGCCCGGTCGGACCGGTTCAGCCAGGTGTCTTCGGCCTCTTCATCGCCGCCCGAGTCGGCCTGCTGGGGGGTTACCACCTGCCACAGCGTGACTAGCCCGGGACGATCCTCGCCGACATGCGCCGCAGGGATTTCGCCAAGGCCAAAGCTGGCGTGGCCGATCCCGGCGATCGTCATGTCGACAAAGCTCAGCACCGATTGCGCGGTGCGGAAGCTGGTTCCAAGCCCGAGTTCCTGCAGGCTGCGCAGGCGCAGGTTGCCGCGCAGCGCGCGGGCGTTCTCTACCGCGCCCGCCATCCGCTCGCGCACCCTGAGCCGGGCCGCTTCGAAGTTTTCCGGGCTGGTCCCCTGAAAGCGGAAGATCGCCTGCTTGTAATCGCCGACCACGAACAGGGTCCGCATCTTTCCGTCGCGCTGGCCTTCGCCGACGAAGAATTCCGAGCACAGCCCGTCGAGGATGATGTCCCATTG
>JANOGS010000288.1:0-4381 GCA_031414115.1 Novosphingobium sp. | reverse complement strand
AAACATGTCGCCTCGCTCGATGGTATTTCGGCGATGTTCAGGCGCAAGATCGGCGACGCCAGCTTCTGGAGAGATGGAGCCGATGCGGCCCTCGAGGCGGAACTTGCACCACTCAGGCTCGAAGCGGGCCTCCATCGCAGTCGGATGCCTGATCCAGCAAAACTAGCGCCTAAACGTATAGAACCGAAGGCAAAGGCCACCACCGCCAGCGATGAGGATGACGGCAACTGGGATGACGATCCGGACGATGTGACGCCGATAGCGATCGCCCGGCGCAAGTTCGCGGGAATTCTCGCCTATCCCACTTTGGCGCGCTACTTTGGGCTGATCCTCGATTTCGAAATCGACCTCGACGAACTCGCATCGTCGCTCGGTTGGCCTTCCTCCGGTGCAGCGCAGGCGGGACTACGCTTCGACGGTCTGATCGCCGCGAACGTCGGTGGCTGTCCGGACACGACGACGGCCAAATGGACGGCGTTCGGCTACGTGCCGAAGTTCGATCTGAAAGAGCGCTTGTCCATCGCGAGCTATTTCGGACCCTGCGCGCGAGATCAGTTCGGCAAGGCCCAGGAGCAGGCCGATGCGTTGTACCGGGACGGTCTGCTCAACATGTCATACGAAATCGCGGCGCCGCAGCCTTGTTCAACGCCGAAACAGCGTAAATATGCGGTCGTAAGTCTTGACGCCGACCGCAGTCTGGCGATGCTCGAACAGCGATACGAGCTGATCGCACGGGTAGAGCAGGAAGGCAGGACCACTGCCGACCAGTCGACCAGGCTACCGGAGACGCAGCGGTGCGGTCTGGCCATTATCGATCGGGAGGCGGCAACACATGCGGCGGTACCGACTGCAGGCTCGGGCCAAATCTACTTTGCCGAGGATCTGATCATCGGCCTTCGGCTGGACGCCGCGTCGATCCGGCCAAGCAGGATCACAAACTGGAAGAAGCACCCGGACCTCTGGCGAAGCCTGATGGCCCGCAAGCTCGATTTCAGCCGCTCCTTGCCGAAGTCGTTTCTCGGCCATGCCGAGATCAAGTCGCGAGCGAACGCCGAACATGGTCATCTCCGCGTCACGACGTTGGTCGCCACCACGACCACCGATACAGAGATACGCGTACCGCAGGCCGAGCTTTGCCGTTGGTATGGCAACAGCCTCGCTATCCACGTGCCGAGCGAGGAAACTGCGCTTACCCAGAAGTCGGGGTTGCCCACCTACATGGTCCCGCTCTACCAGGCGACGGATCTCGCCATCAATATCGATGCGTCACTCTCGGCAAGCTCGCTCGATCAGTTTCCGCCGCTTCGCGATCACTATGGCTATATGTTCGGTGCCCGGCCGTACTTCCTCAACGGCTGTTCGGTCGAACTCGACGCGGCGCGTATGCGCTACGCCAGCGAGCCCGGTCTTGCGCTCGGCTTGGACAATGACCGGCCATACGTCTATGAGCGTCTCGAAGAGCTGAAGGCCCCCGATGTCCTGCTCGATCGTCAGGATCTAATCGTTACGGCCAAGGACGCTGAGAAGTTGCGCGGCGACACGCTCGACCACATGATCGTAAGGGCATCGGGCAACAGCAGTGCCAAGCGCTATCTCTGTCCACCGCGAGCCGAGTTCCATCTGCTCGAACAGGCCAGCGCCTTCGACGCCAAAGGCGGCCCCGAGATCCCCGACGGAGCCCTTGAGCGGATCGTCCGATTGAGCACGGAACGAGGTGACTATCCGATCGCGACCGGCGGAACACCGGTATTCATCGATGAACTCAAGGTCGAGCAGAAGGACGACAAGCGCAAAGCCAGCCGGGGGCCGGTGCTGATATTCGGCGGACGGACCACACCGCCCAAACAGCGCTTCTATCCGGACCCCGAGGCCGCAGCCGCGGGAATCGCATTCGAAACGTTGGATGACAATGCCGGCTATTTCAGCGCGGCGGCGGTGCCTGCCAGGTTTCAGAGCCGGCGCGAAACCTACAAGGATTGCGTCCCTATCCTGCTCACATTGCGCAACTCCGGACACGGGAAATTGCGGGGCAGGTTAGTCAATATGGCCCCGGAAGAGATCGCTCTGCCCGGCGGACGTTCGATCGGAATTCCGCACGTCGAGGTTCGGCTCGCGCCCGGCGAGGCGGCCGATCTGTTGCTGTGGAGCATTCCGGACGCGCCCGGCACCCGCAACCGCGCTTTGCGGAACGCGCGCCAGGCTCTTGCGCAGGAGCTGCGGGCGGACGCCGGCGGGGTCAGGGCGCTTGAGGCCGCCGGCGACGATCGGACTCGGCAGTTGTTCGCCTCGTTGGCCGGCGAAGGTCGCAACGCGGATCGCGCGCTCGAGCGAGTGATCGCCGCGCAGCCCGTGCCCGGTGCGACGATGCGCCGGAAGATCCACCTCGTCCACGCCGTCGATCGTCCGATCGTTCCGCCGAAATTCGTCTGGCAGACATCGGACAAGAAGCTTCGTCTCACGGCGGTCGTGATCAAGACCGTGCCGCGCGCGGCATCGGCCGAACTACGGGTAGGGGCAGCCAAAGCAGCGCCGCCGGAACCGGCACCAATGGATAGCTGGGAAAGCTACGTGGACGCAAACGGCGGCACCGATCCGATCAGTTGGAAGAGCGAGATCGGCGGCTCGATGACATTTTTCACAGGGACCATTTCCGTGCATCGGCCATCCTCAGGCAAAGTTCGTCTCTATGGCGACTGGGACGAGGAGAGCGTTGCCGGCTTGGCAAAGAGTGACGGCCGGTGGGTCTTCTACAAGCCGACGCGGTCCGCGGAACTCTTCAAGATCGATTCTCTGGCGGTGCCCCTGGGCGCCGATCGCAGCACCGTCGATCTCCTGCATCGCGACGAAAGCGCCGGCTTGCGCGCGCTTGGATACTCCTTTCCCGACGGCCGGGCACGCCGCGTTCGCGTTCGCCTGGTCGCAACATCCCGATACACCGAGTTGTATCCCAAACTCGACAATCAGGATGAAGCCGAGGCCGCAACAAAGGGCTACAGCCGCTACGAAAAGCCAAGCCCGACCAAGCCTGCGGTCAGCATCATCGTTCCTTGCACCTACCGACCGTCGCGGGTCGTCGTAGATCGTGTAGTCCCGACCTTCACTCTTGAAGCGCCCGAGCCGGGACAGCCGAGGCGCGGACTTCGGCGCAGAGCGGGCATCAGGATATATTTGGCACCCGATTGGCCGTCTTCGGGGATCGACGAGCAGCTGGCCATCCTGTGCCGCAGCGACAGCTCGCCGGGCCTCGACAACATCGTAAGCCGGGCCGGTGACGACCCGATCCACTGGGGCCAACCCAGCTCCACATTCGTGCGCCTGGCTGCGATCGGAGGCAACCCGCAGATTATCCATAACCTGCCGCTCACGGTCGAAGAACGACCCGGCAATCCGTTCGATGCAACGACACCTGCCAAGCCAGCCAAAGGCCAGAATCTGACCGGCCAAGTATCCATCGCTGCGTTCGTACCAAAGCTCGATCCTATCGAAGGGCGTTGGTATTGCGATCTCGCGGTCGATCCCGGCCAGGCCTACTTCCCCTTCGTGCGGCTGGCTCTAGCCCGCTATCAACCGCACGCTGCTCAGCCTGAGATCCTGCTTTCCGATCCTGTCTGGGCGTGGCTCCAGCCGTTTCCGGAGCGACGAGCGAGCGTGCGGACCCGAAACAACGGGTTCTTACTCGAGGTGAAAGGTCCAGCCTATTCGCACGGTACCGGTCCCTACAATCGAGCCACACGCGATACCCCTGTGCTCAACGTGCGAATCATGCGAGCGGTCGTGCCCAACACGACCGAAAAGATCGAATGGGAGCCGGTCGAAGATTCGCGCGGGCAGCCGCTCGAGCGCAGGCACGTCGCCCCGGTCATCGTGGACGGGATCGCGACTTGGACTGTCGAAATGCGCAAGCCATTCGACCTCGATCGGGACCGCTACGGAATTCTGTTCGAAGAGGTCGAGCTAATGGCAGCCGAGGATCCAAGCATGAACCTCGACTGCAAGGAGGTCTGGGACGGCACCGTCGGTACGACACCCTCCGAACGCGGCCCGATGTTCGCCGGCCTGATCGATCTCGGGATCATTTGAGCGGCCTCGAAGTGGGCCTACGAAAGTGCGGGGCCGCCTAGCACGCGAACATCAATGCTCGTAATAGGCAAGGTTTACCGTTTTGATCTCTGGCCGCGAAATGGTGGCCGCCATGACTTCCCAGAGGTCACGGCCATCACCGACTTGAACATAAACCGATGGTGATCGTTCCGGAGTGATGCTGGCGTTCTTAGGTACGAAAAATCCAGCGGTCCTGCCAATCGCGGCTAGGGTCGCCCGGCTGGTTCTCGGCGCGACATGGACCCCGAAACGATTGGTCTTGAACAGGCCGTCGCGCTCG
>JANOGS010000287.1:0-9412 GCA_031414115.1 Novosphingobium sp. | reverse complement strand
GGCCCGTGGGAGCGTTGCTCGTCGATCACGATGCTACGGCATCGCTCACTCCTCGCGCCTCCCCACAAACCAAAATCGGCTCCGTCAGGGCGGGTCAATGCTATGTCTTCACGCTCTAAGCCGGAAACTTTCTGAAACGCGCGAGATACTATGTCGGCGCGGGCAACTTGCTGGCCTTGACCCGCCTTGGCACCGTCTCGGGGATCATGAACCACACAAATCCGCCCAGAATAAAGCCTATCGCCCCCAGCAACATGGCGGATGTAAGACCATAAGCCTCAGCGATCGCTCCGGTAACGAGCGGTGCCGTCATCGAGATAAGCCGCCCCCAGTGGAAGATCGACATTGCGGTTGAGCGCAGATGCGGCGGAAACAATTCCGACATCCAGGGTGCCCAGGCGACTGACGCCGTAATCATGAAGCCCCACAGCGCGCCGCCATATTGCAGCGACAACGGATCCTTCAGAACGGTGAGGTAGAGCAGCACCGAAATTCCGCCGAGGAAAAAGCCGATGCCCGATAAGCGCCGCCCATAGCGATCGCTGAACCAGCCCCAGAAAAATCCACCGATCAGCGCGCCGATGAATTGCCAGTAAATGATCTGCGAGATCAGTTCGGGAGCATAGCCCTTCACATCCTTCAAATAGGTGGTGACCCATCCGGCAAATGCCTGATAGGCAAAAAAGTTAAGTCCCACGAGCACGAAAAGTAACACCGTCCGCCGCACGAGCGGGGCCGCGAACAGCTCGATCATCGGCAATTTGCCAGTAGGCGGCGGTGCGGTCTCGGCACCCCAAGCCAACATGCCACGATCATCGGGCAGGAACAAAAATACCAAGGGCGCAAGGATGAGCGGAGGAATAGCGCCTGCCCAAAGCAGAAAATGCCAGTCAGCCTGTCCGATTTGCGTGCCATAGGCCCAGCCGAGTGCGACGACGGAGAGGTTGTATGTTCCTTGTCCGAGACTTGCCAGCTTTCCCCGCATCGTGCTCGGAAACAAGGACATGTAGGTTGCGACGAGAACCGGGAAGATCGCGCCAAGGAAAAAACCTAGCATGAAACGCTGGCCAAGCAATTGCACGTAGCTTGAGACCAACGTCCCCAAACCGCCAAAAATTGCATAGCCAGCAATGACATAGAACAATGCTCGCCGTCGGCCGAACCGATCGGCAATTTGCGCCAGAATGATGGCGCCGACGAGCGCGCCAAGACTTTGCGCGGTGTAGGCTGATCCCGCTTGGGTCAGCGTGAGTCCCAAGGAATCACGAATTTGCGGCCGCAGAACATCAACGGTGTTCCACGACCAACCGTAGAAAAACTCTGCAACCATGAGGAAAGTGAATGCGGTCCAGCGCCGCAGAGGGGAGACATCTTCAGCCCGCGATATCGCTTGTGTGTTCATGTCACCCCCTCTGCACCCTTCAACATGCCGATGTTTGCATTCGGATGCAATATCATTCGGCGGTCCAGCCACCATCGATGAGCACAGAAGCGCCCGTCATGAGCGCGGACGCATCGGAGGCGAGGAACAGTATTGCCCCCATCAGATCTTCCGGCGTTCCGATGCGCCCGAGCTTTATTTTGGAAAGAACATCGGCCTTGAACGCAGCATTTTCTAAAAACGGCTTTGTAAGCGGCGTTTCGATGAAGGTCGGCGCTATGGTGTTTGACCGTATGCCATGGGTAGCCAGATCGAGCGCGAACGCTTTGTTCATGCCTTCCAGTGCCCATTTGCTGCCGCAGTAGAGCGACCGGTTCGGTCCACCAACGTGTCCCATCTGGCTGCTCATATGGATAAGCGATCCGGTTACGCTTTCCGCGATCATTTTTTGCGCGCAGGCTTGGGCGACGAAGAATGCGGATTTGACATTGAGGTCATAGACCGCATCAAAATCCGCTTCGGTCACGTCCCACATTGGCTTGGGCCGGTTGGTGCCGGCATTGTTGACCAGGATGTTAAACGCGGGGCGTTCGGCAAAGAAGGCTTTGACCGCTGCGAAGTCGGATACGTCGAGCCTGGCAGCAATGGCACCCTTGCCGATCTCCCCCGCAGCAGTTTCGATTTCAGACGCCGTGCGTGCAACCAATGTCACCTTTGCGCCCGCGTCAGCCATTGCCATTGCGGCGGCAAGACCAATGCCACGACCGGCCCCGGTCACCACCGCACGGCGACCATCGAGACGGAAGGACGGAGTGACCGGCAACTTCAAGCCGCCTCTGCCTTTCCGGCATAAGGCACGTTCTTGCCGCCAAAACGCCGCACGCGGATATTGGCTTGCTCACCATGTCCGGCAAAGCCCTCCAGCGCACAGAGGCGGCTGCAATATTCGCCGATCATGGTTGACGCCTCATCGGTCAGAACGCGTTGATAGGTGCAAGTTTTGATGAACTTGCCGACCCAAAGCCCGCCAGTATAGCGCGCGGCTTTCTTGGTCGGGAGCGTGTGGTTGGTGCCGATCACCTTGTCACCATAAGAGACGTTGGTGCGGTTGCCGAGGAACAAGGCGCCGTAATTGGTCATGTGCTTCAGGAAATAATCGGGATCAGCCGTCATCACTTGAACATGCTCTGAAGCGATCTCATCGGCAATGCGGACCATTTCGTCATCATCTTCGGCGACGATCACTTCGCCAAAGCTCTCCCACGCGCGACGCGCAATGTCCGCAGTGGGCAATATGGTCAGCAAACGCTCGACTTCACGCATCGTTTCCTCGGCGAGCCTGCGGCTCGTCGTGAGGAGAATAGCGGGGCTATCCGGGCCATGTTCGGCCTGGCCCAGCAAATCGGTCGCGGCCAGCTCACCATCGCAACCAATCTCATCGGCAATCACGAGTGTCTCGGTGGGGCCGGCGAACAGGTCGATCCCAACGCGCCCGAACAGTTGCCGCTTCGCCTCCGCGACGTACGCATTGCCGGGGCCAACAAGGATGTCGACAGGCTTCATGGTCGCCGTCCCGATTGCCATTGCGCCGACCGCCTGAATGCCGCCGAGGCACCAGATTTCATCTGCACCAGCCATTGCCTGCGCAGCAACAATTGCGGAGGCTGGCTTGCCTTGGAACGGCGGCGCGCATGTGACGATGCGCGCAACCCCAGCTACCTTGGCGGTGATGACCGACATATGCGCGGATGCAAGCAGCGGGTATTTTCCGCCAGGGACGTAACAGCCAGCAGCGTTCAACGGAATGTGCCTGTGCCCCAGCACGACGCCGGGCAGAGTCTCGACCTCCACATCCTTCATGGAATCCCGTTGTATCTGCGCGAAGTTCTTCACTTGCGTCTGTGCGAACTCAATGTCACGCACGTCCTGCACAGTTAACTGGTCGATGCAGCCTTGGATTTCATCGGACGTCAGGCGGTAATCATCGCGATCCCAATTGTCGAACTTGATCGAAAGATCGCGCACGGCATCATCTCCGCGCGCTTCAATGTCGGCGAGGATAGCTTCGACAGTCTCTCTCACTTTGCGATCAGCAACAGTCTTTGCTTCCATCGCCGCACCACGTTTCAGCCAAATCGCCATCACGCTTCCTTTCGGAGGAATTGAGCCACCACTCTCTTTGTTCGCCCCTTCAAGTTTGCATTCAATCAAACAAGAATGAGCCTCAAGCTCCTCATTGACTGCGAATGCAAAAATGTGCAATAGGCTTATCGAGATGGGGAAGCAGGCACCTATGGCACAAGGCACAGCTGAGAACCTTGGGGAATCTGCAACATTTGCAGCGCGAGTGGTTCGATATGCTGACTTGCAGCCCTGCTTCAATGCCTTCATTGATTGCCGAACGCCGGGATCGGAAGCCAAAGAGAATTTCACGATCATCGGGCCCGGCGTATCCGAGAATCCTGCCCAGCACGTTCACATTGCCGAACCGCACGGCTTCAACATCGGGGGCGCACGTCAGCCGCCGCACTGTGTCAATTCGCAGCACAGCCACGAAACGGCCGAAGTGTTTGTGGTCCATTCGGGAAGCTGGCGATTCGATCTCGGCGAAGATGGACAAGACGCCCAGATTGAGCTCCATCCGGGCGATGTGATTTCGCTCCCTGTCAAAACATTCCGCGGGTTTACCAATATCGGGAAGGACACGGGCTTTCTTTGGGCCATTCTCGGAAGCGATGATCCCGGCCGGGTTGTCTGGGCTCCCAAGGTCTTTGAATTGGCGAGCCAGTTTGGACTTGTACTGCTTGAGACAGGGCAGTTGATCGATACGGCGGCGGGGGAGACACTCCCCGGCGGGGCCGTCCCAATGCCACCTACGACTCCTGAAATTGCCGCAACGTTGCGTCGCATGTCACCTGTCGAAGCAGAAGCATTGGTCGTGCGTGACCGATTGCCCCGCGGCGCGGACCGGCAAGCCCTGATCGGACCGCAAGCGCCCCTGGATTGGCCACATGGTTTTACGCTGGAGCGGATCGATATCGCCGCTGGCCAAGGCCTCGACTTGCCCGCCGATAGCAGCGCTGCTGACGTCCTGTTCGTACACCGTGGCGACCTTACTGTTACCGCTGAAGATGGCGCACTGCTGCTGGGCGAAGGTGATACGCTCAGTCTTCCAGCAGGGCTATCTCGATCGGCCAAGTCTTCGGCGGGCGCGACCTTTTTCATCGCCCGCGCAATGCGGGATTGAGGCGTGCCATCGCGCGTCGTTAGGCACGGCCGCAGGATTCACGATGCTCGCCAGAGCCGCTCGCTGGCTAACTCGGCACCTTTGGCAAGTGTCGCAAGCTTCGCGTAAACGATCTCGGGATCGACCGCGCCGAACCCCGCAAAGGTCGAGAATCCGCAATCGGTCCCCGCGATCACCCGCTCGCGCCCGATAATGCCGGCGAAGCGTTCGATGCGTTCCGCGACTACGCGCGGGTGTTCGACGAAATTGGTCGTGGTGTCGATCACGCCTGGGATCAAGATTTTGTCTTCCGGTATGGTGTCGCGGATCTCGGCGAAGAAATTCCAGTCATGCTGGTGGCGCGGGTTAGACGTTTCAAACAGCAGACCTGCTGGCTTCGCGTTCATCAGTGTCGGCAAAATCACGCCCATCTCGACGTCGCAGTGGTGTGGTCCTTCGTAGTTTCCCCAGCAAACGTGCATCCGCACCTTTGCTGCGGACACATTGCGCAGCGCGTGGTTAAGCACTTCGACATGTCGGCCGATCAGGACAAGATAGTCGGCCTCGCTGCGATCCTTGTACATCATGTGACGCCCCAGGCCGAGGTCAGGGCTATCAAGTTGCAGGATCAGGCCCGCTGCGACAATCGCTTCATATTCGGGCCGCATCGCTTCGGCCAGGGCTTCGAGATACGCGTCTTGGGTAGCGTAATGTTCGTTGGGCTGGAACAACGCAATGACGCCGGGTGACGCCGCGTTCATGAATCCGCCCACCGGTCTGTGCACAGCCATCGCCGCCGCCATGTGGCGCAAATCGGCGTCGAGCGGAGCGAGCGTTTTGGCAGCAACGGGTCCAACGCATCTTGGCCGTCGATAGGTTGGCGTTCCGCCACCTTTCGACTGGCGTTCCAGGAAACTTGGATAGGCTTCAAGATCGGCTGGCGGCGTGCGCGGAGAATCGCCATCAAAGCCAGTAATCCGATCCTTGATGTAGGTTGCATATGAAATCTTCGACATTTCCCCGTCGGAAACCAGATCAATCCCAGCCGCAACCTGCCGCGCGACCGCATCCCCGACAGCGGCGCCAATAACCGCATCAAACTCTATGCCATCGACCAGATCACCGCGTTCGGCTGCGAAGACAAGGTCGGTCACCGCAGCAGAGCGCGGCAGCGAACCGACATGGGTGGTCAGAATTCGATCAGTCATTGGGTTAGTGCCTCCGTTTGGACGTTGAGCCAGTCGCCCAGCGCTGTGCTGAACGCGCGCGGTGCTTCAAGCGGAAGCATGTGTCCCGCACCGGCAATGATATGGAGAGTCGATTTGGCCGATCGCGCCGCCATCGCCTGGTGCAGTGCAGGTGGACAAAGGGCATCCTCAGCACCGCATAGAAAGAGGATTGGCCCCTTGAAGTCGTCAAGGACTGGCCAATTGTCGGCGCGCAATCGAAGGGCCTCGCTCTGGGCAATGAACACGTCGTTTCCGAGTTCCATTGCCATGTCGAACAGCAACGACTTCAGCCGGCAATCATCACGGTTTGCCGTTGCCAGATAGGCTGGCTTGAGTTCGTCAGCCACAATCACGTCCAGCTCGCCCGCACGCACGCGTGCTTGCTGAAGTGGCCGGGCTGCGGCGCGTGCCGGCAGATCGGCTCCGGCGTTGGTATCGATCAGGACAAGCCCTTTGACACGGTCCGGTGCCTGACGCGCCATCTCAATCGCCACAATCCCGCCCATCGAAAAGCCGACTGGCAGCAATGGCCCTTCATGCGTGGCCAAAAGCGACGAGGCCATTTCGTCGATTGTCATACCGCGAGACAGATCACCGTCCGCCGCAGGCCATGGAAAAACATTCTCGATGAGGCTCCATAACCGCGAATCGCACATGTTACCGGGCAGACAAAGCAGCAAAGGTCGCTTCATTAACCCAAGCGAGCCGTGGTGCCGCGAATGAGTGTCCCGGAGAAAAGACGTAGCTCCGGTCCCAGATCGGGGTTTTCGATCCGTTCGAACAGCATGGATATCGCCGCACCTGTCATCCGTCCGACGGGTTGGCGCATCGTTGTCAATTCATAGCTGCGCCATTTGGCTGGAGCGACGCCGTCGAAGCCAACGATTGAGATGTCTTCGGGGATACGCAGCCCGAAATCGAGGCGTGCGGCGTCCATCGCACCCAGCGCCATCGTATCGTTTGCCGCAATGATTGCATCAAGCGATCCTGCGGCGAGAAGCCGCGTTGCCGCAGCAAAACCACCTTCATACGAAAAATCGCCGCGGTCGATCGGGACGCTGGTTATGCCCGCAAGCGTCAGTCGGTCGGTCGCACCGTTGACCCGCGCTTCCCCTACGGTTGAATCGGTTGGTCCGCCGATGATCCCGAATCGATGGCAGCCGCTCGCGATCATGCCGTCAACCAAAAGCGCCTCGCCAGCCGCGAAGGCGCAAGACACTGACGCGACCGCCACACCCTCGGACTCGCGGTTGTAAAGCACGAGCGCAGTGCCGCGCGCCTGGAACGCGCCCAGTTGCTCGTCCGACAGACGTGCAGCAACGATCGCGCCATCGACCTGATAGCGCCAGACTTGATCGAGCACGTCATCGATCTCACTTTCGGATGCGAGCGCGAAGAGCAAAACGCGCGCGCCGCGCGCTGAAAGGCCTTTTGCCAGCTCCGCCAGAACTTCGGGATAATGGAGGTTTGTCAGGTTGGAGATGATCACCGCGACCATACCTGTTCGCCGCGTAATCAAGCTCTGAGCGATGGCATTCGGTCGGTAACCAATCTCATTCGCCACCGCCATGATGCGCGCGCGGGTTTTGGGGGCGATCGAGGCGCCTGGCCGGAAACATCGCGAAACCGCCGACTGCGATACCCCAGCCCGTTTCGCGACTTCGTAAGATGTCCCCCCTTGCCGCGTGTGCTTTGATTTTTGAACCATCAAGGCGATCTCCGTTTGCGCCGTCGATTGTCGAAGAACTTGGTGCCGCTGCGAGGTATTGTCCACTGCAGGACCATAACGATTCGCCGCGGGTTGCCTAGCTTCGTTGTTCGGAGCCAGGCGAGGTTAGAGGTGGCCGGGTCGGTCTGCGCAGGGTTGGGGACCGCCAAGCTCAACGGCGTCGAGCCGCAATCCTGCATGGCCGGTATCATCGAGAAGATTGTGTCAGGCTGGCCAGCCTCGTGCTGGGACGAACTGATGCCGTGGAACTGGACAGCAGAGCCCATGCCCGACAGAATGGCGGCATGACCGAGAACATCGTCCGCCTGCACATCGCGCTCGCCGATACCGATCCCGCGATCTGGCGGCGCGTTGATGTTCCCCTCGAGGCCAGCCTCAAGATGCTCCACGACGTCATCCAAGGCGCGTTTGGCTGGCTCGACTATCACCTCTGGGAGTTCGAGGCGGGCGATCGGCGCTACGGCATGCCGACCCCGGACTGGGAGGACGACAGCCTGCTTGCGGCCAAAAACACCAGGCTCAAGACCCTCCTCGACCGCGACCTCCGCCAGTTCCTCTATACCTACGACATGGGCGACAACTGGGAGCACATCGTCACCGTCGAAGCGGTCAGGCAAGGCGAGCCGAACACAAAATACCCGCGCTATGTCGATGGCCACCACCGCGCCCCGCCCGAAGACTGCGGCGGAACGCCCGGCTTCGAGGCCTTCCTTGAGGCCATCGCCAACCCCGAACATCCCGAACACGCGGACGTCACCGAGTGGCATCAGGGTTGCTATGGTAAAGCCTACAATCCAGCCGCGATCGACGAGCGCGAGGCAAAGTTCAGGATCGGCGCCATCGCCAAACGCCGCGCCGCAGGCAAAGCCTCGCAAGCCAGGAAATCAACCTGACCAGGCAGCTACCTGGGCACGCTTACGTCCAAAACGGACAAAGGCCCCGATCTTGCGATCGAGGCCTTTTGTTAAGTCCATGTTTTATCGGTCCTTGGTGGTTGCGGGGGTAGGATTTGAACCTACGACCTTCAGGTTATGAGCCTGACGAGCTACCGGGCTGCTCCACCCCGCGTCACCATCCAACGGCCGCACGGGCCGCCCAGATCTCTTGGCCCAAATGGACCGCAATTGTGGGGATTCAAGTCCCCGAAACACAAAGAGGGCCAGTGCGGCCCTCGAAGTGCGGGCCAAGGCCCTGACATGTGAATGGGTTTTCCGTTCCCGCCGGCTATAATGCCTGGCGACGTCCTACTCTTCCAACGCTTAAGCGGTAGTACCATCGGCGCTGTCAGGTTTCACGGCCGAGTTCGAGATGGGATCGGGTGGGTCACTGACGCTATGGCCACCAAGCAATAAAGCGGGCGGAAACGGGTTTTAATCGATGCACTTGGTTTGCGTATTCGGGCGTAATCTGGCTGAAAATCGTCAGCATCAAAGCCAGCAAAGCTGTCATTGATGGTGGGACTCTCAAGCATGATCAGAGTTATTAGGACCGGTTAGCTCCACACATTACTGCGCTTCCACACCCGGCCTATCAACGTGATGGTCTATCACGACTCGAAGATACCTAATCTTGAGGGAGGCTTCCCGCTTAGATGCTTTCAGCGGTTATCCCGTCCATGCATAGCTACCCTGCTGCGCTCCTGGCGGAACGACAGGTACACCAGAGGTATGTTCAACCCGGTCCTCTCGTACTAGGGTCAACTCCTATCAAATTTCGACGCCCACGGCAGATAGGGACCAAACTGTCTCGCGACGTTCTGAACCCAGCTCACGTACCACTTTAATTGGCGAACAGCCAAACCCTTGGGACCTGCTCCAGCCCCAGGATGTGATGAGCCGACATCGAGG
>JANOGS010000286.1:0-6038 GCA_031414115.1 Novosphingobium sp. | reverse complement strand
GAAGACTTTGTTGGCATCAAAGGCACGATTAGCGACCGCACAGCAACAGATTGATAGTGAGATACGCTTTGTGGAGCATCGTGACGCAAAGGCAATATCCGACTCTCTCAAGCGCAAGGTGGACGAATTGGACCAACGAGTGGACGAACTGACTCTGCGTTACAAACGACAAGTTCTGCTTGTGAAGGAATTGACGCGCCACAAGGGAACCAATTTACGCGTCTGCGGTTGTGCTCCTGCGACCCGAGGGGAGGTTTTCACCTTCCCTCCACCTGGCCCGGGCACTCCTTGCAAATGCGGAGCGTTCGGGCCTTTTTTTGATGTCGAAGCAAGAAGCCCTTGATCTAAATCATCATTTCGAGCGGCGAAGCCGACCGGCAATTGAGAGTATCACCCGCAACTCACTGGATCGCATCGCGATAATTGTCGTGAGCGCTGGCTGCAAACAGCAATCCAAGGGGCTCGCAATGACGATTCAGATCAAGGGCTCATCGCGCTAACCATCCGGCAACACATAAGTTACCGTCGCTTGCCCGACCGGGCGCTCGCTGTCGTCCTGCCACAGCAGCACGTCGACGCTCGCCAGCCGCCGCCCTCGCCAGTTGGGGTCAATCCTGGCTGGCCATGGGATACTGCTCATCCCATTTGCTAACCCGGCTCGTTCCGGGTCGTCCAACTCCGGGCGTTTTACTGCCAAAGCCGCTTTCGTTCCAATCAGGCGAATAGTGAACGATCAGCGCAAATTCTGCTGCGAAGACCCACCAATCGCTTGCAAAGGTAAGAAAACGACACTGAATTTGCGAGAGCGAAATGTTATTCCGTCCGGATATCTTGGAAATGTGTTCCGAGAGCCTTGACCTCAGGTTGCGTTGACTCTTGGTCGTGCTCTTGGAGGCCTTACCAACGTAAACAAGTGTGCCGTTGAGGTAGAGCGCATAGATGCCACTGTCGCGGGGGCCGACTCCCTTTTCAAGTCGAAGGAGCGGACTGGATTCCAATTTTTCAACCACTTGCAGCCTGATCCCGCGATCAAGATCAAATTCGAACTTGTGGGGATCGGACGTCTCGCCAGTCATCTCTGCAATCTGGCTCAATTCGGAATGCGCGTCATCAAATTTAGTCGCAAAGCGGTTGAAGATGCTGCGCTATGCCGTTTGCAATCACCTTCGCAAGTTCCGGCGGGACCGCGTTACCGAGCTGGCGCATAGCTTCGCTCCACGAACCATGCAGCACATAGGTATCGGGAAATGTCTGCAAGCGAGCGCTTTCGCGGACTGTAAAATACCGGACAGTGCCATCGGGGCGAAGCAGCATATTTTCACCGCCAGGCACTCCGTGAACCCCGGCCTTCAAGGTCTTCGCGGCTTCATCCAGCGGGCTACCGATATGGCCCGGATAAGCCTTGGCACCAGGCTGAAATCGATGATTGGACAAGTGGCCGACCCTTGAGGAACTAGGTTCCGGGAGATCGGAGATGGCATCTCTGACGGTCCGCCATGGGAAGGCCTTCGGTTCCGAGGTCATTCTGTCGACTTTTGCCAGCAAACGCGGGTCGAGCCGGCAGGAGTCAGGCGCAACCTGGTGACGCTTCCAATATGCTCCGGTCCTGCACTGCTCCCAAAGCAACCGGTCGTGCGAATGGGACTTTTCCGGGAACTTCCAGGCCACGCCCAGGTCGGAACGGAACCCGACGAACACTACCCGCTCCCGCCGCTGCGGTACGCCGTAGTCGGCTGCATTCAAGACTTGCCAAACAACCTGATATTGAAGTCCCGTTCTGACCCCCGACGTATGGTGTTGTTCAAGCCGCCCGAGGTGCGACAGCCAGCTTTCATCCGGCAATCTGGCAATATCCGGATAGCTAAGCTGGTGCACAATATAGGCAAGGTAGGTTGCGAAAGAGGCTCTGGTCAGCCCCTTCACATTTTCAAAAACAAAGGTCTTTGGCCGGATCTCGCGGACAGCGCGTACCGCTTCGGACCACATGTCCCGGCCATCGTCATGCGCCCGGTGGCGTCCCCCGACCGAAAATGGCTGACACGGCGGACCACCGCTTACAAGTTCAATCCGCCCTTCAAATTCCTGGAAGTCGATCTGGCGAACATCCGCTTCGACCGGGTCTGGCCAAGACGCTACCAGCCCGGCACCGGCCCGGCGATTTTCCCGGATTGTATCGCAACACCACTTGTCCCATTCGACAACCAGGTCCGGAATGAATCCAGCCGCGCTTAGGCCCATGCCAAGACCGCCTGCTCCAGCGAAGAGTTCAATTGACCGCATGGATTACCTGCTTCGTGTTCCGCTCATGTTCCAAATGGCAGACACCCTACGCAAAGGCAATTGGGCGCGGCAAAGATAGCTCGAAATCGGTCCCACTTTTCCACGTTCAAATAAGGAGGGGCAGATTATCGGTCACCTTAAGACACCCCCACTCCTGACCTAGGCGCTAACCATCCGGCAACACATAAGTTACCGTCGCTTGCCCGACCGGGCGCTCGCTGTCGTCCTGCCACAGCAGCACGTCAACCGTGGCCAGCCGCCGCCCCAGGCGCAGCAGCTTTGCCTCGGCGTACACGCGCTCAAGCTGGACGCCGCGCAGGAAGCTGTAGTTGAGGTTGCTGGTCACTGCCATCGCCACCGGTCCGATGTGCGCCAGAATCACCGCATAGGCAGCGTGGTCGGCCAGCCCCATCTGGGTCGGGCCCGAGACCAGCTTGCCGGGGCGGAGGTGGGCTTCGACCGGATCGAGTGCGACCTGTACCCAGCCAGGTCCAAGTTCGAGCAATTTGTTCGCGTGCCCGCGGCCCGGAAACGCCTGATCGAGGAAGGCTTCAAGCTCGGCAATCGTCATCACCGGCGCGAGCGCGCGGGCCATGGCTAGTAGCCCATCAGGCTGAGCACTTCCTTGCGGCTCGACTGATCCTCCAGGAAGCTGCCGAGCAGCCGGCTGGTGACCATGTTGACCCCCGCCGTACGCACCCCGCGTCCGGTCATGCAGCCATGCTGGGCCTCGATCACCACCGCGACGCCGTGGGGATTGAGGTTGTCCCAGATGCACTGCGCCACCTCGGCAGTCAGGCGTTCCTGGATCTGCAGCCGCCGGGCAAAGCCGTGCAGTACCCGGGCGAGCTTGGAGATCCCGACCACGCGGTCTCTGGGCAAGTAAGCGATCGAGGCCTTGCCGGTGATCGGGGCCATGTGATGCTCGCAGTGCGACTGGAAGGGGATATCCTTCAGCAGCACGATTTCGTCATAGCCCCCCACTTCCTCGAACTGGCGCGAGAGGTGATAGGCCGGATCCTCGGAGTTGCCCTCGCAATACTCCTTCCACGCCCGCGCCACACGTGCGGGCGTATCGACCAGGCCCTCGCGCGCCGGATCGTCGCCGGCCCAACGAATCAGGGTGCGGATCGCTTCCTGAACTTCGCCGGGAACGGGCAGTTTGGCCATCGGTCCTTCGTCGCTGCCCATCGTCGTAACACTCCCTAGTGCGGCCGCCGCAGCAGCCCGCCGCGGCGAAACAACCCGCGTTTGCTGCTGAACGGCTCGAACAGTTCCTCGGGCCGCTCGGGATCGAGCAGCGCGTTGTCGGCCAAAGCTTTCTCCGTATCGGTCAGCGGACGCAAGCCAAAAGGTTCGACCCGCTTGCCCTGCTTCGGGCCATTGTCGAGCATGGCGATCATCGAGCCGTGGCTGGCCAGTTCCGCCGCCACTGCATCGCGCGAAAGCCCCGAATGCTCGGCCAGCAGCGCGACCCGCAGCCGCGCGATCGCTGCGGCGGCGTGGCCATTGCCGGGGCGGGCCGCGTCGATGAACAGGTCGCATTCGCTGTCGAGCCCCATCGAACGGTTGTTCATGTTGGCCGAGCCGATCCGCACCACCTCGTCATCGACGATCATCACCTTGGAGTGGACATAGATCGGCTGGTCACCGGCGTTGTAGGGCAGATAGATGCGGAACCGCCGGGCATGGTCGCGCTCCGAAATCGCATGGGCAAGGCGAACCCGGGCGCCATCCATCGCTGCCTGTTCGAGCCAGCCCTCGGCGCTTGCGGGGTTGATCAGCACGATCTCGGGCGGATCGGGCTCGGCGACCCGCTCGGCAATCGCCTCGGCGATGGTGCGCGAGGCGAAGTACTGGCTTTCGGCATAGATCAAGCGCTTGGCGCGGCGGATATGTTCGATGAACAGCGCTTCAACCTCGCGCAGTTCGTCCAGTCCGTTCCAGGCTGAGCGGGTCCGGGCAATGCCGATCTCGACATCGAGGAATTCGGCCTTGAGCGCCTCGGGCCACGCACTCGCGGTCTGCGGCACGCACGGCAGCAGCGTGGTTCCGCCCGCCTGCAGCCAGCGCTCGCGGCCCAGCTCGGCCAGCGCGGCGGCGGCCTCGCCCTCAACCATCAGCGAGAGATCGTGCCACGGACCATAAAGCCGGGCGCCATAGGGCCGGCGGCGGCGCGGATCGTCTGCGCGATGCTCGGGCGTGTCCCAGCGGTCCGAGGTCATGTCGATCCCGCCGCTGACCGCGAACCGATCGTCGATCACCACGATCTTCTGATGATGGCTGCAGCCCAGCGGGTGCGCGGCATCGAACTTGAAGACGATCCCCGGTGTGAAAAACCAGCGGACCAGATCGAGGATCATCGAGCCGCGAAAAATGAACTTGAGCGCGCCGAAATTCCACTTGAGCACGCGGATCTCGAGCCCCGGCCTGCGCCGCACCAGCCAGACCACGAACGGCCCGAGCCGGGCCGGCCAGGTCTGGCGGCTGATCTTGTTCCACCAGCGCCGACCCGGCCCCAGCCGCACCCGGGTATCGAAATCCCAGCCGATCATGTGGATCCGCTGGCGCGCGCCCAGCATCGCTTGCTGCATCAGCGCGAAATAGGCCGCGGCATCAATCACCACATGCGCGCGGCTGGCGCGGACGAAGCGCCAGGCGGAGGGTTGCGGTTGCGGATCTTCGGCGGCCATGGCGCGGTCTTAACCGTCGCCGAGCCAGAGGTCACCTCTCGCGTGCGGCTGCCCTAAGGGCTGACGCTGATGCTGATGCTGTCCGTACCGGCGTTGTAGGCTACCTCGAAACCGGTGGCCCGCAGCGTTGCCAGGCTGACATAGTCCCCGGCGCTGGCGGCGGCGGCAAAACGGGCGGCGCTGTCCGGATCCATCCGGTCGGAAACCAGACCGAGCAGGTCACCCACCTTGAGCGACGGCTTCATATCAGCGCCGATCCGGACATCGATTGCCTTGCCATCGGAACCGGCAACCGAAAGCGTGACCTGATGGAACACCGTGTCACCAACCACGGTGTCTTTCTTGCCGAGTCCTTCGACCTTGCCCGAGGTGGCCGACCTGGCGGCAGGTTTGGCGAACCCGGCAGGCACCGCCTTGGGGGTGGCGGAGATCCGCGCGAGATCGAAACCGCGCAGCTCGGGCGGGTTGATCAGCCGCAGCGGCGTGGCGGGCGGGACCAGCTTCACTTCCTCACCCAACGCTGCAACCGCGCTCACCGGGGGCACGGTGCTGGCGGCCAGACTGACCGGTGCAGCGCCTGGTGCAGCGAGCGGTGCAGGCACCATCGCTGGCGCAGCGAGCGGCGCTTCGACCGGCAGCGCAGCCAGTTCGAAGCGGCTAGAAATGGCGGAAATCCGCGAGGCAGCGGTCAGAACCAGCGGTGCGGTCCGGGGCGGTTCGATGCGGGTCGGCTCTGCCGTTTTGGCAAGAGTGCTGACCGGTGCCAGCTCGCGCAGCGGGGTCGAAATCCGCAAACCGGCGGGCGCTGGCGCGGCGACCACGGCAGGCGCGATAGGGGTATTGGCAGGTGCCTGTCTGGCCGCACCTTTGGCATAACCAACCTGGCTGACCGGCACCGCGATCACCGCCGAACTGAGCGCGGCGGCGCTGCCGACCAGCACTGTCGCGATCGCCATCTGGCCCAGCAACGGCCGATCCTGAAACACCAATCGGGTGGCTTGAACTCTGCCCATGAGACCGTCCTCCAGAGATCGGAATAACACACGAGTGTTCGTTGGAACAGCC
>JANOGS010000285.1:0-3468 GCA_031414115.1 Novosphingobium sp. | reverse complement strand
CGACAGTTCCTCACCCGCGACCCGCGCCAGCACCCGCGGCAGGACTTCGAGCAGGGTCACCTCCTTGCCCAGCTTGCGCAGCACCGCCGCCGCTTCGAGCCCAATATAGCCGCCGCCGACGATCGCAACGCGGGTAACGCTAGCCAGTTCGCCCAGAATCGCATCGGCATCGGCGCGGGTGCGCACGGCGTGGACGCCCGGCAGATCGGCTCCGGCGCAATCGAGCCGGCGCGGATCGCCCCCGGTGGCCCAGATCAGGTCGCCATAGGCGATCGTCTGCCCGTCCTGGAGGTGGACCGTCTGGTCGCCGGGAGATACCGAGACCACTTCGGCACCGAGCATCAGGTCGATCTGCTTGGTCGCCCAGAACTCCATGGGACGGATCAGCAGGCGCTCCCACTCCTTCTCGCCCAGCATGTATTCCTTGCTCAGCGGCGGTCGCTCATAGGGCGGCTCGTCTTCGCGGCCAATCAGCGCGACAGTGCCCTCGAAGCCCTGCTGGCGCAGCTGGATCGCGGCATAGGCCCCGCCCTGCCCGGCCCCGACGATGACCACATCATATTTCATCGCGCTCACATCCCTCTGCACAGCCGTTTCGCCATAGCGCGCCGCACGGCTTGCACAATCCTGTTGCGCCAGCCGGGTGGCACATTACCACCGGCGCCACGGGAGGACTGGAATGAACGGAGCCGAAGCCTTTATCGCGACGCTGCACGCCGCCGGAGTAGAGGTGTGCTTCGCCAACCCCGGCACGTCGGAAATGCAGCTGGTCGCCGCAGTCGACCGGCAGCATGGGATGCGGGCGATCCTCGGCCTGTTCGAAGGCGTGGTGACCGGGGCGGCGGACGGCTATGGGCGGATGGCCGACAAGCCGGCAATTACCTTGCTCCACCTGGGGCCTGGGCTCGGCAACGGCCTGGCTAACCTGCACAACGCGCGCCGCGCGGCGAGCCCGGTGATCAACATGGTCGGCGATCATGCGACCTATCACCTCCACTACGACGCACCGCTGACCTCGGACGCGGCCGGGGTGGCGCGGCCGATGTCAGACTGGGTGCGGGTCTCAAAAAGCGCGCGCGACCTCGCCCAGGCCGGGGCCGAGGCCTATGCCGTGGCGCAGAGTTATCCCGGCAAGATCGCCACGGTGATCGTCCCTGCCGACCATGCCTGGAGCGAAGGTTCGGGCGAAGTGGCGGTGCCCGCGCTGTCCAAACCCGCGCAGGCCCCCGCCGCAGCAATTGCCGCCGCTGCTGCCGCGCTCAAGGAAGGCGAAGGGCCGAAATGCCTGTTCCTGGGCGGACGGGCGCTGCATGAAGAGGCGCTGGTCGAAGCCGGGCGGATCGCCGCCGCCACTGGCGCGCGGCTGATTGCCGAGACCTTCGCCGCCCGCCACCAGCGCGGCGCCGGCCGGGTCGCGGTGGAGAAGCTGCCCTATTTCGGCGAACAGGCCGAAGCCTACCTCGCCGAGTTCAAGACCATCGTGTTCTGCGGCACCGAGCCGCCGGTTTCGTTCTTCGCCTATCCCGGCAAACCCAGCTGGCTCTCGCCCGAGGGGGCGACGCTGGTCCGCCTCGCCTCGCTGCGCGAGGATGCGCTGGCGGCGCTGGCCGGGTTGGCCGATGAGTTGGGCGCCCCTGCCCAACCCGCGCTGGTCCAGGCGGGGACCAGCTTTCCGGCCGATCCCGGCAAGCTCAATTCGGCCAACCTCGGCGCGATCCTGGCCGAGCTGCTGCCCGAACAGGCAATTGTCTCGGACGAGAGTGCCACATCGGGGGGCGCGGCCTTTGCGATGTGCGCGGGCGCGGCCCAACACGACTGGTTGCAATTGACCGGCGGCGCGATTGGCCAGGGGCTGCCGCTCGCGGTGGGTGCGGCGGTCGCCTGTCCTGGCCGCAAGGTGATCGCACTGCAGGCCGATGGCGGCGGGATGTACACGCTCCAGGCGCTGTGGACGATGGCGCGCGAGCAGCTCGACGTCACCACGGTGATCCTCAACAACGGCTCCTATGCGATCCTCAACATCGAGCTGATGCGGGTCGGGGTGCAGAACCCGGGGCCCAAGGCCTTGTCGATGCTCGACCTCAAGAACCCGGCGTTGAACTGGTCGCAGCTGGCCGAAGGGATGGGTGTGCCGGCAGTGCGGGTGGATACCTCGGAGGGCTTCCGCGCGGCGCTGGCCGAGGCATTGGCGCACAAAGGCCCGCGGCTGATCGAAGCGCTGTTGTGACGGCGGCGCGAGGGCTCCCGGCCCTACCTCACTTACCCGCAAACGCCGCCGGGCGCTTCTCCAGGAACGATTTCACGCCTTCCTTAAAGTCCTCGCTGGCGAACAGCGGGAGCAGTTGCAGATAGACGTGCTGGACATGGGTTTCGAAGGTTTCTTCCAGCCCCATCCGCATCAGCCGCTTTGAAGCGCGCACCGCAAGCGGGGCGTTGGCGGCGATCTCGAGCGCCATGGCACGGGCTTCTGCCGCCACCGCATCGACCGGGACCACCTTGTTGACCAGCCCTTCGGCGAGGCAATCGGCGGCGCTGAGCGTTCGGCCGGTGAAGATGATCTCGGCCGCCGCGGCCCAGCCCAGCATCCGCGGCAGGAACCAGGTGCCGCCGCTTTCGGGCACCACCCCGCGCTTGACGAAGGCCGCGGCGAGCTTGGCACTATCGGCCATGATCCGGATGTCGCAGCCCAGCGCCAGGTCCATGCCATAGCCCGCAGCCGAACCGTTGAGCGCGCAGATCACCGGCTTGTCCATCGCGAACAGCACCGTCGGCGGCGTGTTGCGCAGGTCGATCGTCTCGGGAAAGCGGCGGTTCTGGCCGCCGATACCGTCGCCGGACGCGGCCTGGTTGAGATCGAGCCCGGCGCAGAACGCCCGGCCGGTGCCGGTCAGCACCACCACCCGCACTTCGGGATCCTCGTTCACCGCGATAAAGGTCCGGGTCAGTTCGGCCAGCATCGCCGGAGAGATGGTGTTCATCGCCTCGGGCCGGTTGAGCGTGATGGTGGCGATGTGGTCGGCAATCTCGCAGGTCAGCGCAGTCACTTGTTCGTTCTCCCTATGCCAGAACTTTGCCGGGGTTGAGGATCCCCTTGGGGTCCATTGCTGCCTTGATCGTCCGCATCAAGGCGATCTCTTCAGGCGAGCGGCTCACCCCCAGCCAGTCGCGCTTTTCCAGGCCGATGCCGTGTTCGGCCGAGATCGAACCCTTGTGCGGCGCCAGCAGTCCGTAAACGATCTCTTCGCTGCGGCGGTGCGCGGCTTCGTTGAATGGACGCGGGCCGATGATGATGTGCAGGTTACCGTCACCGATGTGGCCGAACACCACCAGCTCTGCCTCGCCGCCCCATTCGCCGCGAACGGCTGCGGTTACTGCGGCGACATAGCCTTCCATCGCCACGATCGGCAGGCTGACGTCGAAGTTGATGCTGGGCGCGATCGCCTGAAACAGCCCGTCGATGTCGTCACG
>JANOGS010000284.1:0-10179 GCA_031414115.1 Novosphingobium sp. | reverse complement strand
AACATCACTCCTCGCGCAAACCCACAAACCAAAATCGGCACAGTCAGGGCGGGTAAATGTAACGTAAACAGGGTCTAAGCACGCGAATTGTGGTGATTAGTTGAATAGGCCTTGTCGTCCATGGCGAAAATGTTACATGATCGCGCTGAGGGCGCCGTGCCACTATCGGCTTCGGCGGAAATGGGGGGAACGATGACCAAGTCACTGCATGGCATGGCTGAGGGCAAGCGCATCTGGACCCGGCCCGCGCTTAACCGGCTCGGCACGGTCAAGGATGTAGCCGGGCCCGACGGTGCGTCGGCCCAGTCGCCGATCCAGCTGCGCAGCTGAACCGCGCGCGATCCGATCGCGGTGGCCACCGGCCGCTGACAGTTCTGTGATCTGCGCTGCGCTGGGTGTTTCCGGGCTGACCGGACCGGAGGCCCGAAGCTTCACGCATTTGCTTGGGGCAATCCCAGGCACCAAGCTTCACCACTTCGCCAAAGGCGGCACCATCCTTGGCCAGTTGGCGAGGGGAGCAATCTGGCGGCCCGGACGGTCTGACTCGGGCCGGCTGGTGCTGCTTAACGGCCAGGTCCACAATCGCCGCGAATTGGCCGCCGAACTGGGCGGCGACCCCGACGATCCGGCAGGGCTCTATGCCACCGCGATTGACCGCTGGGATACCGCAGCCGACGAGCACGTCGTTGGCCATTACTGCGCCATCGCGGTCGAGCCCGGCGGCACCGCCCTGCGCTGCGCGCGCAGCCCGTTCGAGGCGCCGCCGCTGGTGTTCCGCCGCCACCGCGGGGGGGCTATCGCCGCATCGCTGGCGCGGCCGCTGTTCTGGCGTGACCCCGCGCCGCGGCAGGTCAACCTGGAGCGGCTCGGCCGCAGCCTGCAGGTCGATTTCAGCGACCGCTATGCCGGCCATTTCCTCGGCTGCCAGCGGCTGCCCCAGGGCACGGCGATCACGCTCGATGGCACGGGCTGGCGCGAGATCTGGCGCTATGACCTGTTCAGCCGGCCGGAAGTGCGCTTTGCACGCGAGATTGACTATGTCGAGGCCGGGCTGGCCCTGCTCGACGAGGCGGTCGAGCGCGCGATCGACGGCGCCCGCCGGCCCGGGATCCTGCTGTCGGGCGGGCTCGACTCAAGCTCGGTTGCGGCCAGTGCCTTGCGGCAGGTGCTGGCCGGCGAGCCGGTCCTTGGCTTCGTCCACGGGCCGCCCGAACAGTGGCAGCCGGTTACGCCGGTTCCCGGCACCTACAACACCGAATTCGCCGCAGTCGCGGCATTCGCGGAAATGCACCGAGGGCTGGTGGTCGAGCAATTCCACAACCCGGGGCTCGACTTTCGCTACCGGCAGCGCGAGCTGCTCCAGGCGATGGACTGCGGGACCCCGTCGGTCGGCCTGTGCTGGGCCCACCATGCTATCCACGAGCGCGCCGCCGCGCTGGGCTGCGAGGTTCTGCTCAGCCCCAACTGGGGCAACGAGACCTTTAGCAACAACGCCCCCTGGGCCTTTCCCGAATGGCTCGCGCGGGGTCGCTGGGGCCGGCTCACCGCCGCGCTGCGCAGCCGCCATGCCGATCCGCGCCCGCTCTGGCGCAAAGCCCTGGCGCTGGCCGTTCTGCCCTGGCTACCCGCGCCGGCCTGGCGCCGGATCTATCGCCTGGTCCACGGCAGCCCGCCTGACCCCTTCGCAGGATCGGGTCTGGCGCCAGCCTGGGAACGCAACCACGGGATCCACCGGCAAATGCGCGCCGCCGGGTTCGAACCGCGGCGCAACCAGTTCCGCTCCAAGCGCGCCTATTGGGCCTGGATCATGGCCGAGGACGGGCAGGACCGCGAGGTCTGCAGCCAGGGCATGGAAGTGCTCTACGGGGTGCCGCTGCGCGATCCCGCCGCCTATCGGCCGCTGGTCGAGTTCTGCTTCGGCCTGCCCACCGAAGTTTTCCGGCGCGGCAGCAAGGACCGCTGGCTGGCCCGCGAAATGGCGCGCGGCCGCTTGCCGGAGGCGCAGCGCCTGTGCCGTGACAGCGGAACCCACAACCCGGATTGGCACGCCCGGCAGCTACCCGGGGCGCAGGCCGTTGCTGACGAGCTTGAGCACATGGCCAGCGATCCCGATATCGCCGCCCTGATCGACCTGCCCCGGATGCAGGCGCTCGCCAAAGCGCTGCCCGGACTCGATCCGGGCGATCATTCCGCCAAACTGCCTTATCTCACCGCCTTGCCAGTCGCGATCGCGGCCGGGCGGTTCATTGCCCAGACCAAGGGCCGCAACGATATCTGAATGCGGCTGGCATCGGCGCGCCCGACCCCGCGGTTTGCCGCTTCCGTCAGTCGCCGGACCTGATACCACCGCGCGATGCCTCCCGCCCCGCCCAGCCTTGCCCGGATGATCGCGCCGCGCCGCGCCGCCTGGCTGGGCTTGCTGATGCTCGGCGGGGCGCTGACCGAGGGAATCGGGCTGGTGCTGCTGGTGCCGCTGCTCGCCGCGCTGGGGGGTGAGGGCGGCGGACGGCTTGCAGCCTGGCTTGAGACTGCCGGGTTGCCGCTCCGGCTCGAGGAGCTGCTCGCGCTGTTCGTTGCGCTGATCGGACTGCGCGCCATCATCACCCAGGCCCGGCTGATGGCGACCCAGCGCTTCGAGCTGGCGCTGGTCGACGTCCTGCGCCGCCGCGCCTGGCGGGCGCTGCTCCATTGCGACTGGCGGGTGCTGCTGGGCATGCGCCGGGCGGACAGCGCCAGTCTGCTGATCACCGATATCGAGCGGATTGGCTTCGGCGTGCAGCAGGCGATTTCAGCCACGGCGATCGTGGTGACGCTGAGCGGGATCGGGTTGGCGGCGTTGGCGATCTCGCCCGTGGTCACCGCCGGCGCGGCGCTGGCCGGGCTGGCGGTGCTGGCGGGCTATGCCGGGCTGCGCCGCCGCGCCCAGGCGCTGGGCGCCGCGCTGGGCAGTGCCCATGCAGATACCCACGCCAGCCTGGACGAAGGGCTTGGCGCGCTCAGGGTCATCAAGAGCCTCGAGGGCGAGGAGCGCGCCGAGGCCCAGGCCATGACCGGTTTCGCGGCGATGCGCCGCGCCCAGATCGCCTTTGCCCGCGATCGCGGGCTTGGCCAGGGCGCGCTTCAGTTCGGCGGGGCGCTGGCGCTCGCCGTGCTGGTCTGGCTGGCAGCGCGGCGCTGGAACCTTGATGCGATAACGATCCTGCCGATGGTCGCGCTGTTCGCCCGAGCCCTGCCGCTGCTGGGCGCGCTGCAGGAAGCCTGGCTCAACTGGCGCCACGCCCGCCCGGCGCTTGATGCGACGCTGGCGCTGATCACCGCAGCTGAGGCTGCGCGCGAACCCGAAGCGCCGGGCGTCGCCGCACCCGGGTTGGAGCGTGCTATCGAGCTGACCTACGTGACGGTGCGCTTCGGCGCGGGTCCGGCCGTGCTCGACCGGGTCACGCTGACGCTTCCGGCCGGCTCGATCACCGCGCTGGCCGGACCCTCTGGCGCAGGCAAATCAACCCTGGCCGACCTGGTTGGCGGGCTGCTCTCTCCCGATTCGGGTACCCTGGCGATCGACGGCACCCTGCTCGATCCGCCGCTGCGCCGGGCCTGGCGCCGCCGCGTCGCCTATGTCCAGCAGGAGCAGGTGCTGCTCGCCGCTTCGGTCCGCGAAAATCTTGCCTGGGGCGCGCCCGGAGCGAGCGAGGCGGCGATGCTTGACGCGCTGACCGGGGCTTCCGCCCAGTTCGTGCTCGAGCTGCCCGAAGCGCTGGACACCCGCGTCGGCGATGGCGGCCGGGTGCTCTCAGGCGGCGAACGGCAGCGGCTGATGCTGGCCCGGGCGCTGCTGCGCCAGCCCGCGCTGCTGATCCTCGACGAGGCGGCAAGCGCGCTCGATAGCGAAAACGAAGCGGCAATCGCAGCCGCCATCGCCGCACTGCGCGGAAGCATCACCGTGCTGATCATCGGCCACCGCGGCGCTCTTGCCGAGATTGCTGACCGTACGGTTCGTCTGGAGAACGGCCGGATCGTGCAACTGGACAGTACCTGCTGATCCAATTCAGTTTTCGTTCACC
This sequence comes from Novosphingobium sp., assembly GCA_031414115.1. Taxonomy (GTDB): domain Bacteria; phylum Pseudomonadota; class Alphaproteobacteria; order Sphingomonadales; family Sphingomonadaceae; genus Novosphingobium. Next base: position 6,118 of record JANOGS010000284.1, on the reverse strand, counting down.
GCCCGATTCATATTTGGACGCCAACCGATGAACAGGCGCGCCTGGCCAGCCCTTCCAGGGCTTGCGGCGCGCAGCGAATTGCGGAAGTTGTAATGCCAATGATGAAGCTTCGAATTGCCCTTGCCGGCCTGCTTGCGCTTGCTGCTGCCGCTCCGGGGGCTGCACAATACCGCCAGGTGATCGCCAACGATCCGGGCCAATGCGACGCCGGATCGGGGCCCGCCGTGCGCGTTGCCGTCAGCGGGGTCAAATCCTCGAGCGGCACGATCCGCATCCAGGTCTACCGCGGGACCGAGGCCGAATGGCTGCAGAAGGGCGCCTGGCTCAAACGCATCGAAGCCCGTGCGCGCGCCGGGGCGATGAGCTTCTGCCTGCCGGTCCCAGCCGCCGGAACCTATGCCATAGCAGTGCGTCACGACGTCAACGGCAATGGCAAGACCGACCTCAGCCAGGACGGCGGGGGGATGTCGAACAACCCCTCGATCACCATCTTCAATCTTGGCAAGCCAAGCTACAAGAAGACCGCCTTCGCGGTCGGGAGCGGCACCACCGCGATCCGCATCGACATGAAGTATATGTAATAGAGGGCTATTTTCGCATCCGCCAAACCTGCCAAAGCACTGCCGGTGCAGCCAGCAGCGGATGACGTTCACGCCACGGAGTGAGCTGGACCGCCACTCCGGTATGCCGCTCCAGCTTCCACGCCGCATAGCGTGCTGCGCCATCGAAAGTAGTTGTGGCCTTGAGCAGCCGCAGCAGGTTGAGCGCCTTGCCGAACCGGCGGCGGCGGATCCACCAACGCAGCACGGCGCTGCGGCGCGCTGCATCAATCCGCGGCGCAAGCACCTGACCCTGCCGCCCGGCCGCGATTCCACCGGCCTCCAGCGCCAGCGGCAGCAGGCCTTCGAAATGCGCGGCATGGACCGCCAGAATATCGCGCTCACGCCCGGCTGGCTCGATCCGGAATTCGGCGCGGTAGGTGGCCTGGAACAGCGCGGTCCAATACGCTTCCGCCGGGCCCGAGACCGGCCCCAGCACTGCTGCGAGCCGCGCGGCGGTGGCGCAGGCTGCCGCGACTGCCGCGCGAACTGCCGCGGCAGCGGCGTCGTTCTTCGACCAGACCAGCGCCGCAGGCTGGGTGAAGCGCGCCCAGATCGTCGTGTCGAGCAGCTCGCCGGCCGCAGCCTCGCGAAATTTCGCCAGGGTCATGGTCGCCACCTTGGCGCGCAGGGTCAGCCCATCGCGCGGCCATTCACGATAGCTCACCCGCGGCCAGATCCCGCGCTCTGGCACGCCCGGCAGCAGCACGTAGAAATCGAGCACGCCGTCAAGCGAGCCGGTGCGCAGGTTCGAGCCGTAAAACAGCACCGCTACGGCCCCGGTTTCGCCAGCCAGCCGTGCGGCAAATTCGCCGACGGCAGCGCTGACCGGCGCGGCAAGCATGGCCGCAACGCGGTTCGTCAGGGCGGCGGTCACGGTACCAGAAACTCAAGCTCGGGACCAAGCCCGACCCGGTAAGCCCCGGGCGGAAACGATTCGCCGTCAAGAATGAAGCGCCCGCCCAGCTCGATGGCGAAGCCACTCGAAGCTTCGCGGTGAACCCCTAATCCGGAATAGTACGGACCGCCCGCCCCGGCGAGAATCAGCGGCGCCCGCGCAATGATCCGGCGCAGCGGCAGATCGACCACGATGCAGCCGATGGCCGGGGGATTGCCCTGATTGATCCCGGCGAAAGGTGCCATGCCCAGCGGAAACCGGGTCAGCGTTGAAAGCCCGACCACCCAGCGCTCGTCGTCGCGACCGTGGCGGCTGTGGGGCAATTCGGAGCCGTCAGCCGTAACGATCCGGGTTGGCGATACGGTCCGCCACGGCCCCCGGCCAACCCCGATCAGCGCCAGGGCCATGCCGATCACCGTGGTCATGCCCACGGCAAAGCCCTGGAACGCGCCGAAGCGGTGGGTGAGCTGCGCCGCATCGATCGCCGCGTTGAACACCCCTGTGCCCATGATGAAGCCATAGACCGGCGGCCGTGAGCCATCGCTGGGCTCGATCCTGAGCGCGCGGCGGCGCTCAATCCGTGCGCCCGCAGCCGCGCCGAGCGCCTGATCGAGCGTCATCCGCCCGGGCATGCCAAGATCGAGCGCAAGCGCGTTGGTCTTGCCCTTGGGCAGCACCATCAGCCGCGGCCAGTGCTCGCCGAAGATGGCGTGGCCGCGGGTCAGCAGATCGCGCACCGTGCCGTCGCCGCCATCGACCACGATCAGCCCAACCTGGCGTTCGGCAAAGCGGGCGAGCGCCCCGGTCAGCGCGTCGCGCGATGCCGGCGCGGCAACCAGGATCGCATCGGATTCGACCGGCGCCTGCCCTTGCCGCTTGTTGCGATGGCTGCGCGGATTGCGAACGATGCCGATCGGTCCGGGCAGCGATGGCGCAGTCACTTCGTCCAGCATCGGCTTCATCGCACCGCCCATAGCGGCGCGGTGCGCGCTTGTCTAAGCCTCGCTCGGAGCGATCCGGTTGGTCCCCTGGCGGATCAGCCGGGTCAGCATCACGCCCAGCAGCACTGCCTGGGTCAGCGAATTGAGCAGCACTGCGGCCGCCACCCCTTCGGCGCCCATCGCCGGAACCAGCAGAAACGCGCCGCCAATCATCACCCCGGTAGCGACCAGGCGCGAGTAGAAGGCAAAATGGGCGCGCCGCGCCGCATTGATGCTCGGCTCGAAGGTAACCACCACCAGCTCGATACAGGCTGCGCCGGCCAGCCACAGCAGGCTGGAATAGCCTTGCGCGAAGTCTGCGCCGCCAACCAGCGCCAGAGCCTCCTGCCCGATCAACGCGACAATCGCGAATACCACCGCGCTGACCACGAACGCCACCCGGATGGTCCGCGCGACCATGTCCGCGAGGCCGGCAACGCCCTTGTTGCGGACCGCGCGGACAATCTCGGGGAAGGCGGCCCGGGCGATCATGTTCGACAGGATGGTGAGCGAGCGGGCCAGCTGGTGGGCAAGCCGGAACGCCCCCGCCGCCGCCGCCCCGGTCAGTCCGCCGACCAGGAACAGCGGCAGCTGCTTGGCGGTCATGCTCAGCGTCTGGCTGAAATTGGTATCGAGCGAATAGCGCAGGATTCCGGGATTGTCGGTCAGCACCTTGCCGACATTGCGCCCCTGCCACATCAGCTTGAGATCACCGGTGCGGTGCGCTGCATACCAGTGGGCGGCAGCGGTGAGCAGTTCCGCCGCCGCCCAGGCGATCAGGAAACCCTGCAGCTTGGGATGGACGTACCAGGCGACGACTGCCCCGATCAGGCGCCAGGTCGGCATCGCGCTCTCGGCCGCGGCAGCAAGCGAAAAACGGTTGTGCAGGCGCATGATCCCCAGCGGGGTGGAGCGCAGCGAAAACAGCATGATGATGTTGAAGACCAGCGTCGCACGCGCCAGGTTCTGGGTCATCCCCAGCTGGTCGGCAAAGAAATAGAGGATCGTTGCCGCCGCCGCAATCCCGGTGACCGCACTGACCACGTCGAGCACCACCGCCGCGCGGTAGAGTCGGGCGAGCCGCACCGTGTCGTTATTCTCAAGGTGGTTGACCCCGTACTGGACAATGATCTGCCAGGTCTGGAACGCGAGCAGGTTGGCCAGGAGCTGCGCCGATCCGGTGATCAGCGCGAACCGGCCAAACCCCGAAACACCCAGCGAACGAGTGATGATCGCGAGGTAGATCAGCGAGAATACCGCCGCCAGCGCCTTGCTTGCGGCCATCCAGCCGAAGCTGCGGATGACCAGCACCAGAGCCGCAGGAGCGCGCTGCCAAAGCTCGGTGAGCCGTCCCACGCCGGCCTCAACCAAGCGCCGGTGCCGAACGGGGCGGAGCTTCGAGAAGCGCCGCCAGCCGCGCCTCGATCCGCGCCATCGCCGTGCCGAACCAGTCCGCCAGGACGTCATCAGCCAAGGCATCGAGCCGGGTCACTTGCGGCATCGACAGACCGATCCGCAGGGTTGCGCCCCAGATCGTGCTGCCGTCGCTGGCGCTGCCCAGCATCACGCAGCGCACCGGCTGCCCGAGTCGGATATCCTCTCCGATCAGCGCCTGGTGCAGCCGGGTCGCATCATCGAAGGTCAGCGCGCGCAGTCGCGTGCCAGCGGGATCGTGGCACAGGTCAAGCGTCACCAGGGTCAGCATCTCGATCGGATTCCCGGCCTGTGCGCCCATATCTTCCAGCGGGGCGCTGGCAACCTTGCGCGCGCCAAGCCGCAGCGCAAGCCGGTCGGTCGCGCGGGTGAATTCGGCGACGATCCGCGCGACCCGCTCGATCGCGAGCCGCTGAAACCGTTCAAGCTCGAACAGCGAAGCCGCCAGCCGCAGCGCCAGGCCCGGATTGCCGCTGTCCTCGCAGACTTCGCGCCCCGGCCAGCCGGCGGGCAGCTCGGCGCGGCGGAACACGCTGGCCATGCCTTCGGGCACCGGCGCAGCCCGTTCGGCCAGAGCCGCGGGCAGCAGCGCAAAGCCGCTGAACGGCGGACCGCCCATGAACTTCGAACCGGTCACGAAGACGATCATCCCGCGCTCAAGGTAGCCGCGCAGCGCCTGCGAGGTGATCCGCGCCTGGCAGGCATCGACCACGAACAGCACCCCGTCGCCAAACCGGGCGCGCAACGCATCGACGTGGTCGAGATGCGGCAGCACCAGTCCGGTTTTCGAGCCGTGGACCACGTGGATTAGCGGGAACTGATCACGCCCGTGGGCCTGCTCGACCATCGCGGTCATCGCCGCAAACAGCTCGGCGCTGGTATGCGCCTCGCCGTCGGCATCGCGTACCGGCAGATCTTCCAGCGCGATTGGCGGCAGGCCGGCGATCGGCTGACCCGGCGCAACCTCGGTGTCGAGCGCGGTTTCGCCGGCGAAATAGGCCCCTGCCGCCGAATGGATGCAGCCCGAGCCGACCTCGTCCTTGCCAAGCAGGCAATTAACGATCCCGCCAGCGCGGCGCCCGGCAGCGGCGAGCAGCCCGACATACTCAAGATCGGTGCCCGATGGGGCAAAGAAAACCGCGGTTTCGGCGTTGAGACCATAGGCCGCGCGGATCTGGGCGCGGAAGCCTTCGAGCGCAGCGCCATAGGCTTCGCCTTGCTCCAGCCCTGCGGCCACATCGCGCCAGTTTGCGGCGAGGTAGGCCTGGGCTTCGGGGCTGATATCGTTCGCAGTGGACGAAGCAAACGCCAGCACTTCGCGCGGGTAAGGCGCGCTGGCATAGCGGTTGAGCCTGGTGACGGGGTCGAGAACAATCCGCGCATCGCCGCCGCGGGTCATCCACTGCGCCAGCTCGGTTGCGAAGGGATCGGTCAAGTTTGCCTGCGAAAACTGTTGTTGGTTGAACGGGGCTATAGAACCAGGCGCGGCAAATAGGAAATTGCGAACCGGGGCAAACCGGCTATTGCCCTCGAGTTGTGCCACGCCAGCCACATCCGGCGCCATTTGCAGGGACAGATTGAACCCATGGTTAACCCCCTCCGCCTGACCAGCGACGTCCGCAAGAACCTCAAGCTGCTGTTTATCGCCAAGCACGCGCTGGGTGACGGCAGCCTCGATTCCGCCGACGGCAACCACTCGCCCTATCACCATGAGATGAAAACGATCCTGTCCGGGCTGTTCGATCGGCTCCAGGTCGCCAACAGTTATGACGTGCTGTTCACCGATCCGGGGGTCGGTTTCGTCTGGCCGATGCTCAACCGCGGTGGGTTCTTCAATTCGGAAATGCTCTGCCCGCTGCTGTGCGAGCGGCTGGGGGTGCCCTATCTCGGTGCCAATCCGATCCTGCGCGGGCTGGCCGATGACAAGCACCTGACCAAGCTGGAAGGCCGCGCCCGCGGCGTGCCGACCTGCGACTGGGCAGTCTACCGCGCCGGCGCGCCGGTTGAGCAGGAGCGCTGCCCCAAGGGAGAGCGCTTCGTGATCAAGCCCAACAACAGCTCGGCAAGTTGGGGGATTGGCGATGCCACCGACTGGGAGGGGGTCAAGGCCGCGGTGCTCGGCATCCATGCCGAGGGCCATGACGTGATCGTCGAGCCGTTCATGGCCGGCAGCGATGTCGAGGTGCCGGTGATCACGATCCAGGGCG
>JANOGS010000283.1:0-5662 GCA_031414115.1 Novosphingobium sp. | reverse complement strand
GGCCGTTCCGCGATTGGACGCTCGAACAGCTTGCCGCAGCCACTCCCGCGCAAGCGGTCAAGCATCCCAACTGGGACATGGGCGCCAAGATCAGCGTCGACAGCGCCACCATGTTCAACAAGGGGCTTGAGCTGATCGAGGCGCATCATCTGTTCCCGGTCGGGCTCGGCAAGCTGCGCATCGTCATCCACCCGCAGTCGGTGGTCCATTCGATGGTCGAATACCGCGACGGCTCGACGCTGGCGCAGCTTGGCCCTTCGGACATGCGGGTGCCGATCGCCTCGGCCTTGGCCTGGCCGGCGCGGATGGACACGCCGTGTGCGCCGCTCGATCTTGCCGCGCTGGGCGAGCTGACCTTCCGCGCGCCCGACGAAACGCGCTTTCCCGCCACCCGGATCTGCCGCGCGGCGGCGGAGGCGGGCGGGGCGATCCCGGCGGTGCTCAACGCCGCCAACGAGATCGCGGTTGCCTCGTTTCTGGACGGCAAGCTGGCGTTCACCCGGATCGCGGTAATGGTCGAGCAAGTGCTGACGCGCTATAGCCCATCGGCTCCGGCGTCGCTTAGTGATGTGATCGCGGTCGATGCCGAAGCACGGGTTCGGGCGCGTGAACTGTTGGAGCTGGTCTAAGAACATGGAATCACCGGGTCTTTTTCTGACGATATTTGCCTTCCTGCTCCTGCTGGGGCCGTTGATCGTGCTGCATGAGCTGGGGCACTATTTCGCCGGACGGTTGTTCAAGGTCCGCGCCGAGGTGTTCTCGATCGGGATGGGAAAGGAGCTGTGGCATCGCACCGACAAGCGCGGCACCCGCTGGCGGCTCGCGGCCTTCCCGATTGGCGGCTATGTCATGTTCGCGGGCGACAGCGATGCCTCGAGCAAGCCCAATCCCGAACTGGCGAACGCTAGTCCGGAAGCGCTCAAGGGCACGCTCACCGGCGCGCCGCTGTGGCAGCGTTCGCTGATCGTCTTCGCCGGGCCGTTCGCCAATCTGCTGGTTGCGGTGGCGATCATTGCCGCGTTCGCCTTGGCCTATGGAGTGCCCTCCAATCCGGCGGTGATCGGCGGGTTTTCGAAGGGATCGGTGGCCGAGGCCGCAGGTTTCAAGGTTGGTGACCGGATCACCGCGGTCGATGGCGTACAGACGCCGGGCTTCAAGGACATCGCCGACCGGGTGATGCTGCATCCCGGCGAAACCGTCCGGATCAGCGCCGAGCGCGCCGGCAAGAGCTTCACCCTGCCGGTCACTCTCGCCACCGATATCCAGAAGGACCGTTTCGGCAACGAGCTGCGCCGCGGCTTTCTGGGGCTAGCAGCAGGCGGGCAGCGTGAATTCAAGCGGGTCGGTCCGATCGCGGCGGTGCGCTTTGGTTTTGTCGAAAGTTTCGAGATCGTCCGCAAGATGGTGCTCGGCCTGAAGCAGATCATCGTCGGCGAGCGCTCGGTCAAGGAAATGGGCGGACCGATCAAGATCGCGCAGTTTTCCGGACAAAGCCTGGCGATGGGCTGGCAGGCTTTCGTTGGCTTCGCGGCGATGATTTCGATTAACTTGGCATTCATCAACCTGCTGCCAATCCCCACCCTCGATGGCGGGCACCTGGCAATGTATGCCGCGGAAGCAGTCCGCCGCAAACCGCTGGGCGTCCGCAGTCAGGAATGGGCGTTCCGAACCGGCCTTGCGCTGGTGCTGGCGCTGGTGGTGTTCGTCACTTTCAACGATCTGGTTTCGCTGTTCCAGCCGGGGTAGCAGCCAACATAGACTAGGATAACTGCGGGCATCTGGCCAACTTTGCTTGATCGACGGGGACGCATCGGGCAGAGGGCGGCGACATGCCGGCAGGGGGGCGCGATGCGCGTGCTCTTGCGCACCATTACGGGAACAGTCGTGCCGATGAATTGCTCGCTTACGGATTGCAATGAGCCTGCCCTCCGGGTGCTTGGCCCCATGCCGCGCCTCGCCGCCATGCTGCTGGGGACGACGATCCTGGCCGGGACTCCCGGCGTAGCGCTGGCCCAGGCGGCGCCTGCCGCGGTGCCATCGCCGACGCTTGCTGCCGAACCGCTTGCCGCGGTCGAAACGATCCAGTCGATCAATGTCACCGGCGCCCAGCGGCTCGAAGCCGATACGATCCGGTCTTACATCAAACTGCGGATCGGCCAGCCCTATACCCAGGCCGCAGCCGACCAGGCGCTGAAAGATCTGTTCGCGACCGAGCTGTTTTCCGACGTCCAGATCCGCAACGAAGGCGGCGCAGTGACGATCGAGATCAAGGAAAACCCGGTGATCAACCGGATCGTGCTGGAAGGCAACAAGCGCCTGAAAGAGGACAAGATCCTCCCCGAGATCAAGCTTGCCCCGCGCCAGATCTTCACCCGTTCCAAGGTCCGCGCCGACGTTGCCCGGATCATCGAGCTGTACAAGCGCCAGGGGCGGTTTGCGGCCTCGGTCGAACCCAAGATGGTCAGCCTTGACCAGAACCGCGTCGATATCGTTTTCGAGATCCAGGAAGGGCCCAAGTCCAAGGTCCGCCAGATCAATATCATCGGCAACGAGGCGTTCGACGATGGCGATCTGCGCAGCGAAATGGTCACCAAGCAGGCCTCGCTGACCCGGATCTTCAGCTCGGGCACCAGCTATGACCCGGACCGGATGGCGTTCGACCAGCAGAAGCTGCGCCAGTTCTACCTGACCAAGGGCTATGCCGATTTCCGGATCGTCTCGGCGGTGGCCGAACTGACGCCCGACAAGAAGGACTTTATCCTCACCTACGTGGTTGAGGAAGGCCCGCGCTTCAAGTTCGGCGAGGTCAAGGTCGAAAGCCAGTTGCGTGATTTCGACAGCGATCGGCTCGCCACCCAGCTGCCGATGAAGCAGGGCGACTGGTATGACGCCAAGCTGGTCGAAGACACGATCGAGAAACTCAACGAAACGCTTGGCGCCTTCGGATACGCCTTCGGCGACGTCCGCCCTGACTATGCGCGCGACAAGGACGCGCTGACCATGGGGCTGGTGTTCCAGATTGCCGAGGCACCGCGGGTCTATGTCGAGAAGATCGACGTCAACGGCAATACCCTCACGCAAGACAAGGTGATCCGCCGCGAATTCCGCCTGGCTGAGGGCGACGCCTTCAATTCGCTCCAGGTCAAGCGCTCGACCGCGCGGATCAACTCGCTCGGCTATTTCCAGGAGAAGTTCGAGGTTGAGCAAAAGCCTGGCTCGGCGCCCGACCGGATCATCCTGGAAGCCAATGTTGAGGAGAAGCCGACCGGCGAACTGCAGCTTTCGGCGGGCTATTCCAGCTTGGAGAAGCTGATCTTCCAGGGCTCGATCCAGCAGCGCAACTTCCGCGGTCGCGGCCAGACAGTGGGGATCAGCCTGGCCTATTCGAACTATTCGAAGCAGGTCGATCTCAGCTTTACTGAACCCTATGTGTTCGACAAGAACATCAGCCTGGGGGTCAACGTCTATCGCCGCGATCTCAACAGCTTCACCGGCTTCAGGGGCAATCGCGATACGATCTACCAGCAGTCGACCACCGGCTTGCAGGTCCGCGCCGGGGTGCCGCTGACCGAGTATGTTTCGGCGATCGGCAGCTACACTTTCAACTACGACGACATCAGCGTCGATCGCGGCCGGTACTTCACCGATCGTCAGAACCCGCCGGCGCTGGAGTGTGATCCGCTGATCGCCGGGCGCTATTTGTGCGACGCGCTGGGCAAGCGGACCAGCTCGATCCTGGGTCTGTCGCTGGTTCATGATACGCTCGACAACCGGGTGCGGCCGAGCCGTGGCCGCGTGCTGTCGGTCTCGGCTGACTTTGCCGGCCTTGGCGGCTCAGTTCGCTACGCCCGGCTGCGCGCCAACGCGGCGCAGTATTTCTCGGTCGGCAAGGGCTTCATCTTTTCGCTGCGCGCGGAAGGCGGTGCCATCAAGGGGCTGTCGAATCGCGGGGCAGGGGTCGACGATGTCCGCCTGACCGATCGCTTCTACCTTGGCGAACCGCAGATCCGCGGCTTTGACATCCGCGGCATCGGCCCGCGGATCATTCGCCGGAACTATCTCGACACCAATCTCGATGGGGTGCGCGATGGTGGCAATACTGTCTGCTTCCGGCCGTTCGTGCCGGCGACCACGACACCGGCGGCAAGTGCTATTCCGTCCGATCGCCAGGTGGCGACGACACAGACCTCTACCGCCCAGTGCGTCAGTTCGTTCGGGGCCGGATATACTTTTCTGACCCCAGACACGCTCGATCCCGAACGCCGCAACTGGTTCGACGATGCGATCGGCGGGAGTTTTTATTACCTTGGCCGCGCCGAGCTGGAAATCCCGCTGGGGTCCGGCGCGCGCGAGCTCGGTCTGCGCCCGTCGGTGTTTATCGATGCCGGCGCGGTCTGGAGCGTCAAGGCGCAGGTCTTGCCGCCTCAATTGACCGACGTTTTCATTGCCCAGCGCAATTCCCTTGGCGAGCCGCTGTTCCTGCAGATCAACACTGCCACCATCGTCAACAATGTCTGCACCACGTCCACAAATGGATCGGCGCTCGTGACCAATTCCGTCAACCCCAACCCTCCGGCCTGCCTCATTCCCCCTGGCGGGGGTCCGGTGAGCAACACCGCGCAGGGCGGACCCTTCCCCGCTTTCGAAGAGCGCTTCGTTGGCAACAGCCCCAAGCCGCGCATTTCGATCGGGATCGGGGTCAACTGGAACTCGCCGTTCGGGCCGTTCCGCATCGATTTCGCCAGGACCTTGCTCAAGGTCGAAGGCGACGACACCAAAGCCTTCACATTCAACGTAGGAACCCAATTCTGATGACCCAATTCTCCAAGCCCCTGCTCGGCCTCGCTCTGGTGCTGGCGCTCGCCGCGCAGCCCGCGCTCGCCCAGAAGAAAGACAAGAACGCGCCCGCGCCTGCGGCCAGCGCCACTGCCATGACCGGCATTGCGGTTGCCGATCTCAACGCTGCAGCGGTCAATTCGGATGCCTTCCGGGTTGCCGGCCAGCAGCGTCAAACCACGTACAAGGCGACCTACGATCAGGCTGAGGCGCGGGCCAAGCAGCTTGAAACGCAGATGAAGCCGATGATCGACAAGTTCCAGGCCGATCGCACCGCGAACAAGGCCGAAGCAGCGCTGGCCCCGCAGTACCAGGCGATCCAGCAGCTCGAAGAGCGCGGCAAGCAGGAAATCCAGCAGATCCTGCTGCCGGTCGCGCTGTCGGAAGCCTATGTCAACGAGCATATCCTCGACAAGCGCGCCGAGGCTTTGCAGAAGGCGATGCAGAAGCGCGGCGTCACGCTGGTGCTGCGGCCTGAGGCGACCGAGGCTTTCTCCAATGCCTATGACCTGACCTCGGCGGTCACGACCGAGCTTAACGCCCTGATCCCCAACGCCGGGCTGGTCCCGCCGCAGGGCTGGCTGCCGCGCCAGATGCGCGAACAGCAGGCAGCCCGCCAGCAGGCCGCACAGCCCGCCGCTGCTGCTGCTCCGGCCGGCGCTGCACCCGCGCCGCGTCCGGCCGCGCCGGCCGGACCGCAGCCCGACGGGCGCTAGAACGCGCCTGGGGGGGAGCGATGAGCGAGGATACGTCAGGCGCAGGTTCGACTGGTGGCGCGGCGTAGGCCCCGCCCGTGCCGGAGACCGTCAAGGTCTTCGGCGAGGAG
>JANOGS010000282.1:0-6280 GCA_031414115.1 Novosphingobium sp. | reverse complement strand
CTTCGGCCAGGGCTTCGGGCTGGGCGGCGAATGGGGCGGAGCGGCGCTGCTGGCGACCGAGAACGCGCCGCACGGCTGGGAATGCCGGTTCGGCGCCGCCCCGGCGATGGGTGCACCGATCGGCTTTCTGTTCTCCAACGGGCTGTTTCTGCTGCTTGGGCTGGGATTGAGCGAGGCGGACTTTCTGGCCTGGGGCTGGCGGATCCCGTTTCTGGCCAGCGCGGTGCTAGTGGTAATCGGCCTGTGGATCCGCCTCCGCATCGCCGAGACCCCAGCCTTTGCCCGGGCCGAAGCCCCGCCCGAGGCGGTGCCGATCGCGACGGTAATCCGCCAGCACCCAGGCTTGCTGATCGCGGCCTCGGCCGGGGCTGCGAGCTGTTTTGCGGTGTTCTACCTCAGCACCGCCTTTGCCTTGTCCTATGGCACCAGCACGCTGGGGATCGATCGCCAGACCTTCCTGGCAGTGCAGTTGGCGGCGAATGTATTCTTCGCGATCGGCATTGTCGTCGCGGCAACAGCGGCGGATCGCTTCGGCGCAGGCCGGATCATGATGCTGGGAGCAGTGCTGACGATCGTAACCGGACTGGTGTTCGGCCCGATGCTGGCATCCGGTTCGATTCCGGCGATCTTCGTCCTGCTGTCGTTCGCGCTGCTGGTGATGGGGCTGACCTATGGTCCGCTGGGCGGCTGGCTGAGCGGGCTGTTTCCGGTGCGGGTGCGTTACACCGCGATCTCGCTGGCGTTCACCTTTGGCGGGATTGTCGGCGGGGCGCTGACCCCGATTGCCGCGCAGCAGCTGGCGGCGAGCGGGCAGATCGTCGCAGCGGGGTGGCTGCTGGCGGGGGTGGCGGTGGTGACGCTGGCCGGGCTCAGACTTGCAAAGCCCGCAACAGAGTAACCCGCGCCTTGCCGACCTTGCGATCGGCGACGGTCTCCAGCCCCTTGATCTTCGGCACCTCGTCGAAGGCAGTCTCCAGGCTGATCCAGGTCGCCGCGCCGATCCAGCCGAGCCGCTGCAGCTTGTCGAGCGCCACCTCGCCCGCGCCAGAGCGATAGGGCGGATCGAGCAGGATCAAGTCGAGCGGCGCCTTGGCCGGGCCGAGCGCCAGCGCCGAGCCGGCGCGCACGTCGCACTGCGAGGAAGCTTGGAGATTGGCGATGTTGGCGCGCAGCGCGCGGATTGCCGCAGCATCCTGCTCGACGAACACACAGCTCGCGGCGCCGCGCGACAGGGCTTCGAGGCCCAGCGCGCCCGATCCGGCGAACAGGTCGGCCACGCTCAGCCCCTCGAAGCTGCCAAGCCGGCTGACCAGCATTGAGAACAGCGTTTCGCGGGTGCGGTCGGCGGTCGGCCGGGTGGTCTCGCCCGGCGGCGTCTGCAATTTGCGCGCCCGCCACTGGCCGGCGATGATCCTGAGGCTCATTTTCTCGAACGGACCCGCAGCCGGGCCATTTCGTGCGCGGGGCGCTGCTCGGCCGGTACGCCCGGCGCATTAAGCTCTTTCGCGAACCGCTCCACCTCCACCTGGCGGATCTCCACCGCGCCGCCGCGCGGCAGGTCGAGCAGTTCGAACGGGCCATATTTGGTGCGGATCAGGCGGCTGACCTCCAGCCCCAAGTGCTCGAGCACCCGGCGCACCTCGCGGTTCTTGCCCTCGGTAATGGTCACTTCGATCCAGCGGTTGCGCCCGGTGCTGCGCTCGATATTGGCGTCGATCTTGCCGTAATGCATGCCATCGATCGTTACCCCTTCGATCAATTCCTCAAGCTGGTTCTGGGTGACATCGCCGAAAGTCCGGGCCCGGTAGGTCCGCGGGATCCCGCTGGAAGGCAGCTCCATCGCCCGCTTCAGGCCACCGTCGTTGGTCAGCAGCAGCAGTCCTTCGGTGTTGAAATCGAGCCGCCCGATCGGCATCACCCGCCCGGCGCTTTCCGGCAGGGCGTTGCGCAGCGCGGTGTAGATTGTCGGCCGCCCGGAATGGTCACGCTCGGCAGTGAGCAGTCCGGCAGGCTTGTGAAAGGCGAACAGCCGCGCGGCTTCGGGAGCCTTGACCGGCTTGCCATCAACCGTCACGCCCTTGAGCGTAGTCAGCAGCGTGTTGGGCGTGGAAACCAGTTCCTCGCCAATCTTGACCCGCCCATCGGCGATCATCCGCTCAACCTCGCGGCGGCTGGCAATCCCGGCGCGGGCGAGGAGCTTGGCGATGCGATCGCCGGAGCGTTCGGGGGAGGGGGTAGTCATCGCCGCCCCTTACGCCAGCCTTGCGACGGCGTCATCCTTCCTGTGATCCTCACCATTTGCGCCATTCGCCAAAAATGAAGAGGATCTAGGACGCCGCCATCTGCTCGGCGCAGATCTCGTGGAAGCGGGTGATCCCGCCCTCCAGCGTACCGATCGTCAGCTCGGCAATCGCGCCGCTTTCCAGCCCCTGCTGGCCGAGCGCGGCGGCGCGAAAGTCTTCGCCGCCGAACACTCCGCCATCGAGCAGCGCCCAGCTGCGCGCCCAGTGGTCGCGGGCCTTGTCGCTCCTGGGCTCCTCCGGGATCAGCATGAAATCCTCGACCAGGGTGCGATCGTGCGCCTGCGGCCACAGTGTCATGACGTTGATGTAGTCGGGGCTCATCACGATTACAGTGCCGGGGAACAACTGGTAGGTGTAGGTCCCGACCCGGCGCAGTGCCGCCATGTCGGCAAAGTCGAGCCCGTCCAGTTCGGCCGCGCGGCCAACGAAGGCGCGCTGGTGCGGGCCGATCTGGTCGCCGCTGGTCACCCCGTCCTTGAAGTACGGGGCGATCGTTGCGGCGTGCAGGCGCAGCACGTGGTAGCTTTCGAGGAACGCGTCCATGATCAGCTTCCAGTTCGAAGCAACCTCGTGGGTGCGGCGCTGGAACAGGTAGAGGTCGCGCAGCGCAAAGGCGTCAAAATCGGCACCGAGCTGGTGGGCGTGGCTGAAATCGGCCCCGGCAACCGGCGCATACCAGATCAGCCCGCCGGCCTCACAGCTTGGCAGTTCGACCAGGCCATGGGCTTGCTTGTCGAGCCCCGGAAAGGTCTCGGGCCGCGGCAGCGCGAGCAGCCGCCCGTCGGTGGAATAGGTCCAGGCGTGGTAGGGGCAGGTGAAGCGCTTGCCGCACTGGACCTCGCCGCCCTCGACCAGCCGCGTGCCGCGGTGGCGGCAGACGTTGAGGAACACCCGGACCTGGCCGGCATCGTCGCGCGACACTAGCAAGGGCCGCCCGGTGGCATCGTGCGGCACCGCCATGTTGGGCCCGGCGATCAGTGCCGAGGGGCACAGCACCTGCGGCGCGCGGTCAAACAGCAGCGCCTTCTCGCGCGCCCAGTGCGCGGGATCGGTATAGGCGCTGCTGGGCACATGGGTGACCCCGCGATCGGGCCTTGTCTCGCCTGCGGCAATCGCCTGCGCCAGGGCGAGCTGGCCGGGGGTCGGGCTGGTGCCCGGAAGTGTGGAGACGTGCGCCATGGGGCTTCCTTTACGCCGTTTCACCGCTAGGTTCGCGCGAAATCGCGATGGGAGCAAGCGCCGTGAACGAAGCTGGCCAAGCCGTAGCGGCGGACCGCCCGAAGGGTCTGCGCCTGCTTGCCGCTGCCTTCACGAATCGCAAAACCGGGGTGATGCTGATTCTCGGCATGGCTGCTGGCCTGCCCTATGCGCTGCTGCTGGGAACGCTCTATGCTTGGCTGGGCGAGACCGGGGTCGATCTCGAGACAATGGGCGTGTTCTCGCTGATCGGGCTGGCCTATGCTTTCAAGTTCCTGTGGTCGCCCATGGTCGATCGGCTGCGACTTCCGGGAGTCTGGCGACTGGGACGGCGGCGCGGCTGGCTGGTGCCGATCCAGGTGCTGGTCGGGCTGACGCTGATCGCGCTTTCGGCGATGGATCCGCGAACGTCGCTCGGCATGTTCTCGCTGCTGGCGGGGCTGGCTGCATTCGCTTCGGCGACGCAGGACATCGTGATCGATGCGTGGCGGGTTGAAGTTGCTGACGAGGTTGCGACGCTCGACCTGCTCTCGGCAATCTACCAGCTCGGCTACCGGCTGGCGGCGCTGGCGGGCGGCGCGCTTGCGCTGGTGCTGGCGGCCCGGATCGGCTGGCCCTCGGTCTACTTCTGGATGGGCTTGTTCATGCTCGGCGCCATGCTCGCCAGCTGGTTCGCGCCCGATACGCCCTGGGAAGAACGGCAAGATTCGGTCGGCGTAGCCGCTGACGTTCCGCTGCGGATCCGGGGGATCGCTCTGGCGATCGTCGGCACCTTGTGGGCAGGGTCATTGGGCACGGTACTGGTTTTCATGGTCAGTTCGCTCAGCGCCGATCCCGATGCCCGGCCCGATGCCACGGCCTTCATCAAGCTGGCTGGCCCGCTGATCGTGATTGCCACGGTCATCATCCCCGCCATCGTCGCGGCGATGCTGGACGGGTGGAGGCGTGACGGGCGCTTCGTTGCAGACAGCAGTTCGGGAGGCCGCAAGCATGGCGCGCTCGATCACGCCTACAAGGCGTTGATCGAACCGCTTGCAGAGCTTGTCGGCAGATTGCGCTGGGCGGCAATTCTGGTGCTCGCGATCATCCTCACCTACCGGCTGACCGACAGTGTCTGGGGGCCGTTCGCGCTGCCGTTTTACCTGCAGGAGCTCAAGTACACCAACGATGAAGTGGCCGTGGCCAGCAAGTTCTTCGGTGTTGGCATGACCATGGCCGGGATTGCGCTCGGGGCGATCAGCTTCGCGCTGATCGGCCGCATGGCGACGCTGGTCGGCGCGGCGACAGTCGCAGCGGCGAGCAACCTGCTTTACGCTGATCTGGCGCTCGGCGGGGCCGGGCTCGACGTCTTCGGGAATGGATCGGGGTTCTATTGGCTGGCGGCGCAGTTCGGCTCGGATGAGCGGTTTTCGCGGCTGCTGCTGGCGATTGCTGGCGAGAACCTTTCCGGCGGTTTTGCCGGGGCGGCCTTCGTTGCCTACCTGTCCTCGATAACGTCCAGATCGCACGCGGCGGTGCAATATGCGCTGCTTTCGTCGTTGACTGTGCTGGTCGGTTCGCTCGGGCGGGCCGCGCTGGGTGAGAAGATCGACGCGGGCGGCTATGCTCCGGTGTTCTTCCTCACCGCAGCGCTGGGGATGATCGCGGTGGTGCTTTGCATCTTTGAATGGATTCGGACCGCGCGTCAGCAGCAAGTCAGTCCGGCACTTCCCGATTGAGCCGCAGCACCTCGCCAGCGAGATATAGCGAGCCGGCGATCAGGACGTCGCCATCTGATGGCAGCGCGGCGAGGGCGCTCGCGACGTCGGGGAAAGATCGCACCGGCAGTGCGGTGTGGGCCGCGAAGTCTTCTGGCCGGTGCGCCTCATGGCCCGGAGCTGGGACCACCGACAGGGTCAGCAGCTTGCCCGCCAGTGGGACGACAATCGCTGCCGGGTCCTTGCTGGTGAGCATGCCGGTGATCAGGTGGAACGGCGCGGCTCCGGCAAAGTAACGCGCTATCGCGAGGCCTGCGTCGACATTGTGGCCGCCGTCGAGCCAGACCTTGCGCCCTGGAACCAGCGCGGTCAGCGGGCCAGCGCCCAGCAGTTGCAACCGCGCCGGCCAGCGTGCCGCGCGGATACCTGCCGCCATGGCCTCGGGCGATACCGCAACTTGCGACTGGTGGCGCAGCAGCGCCACCGCCAGCGCGGCGTTGTCGGCCTGGTGGGTTCCGGCCAGCGCGGGGAGAGGGAGCGTGAGTTCGCCGTGGCGGTCGCGGTAGGCAATCCCGGCACCAAGATCGGCAAACCAGTCGAGCCCGCGAATCGCGGTGCGCGCTCCGACCTTCATCGCCTGCTCAATCACGGTCCTGGTCACTTCGGTCGGATAGGCCTGGGTCACCAGCGGCACCCCGGGCCTGGCGATTCCGGCCTTCTCGAAGGCGATCCGGCACAGCGGATCCTGCGGCACGCCCGCTTCGGGCACCAGCAGGAAGGCCTCGTGGTCGATCCCCAGCGTGGCGATCCCGCAGGCGGCCTGGCCATCCAGCACATTGGTCGCATCGAAACGCCCGCCCAGGCCGACCTCGATCACGCAGGCGTCGGCGGGTACGCGGTGGAAGGCGAGGAAGGTGGCGGCGGTGGTGACCTCGAAGAAGCTGGGCTCCAGGTCTCCGCCCTTGTCGAGCACTTCCTCAAGCAAAGCGGCGAGCAGATCGTCTTCGATCAGGCGTCCGGCGATGCGAATGCGCTCGTTGTAGCGCACCAGATGCGGCTTGGTCGCGGCGTGGACGCTCAGCC
>JANOGS010000281.1:0-4736 GCA_031414115.1 Novosphingobium sp. | reverse complement strand
GTCGAGGTCGATCAATGGCCATTCTGCGCAGTCGCGCACGAAGTCCTGGCTATCGCGCCATTCGGGACGGTCGATCCGTTTGGGCAGCCTGTCGAGATCGCGTAGAAGATAATTGGGGTTGAAGTTGTCTTCTTCGATCCAGGGCAGCTTCGGCAGATGCGCTTGGTCATCAGGAATGCGAACCTCGACTTGCTTTGCGCCGTTTGTGTCCATGTGCTGAAGTACGCGGCATACGAAATCACCGATCAGGTCGACCCGCAGCGTCGCCGCGTTGCGGAAATAGACCATCATCCAGGCCAGATTAGGCACGCCCGAGAACATCATTCCGCGCCAGCTGACGGTCTGCGCAAAATCAACAGGCTGGCCATCGACCGCAAAGGCGATCCCGCCCATCACCTTGAGACGGAATCCGGTGGCGGCGATGATTATGTCAGCTTCAATCTCGGTCCCGTCCTTGGTAACAATGCCGCTGGCGGTGAAATGGTCGATCTCGTCGGTCACAACATCGGCCTTGCCCGCTGCGATCGCCCGGAACATGTCGCCATCGGGAACGAAAGCGAGTCGCTGCTGCCAGGGGCGATAGCGCGGGGTAAAGTGCGGTTCGAACTGGAAGTCTTCGCCGGCATAGGCCCGGATCGCTGCTTTCAGTTCCTCGAACACGGCTTCGGGTTCTTCGCGGCTGCGCCGGGTGATTTCCTTGTGGTCGTAGTTGACCGACTGGCGCACGATCCGGTGGATGGTCGGCTCGTCAATCCCGATCAGACGCATCCGGTCGGCCAAATCGTTGGCGTTGGGTGCCGCCAAATAATAGGTGGGCGAGCGTTGCAGCATCGTCACTCGAGCCGCCCTATCGGCCATGGCCGGGATGATCGTGGCGGCAGAAGCGCCCGATCCGATCACCACCACCTTCTTATTGGCATAGTCGGTGGCGGGATCCCACAGTTGTGCATGGACCAACAAACCGCCGAAATCGGCCATGCGTGGCCAATCGGGCAAGTAGGGATCGTCGTGATCGTAATACCCCTGGCACATCCAAAGAAAATTGCAGGTGAATAGCGCACTGGTGCCGTCGGCGCGGGTGGCGGTGACGGTCCACAACTTATCTGCGCTCGACCACGAGGCCTGACTGATGCGGTGGCCATAGCGGATTTGCGGTGCGATACCGTATTGCTCGATCACCTCGCCCAGATAATCGATAATTGCCTGCCCGCTGGCGATCGGCGGACCGATCCACGGCTTAAAGCTGTAGCCATAGGTGTAGAGATCGGAGTCCGAGCGGATCCCAGGGTACTGGTGCGTCACCCAGGTTCCGCCGAAGGTGTCCTTCATCTCGAGGATCGCATAGCTGTGGCCCGGGCATTGCAGCGTCATGTGCACAGCCGAGCCGATCCCGGCCAAGCCGGCGCCGACGATCAAAACATCGACGTGGGTTGTGGCAGCGGGCCGGGTAGTGGTCTGGGCATCCATCAACGACTCTCCTTGGGGCGCTTTAATCGCACGATTAAGCCCGTATTCGGAGCAATTGCCAAGCAGGTAATTGACGGGCGTCAAACCGTCCCTTGCCAAACTCTTATCGCCTCGACCGGATAGATCAGCATCAGCACGTTGAGCGTCAGGTTGTCACGGATGATCGCCAGCGTCATCAGCTCGAAGCCAATTGCGAGGGCCAGGGTCGCTTTCCACGGCAAGCGCGCGGCGATCCAGAAGCCGAGCGACATCCAGACGATATCAGCGGCGGAATTGATGATGCTGTCACCGGCATAGCCGAAGTTGACAGTGACCGAGCGGTAGCGCTCGATGATCAGCGGCGAGTTCTCGAGCAGTTCCCAGCCCGCCTCCAGCGCCACCGCGATCGGGAAGGCCCAGCGCGCCACTGCGCCGCCGAACAGCCCCCAGCGGTGCCACAGCAGGTAGCCTCCGGCATAGAAGATCATGCCGTGAATGATGTGGCTGAAGGTGTACCAGTCGGACAGTTGCTGGCTGTTCTCGGGCGAATTGACCGCCCCGGTCCACAGCCGGACCACGCCGCATTCGCAGATCGGCGGACGGCCCATCGCAAGCAGGATCGCGATCGCGCCTGCCGCGATCAGGAATGCAAGGATCCATGCGCTGCGGTGCGGCAGCAGGCTGTTGGTACGATCGGTCATGCGGGCTCCTGTTCGGGCGGGGCGTTATCGCCGGCGCCCAGCGCGCGTTGCATGCAGAACGTGTCGAGCCATTGTCCGTGTTTGCGCCCGACGCTGCGCATCTGCCCGGCCTCGATAAAACCGCAGGCGGCGTGGAGCCGCACCGAAGCGGGCGGGGCTCCGGCAATCACTGCGATCATCTGGCGGAAGCCCGCGCGCTCAGCCTCGACGATCAGCAGCGCGAGCAGCGCCCGGCCAATCCCCTCGCCGCGGCGATCGTCGCGGATATAGACGCTGTTCTCGCAGGCATAACGATAGGCCGGGCGGTCGCGGAACTGGCTGGCATAGGCATAGCCGATGACGGTTCCGTCCGCGTCGCGGGCGACCAGCCAAGGCGCACCCGCGTCCAGCACATTGCGCAGCCGCGCGGCCATTTCGGCCTCGTTTGGCGCCGCAGTCTCGAAACTCGCGGTGCCGTGCACCACGTGATGGGCATAGATCGCCGTGATTTCAGCTACATCGCCTGGAGAGGCCGGTTCAATCCGCATGGCCAGCATAGTGCCGCACAGCGCGGCCCAAGCCAAGCCCGTTGCATCAAGGCGCGGCACGGCTAAAACCCGCAGCAATGGCGAGCTCTCCAACCTCCAGTTCGACCCGTCGTGCCTGCGTGATCGGCGCCGGTGCGGGCGGGCTGGCGCTGGCGATCCGGCTTCAGGCGGCGGGGATCGCCACCACCCTGGTCGAAGCGCGCGAACAGGTCGGTGGCAGCATCCAGGCCTGGGAGCGCGGCGGCTTCCGCTTTGAGGAAGGCCCCGCCGCGATTCCCGATCCGGCGCCGCTGCGCGAACTGTGGTCGCTTGCCGGACGCGATTTCGGCGACGATGTCAGCCTGCTCGAAGTGAGCCCGCAATGCCGCTTTTACTGGCCCGACGGCACCACCTTTGACCTCTCCGGCGACGAAGTCACGCTGGCCCGCGAGGTCACCCGGCTCGCCCCAGGCGACCTTGCCGGGTTCGAGGATTTCCAGCGTTGGCAAAGCCATGCCCTGGCCGATGGGTTCGAACGGCTGGCGCAGGAGCCGCAGCGCGGACCGCTTGATCTGCTGCGCGCACTGCCGCTGATCGCGCGCCACCAGGGCTGGCGCAGCGCCTATGGGTTGGTCGCTCATTTTGTGAAGAACGAACGGCTGCGCGAGGCGCTAGCCTTCCCGGCGCTGCTGGCGGGCGGCAATCCGATGCACGCACCGGCCATCACTCTGCTCAGCCAGCATGCCGCTCGCGGCGGCCCGGTCTGGTGGCCCGCGGGCGGAATGAGCGCCATGGCCGCAGCCATGGCGGCGCTGTTTGAGCGGCTTGGCGGCACGATCCGGCTGCATGATCCGGTGATCCGGATCCACACCCTGGGCAACCGCGCGAATGAGGTCGAATGCCAGAGCGGCTGGCGCGAGCATTTCGGCGCGGTCGCCAGCAATGCCGATCTGGTCCACACCTACCGCGATCTGCTGCGCGCCAATCCGCGCGGACCGGAGATGGCACGGCGGCTTGCCAGGCGGCGGTTTTCGCCCGGGCTGTTTACCGTCCATTTCGCGCTGGAGGGCTCCTGGCCGGGCATTCCCCACCGCTCGGTACTGATGGGGCCGCGTTACAAGTCGCTGTTCACCGATCTGTTCGACCATGGGGTGCTGCCGCAGGATTTTGTGATGCTGCTCGATCACCCCAGCGTCACCGATCCCACCCTCGCCCCGCTGGGCAAATCGGTGCTGCGCGCCGCGATTCCGGTGGCCAACCTGCGGCAGCTGCCGATCGATTGGGAAAGCGTGGGCCCGGTGATCGCCAAGCGGGTGCTGGCCGAGGTCGGTCGGCGGCTGGTACCCGATCTGGCCGACCGGTTGACCGGCGTGTTCCACCGCAGCCCGCGCGATGCCGCACTGGATCGCAACGCCTATGCCGGGGCGGCCTGGAGCCTGGAGCCGAACTATCGCCAAAGCGGGGCACTGCGCCCCGCAGCGCGCGATGCGAAAATCGCTAACCTGTTCCTGGTCGGCGCCGGAGTGCATCCCGGTGCGGGCTTGCCAGCCGTGCTTGGCGGGGCCAAGGCAGCCGCGAAATTGATCCTGGAGAGCACGACGTGAAGCGCCTGGCGGTCTATTGCGGTTCGGCCAGCCCGGCTGATCCGCGCTATCTTGAGCTTGCCCGCACGGTTGGCGCAAGCCTGGCCGGGCGCGGGATCGGGGTGGTCTATGGCGGCGGGCGGCTGGGGCTGATGGGCGCCCTGGCGAGCGGGGCGCTGGACGCCGGGGGCGAGGTAATCGGGGTGATCCCCGAAGCGCTGGAGAAGGCCGAAGTCGCCAACAACGACTGCACCCAGCTGCACGTGGTCAAAGACATGCACGAGCGCAAAGCGATGTTCACGAGCCTGTCCGACGGGTTCCTGACCATCCCCGGCGGGGTCGGGACGATGGACGAGCTGTGGGAGGCGGTTAGCTGGGCGCAGCTCGGCTATCACGCCAAGCCGGTCGGACTGCTCAACGCCTTCGGGTTTTTCGACCATTTGCTCGCGTTCAACCGCCACATGATCGAGTCCGGGTTCATCCGCGCCGCGCACGCCGGG
>JANOGS010000280.1:0-26003 GCA_031414115.1 Novosphingobium sp. | reverse complement strand
GGCTGGCTTCAGCTATGTTGCCAACGGCACCGGGATCAACATTCTCCAGGGCGCCACACTGGTGATGCAGGTTACGCTCAACACCGCGACCGGCGCCTATGTGGTGACCCAGGTTGCCCCGATCGTGCATGCCAATGCCACGGCCGAGAACAACCAGGTGTTCACGCTCAACTACACCGTCAGCGATGCCGACGGCGACAGCGCGGGCGGTACGCTCGACATCAACGTCGATGACGATTCGCCGACCGCATCGGCTTCGGGCACCCAGCCGACGCTGGTGGTCGACGAAACCCTGCTTGGTAGCGATGCGACGGCCAGCTTCGCCGCCGTCTTCACCGCTGCCTTCGGCGCCGATGGTCCGGCTCTGGCCGGCAGCACTGTCTACACGCTGGGGATCAACGCCGGCGCGAGCGGGCTGTTCGACGTCGCGACCGGCACCGAAGTGGTGCTTGCTGTCGAGGCCGGCCAGGTGGTCGGGCGGGCAGGCGCAGGCGGACCGATCGTGTTCACGCTCAGCGTTGCCGCCAACGGCAATGTCACGCTCGATCAGCAACGCGCGGTTCAGCACAACGATCCGCTCGATCCTGACGAACCGGCCGACAGCGCCGCGATGCTCGCCCTCGACACGCTGATTACGCTTACCGCAACGGCCACCGATCGCGATGGCGACCCGGTCAGCGCGACCGCGAACATCGGACGCAACCTGCAGTTCGAGGACGATGGCCCGGCGATCACTGCGGTCACCACTCCGCTGGCGATCGCCAACAGCGGCTCGGTCAGCGGCACCGGCAACTTCGTCTTCACCACCGGCAACGACGGCGCCGCTGGCACCAACGACGCGATCCAGAATGTGACTTTCGCCGGAACCGTCAACGGCGTTGCCGTGACCAGCCCGTCGATCGTGGCTGGGGCCGAGAACGCGACCACCGCCAACTTCGCTTTCAGCTTCACCTATGCAACCGGCGCTGGATCGACCGCAACGGCCACCGGCACGCTGGTGTTCGACAAGGTGGCCGGCACCTATACCGTCGATCTCGATGCGCCGATCCAGTCGTTCACGATCAGCGGCACCGCCAGTGGCACCGCGTTCCTGGGCTATGAGCTCAACAGTTCGGCGTTCGATGGCTCGCAGCCGGCGGTCTCGGTCACCCAGATCAGCCCCAACCTGTTCCTGCAGTTCACCAGCGTGGCCGAACCGGCCTCGGGCACCGGGGCGAACAACCTGGGCACGGTCAACTACGGGCTCGACGGGACGCCGCCCAACGATGGCACGAACCTGAGCTACAGCAACGGCGAGCTGTTCAACCAGGCGGCCGGCTGGGTTTCGATCTCGAACACTGCCAACGGCGTCAATGGCGATACCATCGGCGGCGGCGAAGTGCTCGATTTCAACCTCTACAACAGCAACCCGCAGGGCTTCGTCGGCACCACGCCAACAGCCAGCACGAGCACAATGTACCTCAAGTTCGACGGCATCGGCACCGGCGAAGACTTCATCATGCTGCTCAAGCTGTGGAACCCGACCACCGGCGAATATACCACCCGCGCGATCATGGTGCAGAACGCCGACATCCAGAAGGGCCCCGGCGCCGGACCGGGTGTGTTCGCGGGGATCACGCTCGACAACAACGACGGCCTGATCGTGATCGAGGCCAACGACTATAATCTTGCCGGAGAGAACTATGTGATCGTCGGTGCCCAGCTTGCCGGCAGCGACGAAGGGATCAGCGGCAGCGCCTACAACTTCAACAATGCCACCGGCGCCGGTGGTGGCAGCACCACTGCCCCGCTCCAGG
Organism: Novosphingobium sp.; assembly: GCA_031414115.1. Classification (GTDB taxonomy): domain Bacteria; phylum Pseudomonadota; class Alphaproteobacteria; order Sphingomonadales; family Sphingomonadaceae; genus Novosphingobium. The sequence continues at coordinate 24,207 of JANOGS010000280.1, read as the reverse complement.
CGTTCTCGACCGACATCGGCGACGGCCCGATGAAGATCTCCGACATCGGCTTTGTCACCACCACTTCAACCGCGCAGCCCGCGCAGCTGACCTTCGGCGTCACCGTGCAGGACCGCGATGGTGATACCGACACCGAAACGCTGGTGGTCAACATCGGCGGCGTGCCGCCGGTGGTGCTTGACCTCGATGGCGATGGCACCGAATTCCTCGGTCTCGCGGCGGGCGTTGCTTTCGACTACAACGGCGACGGTGTTGCTGAAAACACCGCCTGGGTCGGCGCGGACGATGGCCTTCTGGCGATCGACCGCAATGGCGACGGATTGGTCAACGACGGCTCCGAAATCGTCTTCGGTGGCAACGGGACGACCGACCTTGAGGGTCTGGCGGCAAGCTATGACAGCAACGACGACGGTGTGCTCAGCGCAGCCGATGACGCATTCGCTCAGTTCGGGGTCTGGCAGGATGCCAATTCCGACGGTGTGACCCAGGACGGGGAATTCAGTTCCCTGAGCGAACTGGGGATCGACGCGGTCGACCTGACCAGCGATGGTGAGGCCTACAGCGCGGCCGACGGTGATGTCGCGGTGTCTGGCCAGAGCACCTACACCACCAGCGACGGCAGGACCGGCGTTGTTGCCGACGCCAGCTTTGCGATCGGCGGCGCCCAGCGCCTCGATACCCGCTCGGCCGAACTGGTCGCTACCAGCGCCGCCGCTGCCGGGCTGCTTGCGGCGATGGCGATCGAGCATGCCGATCCCGCAGCCGGCGACGGTCTGGACCGGGCCGGGCAGGACCGCGAAATCAGCACCCAGCCAGTGCTGCCGGATCCGGCCAGCGATCAGGGCGAGGCGCACAGCGCCGCCACTGCCGCGCTCGACCACGCTTTCTCCAACCAGGCGGCGATCGAAGCCGGGCGTTTCAGCGCCAGTGACGAGGCGGCTTCGCAAGGCAGCACGCTGGACCAGGCGGGTGACCGTTTTGCCGCGCAGCACTTCGAACTTGGCGCCGACGGCGACAAGAGCGCGCTTTATGACTTTGCCGGCAACGCGATGGACGCACTGCTGGCCGCAGGGGCCTTTGCGGCGCCCGTCGGAGCGGTTCCGACCGGCGATCCGGCACTGGCGGCGGCGCTGGTCGACAGTGCCGGTGCCCAGGCGGTCGACGCGATTGTCGATCACTTTGCCGGGGCGGCCACCGAGGCGCCCGAACAGCTTGGCCAGGGCGCCAGCGCCGGTCTTGAAAGCCTGCTGCAACTGGGGGTCAGTGGCGGCGGCGGGGACTTTGCCCAGGCGCCGTTCGGCATGATCCAGGCGATCGACCACGAAGCGGCCAATGCCATGGCCTGAAGACCAGACCAATCGAGACATCAGGGATAATTGGGGACCAGCCAATGCGACCGAATACAAGAAACATGACAGCGATGCTTGCGCTCGCAGCCGCAGCCCTTCCGGCTGCGGCTTTCGCGCAGGCGAGTACGAGTGACCTTATGGCCATGTCGGTCGGGGCACTGCGAACCGAGATCGGCCAGCGTTACGACGCTGCGCTCGCCCTCACCCGCGATGGCGGGACGATTGCGGCCGACGATCCGCGCTACCTCTGGGCCAGCCAGGCCAAGGCGCAGTGCGGGATCGCGCTGGGCTTTCTCAAGAGCAGCACCAAGGATCCGGTCAGCATCGGCAAATGCGTCGATGCCGCGCTGCGGATGAACCAGCAGCGCGTGATCGCGCCGCCGCCAGCACCAACCCCGGGAAACCCGGCCTGCGCCGAGCCGATCGCGGGGATCGTGTTCTTCGAATGGGACAGCGCCACGGTGCCTGACAGCGCCCTGCCGACGATCCAGGCGACGGTCCAGAACCTCGCCGTCTGCGGCTGGCGCGGGGTTAGCGTTGCCGGTCACACCGATCGTTCGGGCAGCGACGGCTACAACGATGCCCTCGCCCGCCGCCGCGCCGATGCGGTGGCGCAGCTGATGGCCGCCCAGGGCGCCGCTGGCGCCCAGGTCGAGGTGTCAAGCTATGGCGAGAAATCGCCCAAGGTTCCGACTGCCGACGGTGAGCGCAATCCGCAGAACCGCCGCGTCGAAATCACCGTGAAGAACTGAGCAGGGGGTGAGGACAATGACCATGCACAAGGTACTCGCCGCCGGAATCGCCACGTTGCTCGCCGGCTCCGCCCATCTCGCCCTGGCCCAATCGGGCGCCTTGCCCGCGCCGGGCGCGAACCAGTCGAGCGCCGCGGCGCCGATCTCGATGCGCGACATCATCGCCATCGCGGTCGATTCCAACCCGGAAATCGCCCAGGCCCAGTACAACAAGGAAGCGATCCAGTTTGAGCGCAAGCAGGCCCAGGGCCTGTTCGCACCGCGGGTCGATGTCGAAGGCTCGGCCGGGATCCGCTTGCTCGACAATCCCGGCCGCCGGGCGCTGGGGATCGACGATGAAGAGCTCTATCCGGTCGGCGGCGAAGTTCGCGCGGAATGGACCGTGATCGACTTCGGCCGCCGCGGCGGTGAGCTGCGGCGCCAGGCCGCCCGGGTCGACGGCGCCTCGCTGCGCACGCTCGAACGGTCCGAGTTCGTCGCGCTGCAGGTCAGCCGCGAATACCTCAACGTGCTGCTGCAGCAGCGCGTGGTCGCCGCCAGCATCGACAATGTCGCGTTCCACGAAGCGCTGGCCGGCGATCTTGGCTCAGGGGTGGAGCAAGGCTCGATCTCGATTGCCGATCAGCAGCAGGCGCAGGAGCGGGTCCAGGCCGCGCGGGTCCGCCTGGCCGAATCGCAGCAAGCGCTGGCCGAAGCACGGATCACTTTGCGCCGGCTCAGCGGGATCGATGTCGATGCGGTGCTGCTGCCGCCGGCGCTGGGCGAAGCGATGCCCGGAACCGTGGTCGACGCGATCGGTCTGGCCCGGGCCCAGAACCCGCTGGTCCGCGAGGCTGAGGCCGATGTCGACGCCGCCCATGCCCTGGCCGACAGCATCAAGGCCGAGCAGCTGCCCCGGATCGGGGTCGACGTGATCGGCCGGATCGGACACGATATCGATGCCACCGACCACGGCACCCGCGACGTTCAGGCCCGCGCTTTCCTGCGCTGGAACGTGTTCGACGGCGGGATCAACCGCGCCAACTACCAGGAGCATGTCCGCCGCGCGAGCGAGGCCCGCTACCGGCTGTTCGACGTGGTCCGCCGCGCCGAGGAAGACGTGCGAATCGCCTGGTCGCAGCTCGAAACGCAAAGCCGGGTAACCGGCGAGCTGGAAACCCAGAGCCGGGTCAGCGACGATCTGCTGCTGTCCTACCGCAGCCAGTTCAACGTCGGCCGGCGCTCGCTGCTCGACGTGCTCGACGCCCAGAACGCGCGCTACAACACCCAGGTCCGGCTCGAAACCGCCCGGTTCTCGGCAATGTTCGCGCGCTATCAGGTGCTGGCCACAACCAACAAGTTCCTCACTGCCCTCGATGTCGCCCCGGCCGCCGGCGCGGGTGAAAAGGAACGCGCGCGGTTCAACTACGGTCCGCCCAAGCCGGCCGAACTGGAAATCCGCCGGTACCCGAAGTGAGTGCCCCCCGCCCTCCAGGGCGGGCATAAAGCAAGAACGGGAACAGCAGTCTATGGCCGATCGGCCTCACCATTCCGCCGTGCCGGGCGATCCGCTGATCGCGGTGATCGTCCGGCTGGCGGAACGCTTCGGCGTCCCGTTCGCGCCGGCGATGCTCTCGGGGCTGGCGCTTGATGGCGCGGGGCACTTGCCGCTGCACCAGCTGGAACCCGCGCTCGAAGTGCTCGGGCTTAACTGCCATCCCCAGTCGGCCAGGCGCCTGCCGCGACGCGCCGCGAGCTATCCCGCGGTGGTCGCGCTGGCTGACGGCGCAGTTGCGATCGTGCAGGAGCTCAAGGACGGCGATGCGCTGATCTGGCGGCCAGGCGCCAGTGCCGAACAATGGGAACCGCTGAAGGGCATCGAAGCCGAGTTCAGCGGCTGGATCGCCCCCGTCTTCGGTGATCCTTCGGCGCTGCGCGAGGCCGGTCAGCCCTGGGAACAAAGCGCCCGCCAGCACTGGTTCTGGAGCGAGATCGGCAAGCTGCGACCGCGCTTTCGCTGGGTCTGGATGGCAACCCTGCTGGTCAACGTGCTGGCCCTGGCGCTGCCGCTGTTCACGATGAACGTCTATGACCGGGTGCTGCCCAACCGCACCGAGGCGACGCTGTGGGTGCTGGCAGTCGGCGTGCTGATCGCCTTCGCGCTCGACTATGCGCTGCGCCGCGCGCGCTCCGCCGTGCTCGACGATCTCGGCCGCGAGCTGGACCTCAAGCTCAGCCAGAAAATCTTCTCGAAGATCCTTTCCGCTCCGCTGGCCGAACGCAAGGGCCACACCGGCAATCTGGTCGCGCGGGTTTCCGAATACGGGATCGTCCGCGAATTCTATGCCTCAACCACGGTGGTGCTGGTGGTCGATCTGGTGTTCCTGGTGCTGTTCGTGGCGCTGATCGCCTGGATCGCCAAATGGCTGGCGCTGATCCCGCTGATCGCGATTGCGATCATGGCGCTGGTCGGGCTGCGCCTGCGCGCCCAGGTGGTCGATGCCGCCAAGGAGGCCCAGGCCGATCACGGCTTGCAGCAGACCCTGCTGGTCGAATCGATCGCCGGCCTTGAAACGCTGAAAAGCGTCTCGGGCGAAGGGGCGATGCTGGGGCGCTGGCGGCGGATTTTCGAACTCGGCGCGCATTCGCAGCAGCGCCTGAAGGACGTCAGCACCACCGCGATCGGGCTGGCCCAGACCTTCCAGCAGGTCTCCAACATCGCGCTGGTGGTCGGCGGCTATTACCTGTTCGATGCCGGCGAGATCACCATGGGCGCGATCATCGCGATCGTCATGCTCTCGTCGCGCTCGCTCCAGCCGGCCGGGCAGCTCGCCTTCCTGCTCTCGCGCGGGCAGCAGGCCCAGCAAACCATGGATTCGATCCAGACGCTGTGGGAGGCCGCCGACGAACGCCGGATGGGCAGCGCCTCGCTGACCCCGACAGTACGTTCGGCTGCGATCCGCACCGAAGGGCTGGAATTCTCCTACCCCGAAGCTGCGGTGCCATCGCTGAAGAACATCAATCTGACGATCCGCCCGGGCGAGCGGATCGCGGTGATCGGCCGGGTTGCCTCGGGCAAGTCGACGCTGGGCCGGGTGCTGTGCGGGCTTTATCAGCCCGGCGGCGGGGCGATGCTGGTCGACGGGATCGACAGCCGCCAGTACCGCCCGCAGGACCTGCGCGAGGCGTTCCGCTTCGTCGGCCAGGATGCCGGGCTGTTTTCGGGCACGATCAAGGACAACCTTTCGCTCGGCGCCGGCATGGTCGACGACCAGCAGCTGATCGACGCGCTACGCCATGTCGCCGCCGACCAGTTCCTGTCGCAGGATGCCGGCGGCTTCGATCGCGGGGTCGGCGAAGCCGGCAGCCAGCTTTCGGGCGGTCAACGCAGCTTCCTGGCGCTGGCCCGCGCGCTGGTTCGGCCCTCGAAGCTGCTGTTCCTCGACGAGCCGACCGGGGCGATGGACAGCCAGTCCGAGAAACTCTTTGTCGAACGACTGTCCCAATCGCTGACACCCGAGCAGACATTGATTATTTCGACCCACCGTCCGGCACTTTTTGCCATCTGCGACCGCCTGATCGTCCTCGACAAGGGGCAGGTTGTGGCGGATGGCCCAAGGGATGAAATCATCACATCGGCAGGACTTAGAACGTGACCATCCGCGATCAGACAGCTTCGGAAATGATCGAGCCGGCCGCCAGAACTGGCCGCCAGGTCGAGCGCTGGCTGGTGTTCGCGATTTTGGCGATGGTCATGGCCCTTGCCCTGGCTTTCGCCCTGCCGCGGCTGTCGCAGGCATTTGCGCCGGCCGATCTTGAGCGGATGCCCGGGGCCGGCAGCACGCTGGCCGGGGTTGGCCGGATCGACGCGATCTCGATCGATGACAAGGCGCAGATCGTGGTCGAAGGCGCCGATGCCCAGACCGGCAATGCCGCGATCCCGTTCAGCGCTCAGCCGCTCGGCGCGGTCCAGGCCTTCGGTCTCGCCGCGGCGAAGAACGAAACCTATGCCACCGCGCTGAAATGCCTGACTCAGGCGGTCTATTACGAAGCTGCGGTCGAGCCGCTGCAGGGCCGCCGCGCGGTGGCCCAGGTGGTGCTCAACCGGATGCGCCATCCCTCCTATCCCAAGAGCGTCTGCGGCGTGGTCTATCAAGGCGCCGAACGGCGCACCGGCTGCCAGTTCAGCTTCACTTGCGATGGCGCCTTGCCGCGCGCACCGGCAGCGTCGCCGTGGCGCGAGGCCGACCAGATCGCCCGCGCCGCGCTGGCCGGCTATGTCGAGCCCAGCGTGGGTACCGCCACGTTCTATCACGCCGACTATGTGCTGCCGAAGTGGGCCTATCAGCTGGGCAAGATCACCCAGATCGGGCGCCACCTGTTCTACCGCTTCAACGGCAACTGGGGGGCGCCCAAGACCTTCACCGGCCGCTACGCCGGAACCGAGGCGATTCCCGCGCTCAACCTGATGGCGCTGCGCGAACGGGCGCTCGATCTGGAGCTGGGACTGGCGCTGGAAGATGGCACTGCCGCGCAGTTCACCCCGGGGCTAACCGTCACCCCCAACGTTACCGACCGCCATGCCGCCAGCGACGTTGGCGGACGGATCGACATGACCAAGGAATGGCGTCCCTCGATCCCCGATCCGGTATCGTCCAGCAGCCGTTACAAGGAAATGCTGGCCGCAACCGAACGCGCGTCCGCCCCGGCCGAGGCCGCCGCGCCCGCGGCAGCTGCTTCCGGACTGATCGCGGCGACATCGGTGCCGTGACCGTGGCAAGAGGCCTGCCATGAACCTGCGCGATACCTGGCACGGCTGGGATCCCAGCCGCCGCCTGATCGCGGTTTGCGCGCTCGGCATCGCCGTGCTGGCGCTGTGGGCCGGGTTTGCTCAGGTTGACGAAGTGACCCGCGGCACCGGCAAGGTGATCCCGTCCAGCAAGGTCCAGCTGGTCCAGGCGGTCGAATCGAGCGTGGTCGGCGCGATTCTGGTCCGGCCCGGCCAGCCGGTGCAGAAGGGCGAACTGCTCGGGCGGCTGGAAAGCGCGCAGAGCCAGGCCCAGCGCGGTCAGCTAGAGGCTGAGAACGAACGGCTCACCGCCCGGGCCTCGCGGCTGCAGAACGAAGGCACCGGCGGCGGCGCGGGCTGCGGTGTCGGCACGATCTGCGCCGAGGAAGCCCAGCTTTCAGCGGCGCGCCGGGCCACTGCGGCCAGCCGCCAGAGCGCGCTCAGCGCCGCGGTCGAACAGCGCCGCCGCGATCTTTCCGAAGGCCAGGCGACCGTGAGCAGCCTGGAAAGCAGCGTGCGGCTGGCCCAGCAGCAGGTCGATACGCTCGAGCCGATGGTCGCCAAGAAAGTCATCCCGCAGACCGAGCTGCTTTCTGCGCAGCGCGAGCTGGTCGATCTCCAGGGGCGGCTTTCCGCAGCGCGCCAGGGCATGGCCCGCGCTTCGGCCTCGATCCGCGAGGCCCAGGCCCAGGCCAGCGAGGCCCAGCTCGATTTTCGCCAGCAGGCGCTGGCCGAGCGCAGCGAAGTGACCACCAAGCTGGCGGTCAACGAAGCGATCAAGGGCTCATCTGCCGAACTGCGTGCGCCGGTCACCGGGTTCGTCAACGACGTTCGGGTCAGCACCGTCGGCGGCTTCGTCAACGCCGGCGACATGATCATGCAGATCGTCCCCCAGGGCGACAAGCTGCTGATCGAATCGCGGGTCAGCCCCAAGGACATCGCCTTCATCAAGGTTGGCGATCCGGCGGTGGTCAAGGTCACCGCCTATGACTTTTCGACCTATGGCGGGCTGGCCGGAAGGGTTCGCAACATCAGCGCCGATTCGATCTATGACGAGGCCGAGCGGCAGGCCTATTACATCGTCATGGTCGAGACCGACCGCGCCTTTATCGAGAAGGGCAAGTTCAGGTTTCCGATCATGCCGGGGATGATTTGCGACGTCGAGATCATCACCGGCAGCAAATCGATCCTGAGCTATCTGTTCAAGCCGGTCCTCAGGGCCTTCTCGGTGGCTTTGACCGAGCGCTAGACCGCCTGGTGCGCGGTTTGAGTGCCGTTGTGGATCAGTAGCCGTGGATCCACTTGTTGCCCTGGCTGAACGACATTATCGGGCGATAATCGTAGCTTAGGCTGGCATCGAGGACCTGGTCGGTGGCATTGTCGAGCAGCCAGTTGTGCTCGCCGATCCGCACCACCAGCACCGCATGATCGGCCCCGCGAACCAGATCGCGGGCGATCACCAGCTGCATATCCTCGCGGCTAACCCCTTGAGAAGCCAGCAATTGCATCTTGACGATGGCAATGTCCTCGCAGTCGCCAGCGCGCCGCCGCAGGGTTTCCCCGGCAGTCGCCCAGCGATCCGCCTGACCATACAGCTCACGGTCCTCGACATAGCGAATTTTCGTGTTAGCCCAGGTATTTACCGCCGCAAGAGCAGACAGGTCCAGCGCACCGCGCCCGCGCCCAAACACCCGCGCCGCCGCCGATTTCGTCAGTCCACTCCCCCGCACCCGGTTCCACTCGCGGTCAAACGGGGTGCTGCGAATCGCCAGCCGCTTGCTCGCCAGGATCGTATCGGGCGAAACCGAAGCCACCGGAAACAGCGGCGTTGCGCCGAAGCGCAGTGCCGGCAGCGCGGCCCGAACCGTCAGTCCCAGTCCGCCAGAACAACCTTGATTCCAGGTACTTGGTGAGGGAATAGTGCCGGCCCCAGGCTCAGGCACTCCGACAGAAGCGAGCCCCGCCACCACCGGCGCGGTCGGCGCAGCAACCCCGGCCTGCTGCTGGCGCATCAGCTCCAGCTGGCTGACTTGCCCGCCCAGCAGCGCCGCAGCCTTGCTTTGCCCGCTCAGCGCTGCCACCGGCGTAGCCGCCGCCGGACAGCTATCAACCGCCGCCAGCGCCGAGGTAACCGCCATCGGCATCGCCATCATTCCCAGCGCCGCATGGGCCGGCTGCGCGAACAGCAGGCCGCCGGCAAGCGCAAACGGAAGAGCGCGATTGGAGAGGCTTCGAACCATGCCACGCAGTTGCACCGCGCCAGTTCAAAGTTACGTGTAGCTACGTGGTTAACAACTAAGAACCTGCTTTTTCACCACGACTTAGCGCCGCCCCCTCGCCGCCAGGGTTTCATGCCGCGTCACCATCCTGTCACAGCAGAAGCTCACTTCTCGCAAACAAGGCAATAGTCTGGAATGCGTGTTGACGGACCGATCGCCCCCCGCGTCGATTCCCGTCCAATACGCTCCAGAACCGGTGAGGCTGATGGAGAGTGAGGCGGTGAGAACCCGAGCATGATGTTCGCAGCTCGAACCCCCTATGCCGACCTGCGCCCGGCCCGCGCGGTGATCGATATCGGCTCCAACACCGTGCGCCTGGTGATCTATGGCGGGCCACAGCGCGCGCCGATCGTCCTGCACAACGAAAAAGTCACCGCCAGACTGGGCCGCGGACTGGCCGAGAATGGGACTCTTTCGCGCAAGGGGGTGACCACCGCCCTGGCAGCGCTCGCCCGGTTTCGCGGGCTGCTCGATCTTCAGGGTCCCGAAAATGTTCAGGTGGTTGCCACGGCAGCGGTTCGCGATGCCAGCGATGGGCCGCAGTTCCTCGAACAGGTGACCGCCCTGGGGTTTCGCCCACGATTGCTAACCGGCGAAGAAGAGGCCGAGGCCATTGCGCAGGGGGTCATGGCCGCATTTCCCGGCGCACGAGGAATTGTCGCCGATCTTGGCGGCGGCAGCCTCGAACTGATCGAGATCGACGCCGGCACTTGCCGCCGCGGCGCAAGCTTGCCGCTTGGCACCCTGTGCCTGCCCCAACTGCGCGAACGGGGCGTTCGCTGGTTCGGCCGCTCCGTCGCGCGGCAACTGGAGGAATCTGGCTGGAAAGCGGCGCCAGAATCGACCCTTTACCTGGTCGGCGGTTCGTTTCGCAGCTTCGGCAAGCTGGCCGTGACCCGCGCAAAACTGCCGTTCGACGATCCCCATGGTCACGTGATGGGCCGCGAGGTTGCAGTCAAGCTGGCGCGCAGCCTTGCCCGTCTGGCACCAGACGAAGTGCCTGCGGTGGCCGGAATCGCGGCAGCACGCCTGGCGACCTTGCCGCACGCCGCAGCCTTGCTCGAGGCGGTGCTGCACAGCCTGGAGCCGCGCCGGGTGGTGTTTTCCGCCTGGGGATTGCGCGAAGGCCTGCTTAACCGGTCGCTCGATCCCGCAGCACGGACCCAGGATCCGCTGATTTCCGGAATTTCGGCCTTTGCGGCGCGGCAAGGCGTATCCATCTCAGACGCCGCGGCGGTGGCAGGCTGGACGTCACTGGGAAGCGATGACACCGCTCCGGCGGTGAACGAACGGCTGAGACTGGGCGCAACCTTGCTGTCACTTGCGACAGGTTCGCTTGAGCCCAACTTGCGCGCTGCGCACGGGATCGACTGGGCCATGCGCAAGCGCTGGATCGGCATCGAGCGGCACGAAACGGCCTTGCTCGCAGTCTGCGTATCGGCGAGCAGCGGGAAGCTGTCAGTGGCGCCTGAACTTTCCGCGCTGGCCGCCGCCGAGCTGGTTCACCAGGCCCAAGGTTGGGGCCTCGCGACGCGGCTGTGTCGCCGGCTCTGCTCCTATTCGATCCGCTCGTTGATCGACAGCTCACTGCATCGCACCGAAACGAAGCTGGTGCTGTCGATCTCGCCGCAGCTGGCAATGCTGGTCAACGAAGGGGTTGAACGCGATCTCAAGGCACTGGCGCTGCACCTGGGACTGGAACCGGTCTGGCAACTGTCGGGACGGACCCAGCTGCCAAGCCGGTCCATCGAAACCGTGGCCGCAGGCTGGTGATGACCCGATGCCAATTGGAAAAACTTTAGCGGTCCAGAATTTCCAATTCAGCAACTTCGCGAATCGCCCGTTCAAGCAATGCGATCGCGGCTCTCGAATCCTTGCCGGCATGGATCAACGCCGCGTCCGCCAAGCGATTGCGAACGAACCATGCGGTTCGTTCCGCAGCCGCAAGCGCCTCAAGGGATACTGTATTTTTGGCCGCCCTAACCGCGTCCATATAGCATGACCTCAAGTCAGATTTGCGCGTCCCGCCAAGGCGATTCGGCGATTTTCTACCAGCTTGTCGTCCGATTTCCAAGCTAGCGAAGTAGATGACTGCCACAGGCCAACCGCGCAGAACCAGGCGGACCTGGCGCAATTGGCCAAACTGTCAATCAACGCCCCGGACGCGCCTTGGCACTGTCCGGTTTCCACCAAGCCGGCGCAGCGTCCAGCCGCTCGATCGCGCGTTCAGCGCGTTTGAGCAGCTTCTTGGCCGATTGTCGCTGCGATGCCAGGAATTCGTCCAGCAAGGCCTCAAGCCGCGCCGAAAGGATCGGATCGCACTCCGGGAACATCGCGCTTCGACTGGTGTTAGCGACAGACAGATCGTTGAGCTCGCCCAGGTATTCCTGGAGTCGGACCAGCGCCGTGTGGAACGGCTTGTGCCGGCCGCGACCCGGGCCGGCTGCAAGCAGGATAGCGAAGAACTCGGTGCCATAGCGCAGCTTCTTGGTAGCAATCCGAAGACGGTGTTGCTTGGTTTCGGACAAATCACGAAGCTTGCGAGCGGTCCGCAGCAGCTTGCGCCGACGATGCTTGAGGACTGCGATTGCGAAGGGTGCCAACGGCTGTTTCGCAAGGCGCGCTGCCTGCCAAGCGCCGGCCTCGATCCAATGGGCCAGCTCGAACAGCAGTTGCTGAAAGCGAGGCGATGAAACGACCGCTATGGCCTCTTCCTGCACGGCCAGGCGCTGGCCCTTCAAGTGATCGCGCAACTCATCGATTTCTGCGGGGACCTTGCCGCCCTCGAATCTGACGAGCAGAACATCGAGATCGCGCACCGGCGCCAGCACCCGTGCAACCGATTTCAATTCCGCATCGATTGCCGCAAGCGCCTCGTCATCGACGGCCGCTCCGAACAGACTGAACGCCGCGCGCAGACGGCGGATCGCGACGCGGCACTGATGCACCGCGCCGGCATCGCCGCCGGCGATGACCAGCGGATAGTTGGCCAGGAGTTGCTCCAGGCAGGCCCAGGCTATCGCCCGGAAGCCCTGCGCCACATTCATCGAGCGGCCCAGAGCCAAGCGCCGCGCGGTTACGGCTCGAGGCTGCCGATCAAAGGCTAGCGCGAAGCAGCGATCGGCCTTTGAGCGGGTCGACCAGGCAAGCTCCGGGCCCAGCGGCAACTTCGCCACCAGCGTCAGAAGATCCGCAAGCCGCCCCTTCGCGAGTTCCAGCTCGATTTCAGAGAATTGCTCGGTCCGACCGTCAGCACGCACTTCGCCCTTGTCGAAGGCCACTTCAACGCTCGATCGGCCTGCCTTGACCCTGCGGCTGGTGCGCTCAACGACGACGCTGGCGATCGGCGTGGTCGTCAGCCCTTCGCTCAACCGCATCAACGCACGCTGCGCTGCGGGTGGAAAGCGCGACGCTTCGGGATTGGTGCCAGAGACCGGCGCGTTCCATTCGGTGCGACGGATTGCGCCATTGGCAGTGCCGGCAATCTTGAGCGTCTGTTCGGCTTGCGCGCCGCTGGTCCGAACCCGCAGCGAGGCCCCTTTGCTTGCAAGCCGGCCTCCGATCGTGTCGAAATAGGTGCTCTCAAGCCTGGCCGTGCGAGCGTTGCCGGCAAGCGCAGGATGTTCGGCCAGCTTGGCCATCATAGCTGGCGAAGCAGCCAGTTTGATCTCGGTTTCGAGTGGCTCAGTCAAAGCGATCCCATCGCAGCGAATCTAAACACGATCGAATTCTTCCCAGTTGTTCTTCAGGGTCGGCAATAGGTTCCGGCTTGAAACTGACAGCGGGTTATAAGCGATCTAGGGAAGCACTTCCTGTTTGTTGTCATCAAAATGTCATAATTGATCTGGGTGCAAACCCGACCTGACCCGGCGCAGTGGCGACCCGGTTTTGTCTGGGTTTGAGATGGTTCTTGCGCGGCAAATCACGGCGAGAAACCGGCTGCGTAGCTTGGCAAGGGGAGCCTAGACCCAAAACCAACCACCCAGGCCATTGTCCAATATGGCTGGTCGGGAGCGGGAGCGGGCTGGTGATGAGCCGATGCCAATCGGGAAAACTCTAGGCGAGCACCTGCTTTTCGACTCCCGACCGCACCAGCGGTCGATTCCCGATCGTTTCAGGCTCGTGGCCAAGCAGCGAACCATGATCTGGATAGTCGAAAACATATCCCATCGAACGGACTGAGCGGATGTGCTCGCCAATGCCCTGCTCGTTCAGAATCCGCCGCAACCGGCCCATCCAGACATGAACCGTGCGCTTCTTTATCGTGCCCGGCGCCGTCCCGGAAATGGCGATGATCTCTTCGAGCGACATCAGCCGGTTGCGAGAGCGCAACAGCGCAGTGAAGAGCTTGAACTCGCTGGGACGCAAGGCCAGCAACTTGCCGGTCCAGAACATCCGCTGGGTAGCCAGGTCGACCGTGTAGTCGCCAATTTCGAGAATATCGCCGCCGCCGGCTTCGACACGCTTGACCCCGCGCCGTTCGATTCGCGCGGAAAGTGCCTGCGGGGTCAGCGGGCCCGGGATGCATTCATCGGCCCCGGCACGCGCGGCCAGCTCGCTTGGACTGACGCCAACGCCGTCAAGCACTGCTGTAATGAAAAACAGATCGCCGCGAGGGTGGTCCCGCAACTGCCGGCAAAGGTCAATCGCTCGATCCTCACCCGTATTGGCTTCAACGAAGCACCAGACCATCCCCCTGACCGGATCGATCAGACGGCCGCGATCATAGCGCGCGCACTGCGTCGACAGATAGCTCCCCGACACGGAATCGAACAGATCGCTGCGGTGCTTGGGAATTGCGATCGTTGTATGCCGGACAGTCAACGCTACCCCCAATTTCAAGGCCGCGCTGTACTGTTCGGCGTGCGTTACGGCGCTATGACAGAATGGCTATGACGGGCGGTTGGTCCCAAAACGAGCCTGGGCAATCACCTTGCAACTACCTTGATATACCCGGTTCAAATCCAGACTGGCCGCGTCAGCGGCTCTGGTCATGAACAGATTGGCGGTCGACTTGTCGGGATCGATCTCGCTCAGGATAATCAGCCTGACGCTGGTCTCGCCCGCGATCCGCCCGGCCATCTCGACCCGGTCCGGCCAGAGATCGACGACCCGGAAGAACTCGGTCATGTCACGGGCAAGACCGTCCGGATCAGAGAGAATGCGGACCCCGGGATCGACCGGCTCTGGATCGGCGGAAGGGTCTGGCAGCGGCCCGCGATCAGCAGGAACCGGCGGCAGAACCAAGGCAAATTGGTGCGCGCCTTCATAACGGATGTCGGCGATGGTCTGCAGCTTGTGGGGATCCAGATTGGTTGCCCGGCCCAGAACGCATTCAAACTGGCGCTCCGGCACCATTGCCGCGGTGGTCGCATGACTGTCGGGCGCTGCAGCGCTGGCGCCCGCGGTTAGTGCCGCAGCCGCTGCCAGGAAAGCGGGAATCGAAGAGAGTAGACGCATTGCTTTTGCCTAGACAGTTTCGATGACAGATTCGGGTAAGTTGGGGGCATTCGCAACCCCGATCCGGCGCAACAGCTTGGCCGGCACGCCGCCGACCACGGTCAACGGTTCGACGTCGCGGGTGACCACGGCGCCAGCCGCAACCACAGCGCCCCGGCCGATCGTTACGCCGCCAGTGATGATCGCCCCCGCCCCGATCCATGCCTCGTCAGCGACGTAAATGGGTCGGATGATGTCGCCCCGCCCTTTGCCAGGCACGAACTCAAGCCCGTGACTTACGGTCTCGAAGCTTACGTTCGCACCGATCAGAACGTTTTTCCCGATTGTCACCGGGGCGCTGGGAACGCCGAAACGGATATTGGTGTTGAGCGTGGTGCCGGTCCCGACCGAGATGTTGCGGGCACCCCCGATCGGGCGGATGGTCAGAGCACCCCAGAAGGCACAGCGCCCCTCGATTCGCAGCCCGGCCAATCGGAAGCACAGCCGACGGAGGCCGTCTGCGCCGCGGATCCGCGGCAGGTTGTTGCCCAAGGGAAGAAAAATTGCCTCGCGCACGTCATCAGCCTGAAACATTGCAACCCTTTAACGCGTGCTCAACCGGCTCCAGCCAAACAATTTGCAGCACCAAACTATGTATAACACTCGCCATTTGAGCCTGGCCGCCTTTGCCGCGTCTACAACCCAACCGGGCGGTAAATCCGATTCCCTTGCTTGCGCGCCACGGGCCTGCTTCTCGCGGCAGAATATTGCAGGTTCGCGACATCCGCGTGGCTTTGCCATCGCGGGCAGGCGCTAGCTGCTGCTGGCGATGCGAGTGGAAACCAGTCCATGAACCTGCCCGACCAATACCGCCAGGGCGAGACCGGTGTTCAGCGCATGGCTGAGCAGGTCCCCGGTGCCAGTCTGACTGCCAGCCAAGACCGGCTCGACGTCAAGAACCTGGTTACGGTTTTCCGTCGCCGCTTGACCTTGTTCGGCCTGATTGTTGCCGGCGTTACCGCACTTGCTCTCTGCTATACCCTCTTGCAACCGCGCCTCTACAAGGCCAGCGCCAGCGTGGTCCTCAACAATACGAACCGGACCCTGGTTCCCGAATCCTCAGAGACCGCGACCGGGCTGCCGCGATCCGAAGAGGTCGATACGGAAATCAAGATCATCCAGTCGCACGAACTGGTCGGAGGGGTGGCCACTCGCCTAGGCCTCGACAAGGATCCAACGTTCGCCGCTGAGCTTGGGATTGCGCCGCGCCCGGTCGAACCCGGGGCAGTAGCCGATTGGCAGCGCCATCTGGCCGAAGCGATGGCGCGCAACCTGCGGGCCGAACGGATGGAGACGGCCTATGCGATCCGCATCTCCTTCACCGACCCCGATCCGCAGCGCGCCGCACGGGTCGCCAATGGCTTTGCTACCGGCTTTGCCAGCCATGCCGCTGACCGCAAACGGCGTGAGAACGAGCAGACCCTGGGACTGCTCAAGGGCAGGATCGAGGAACTGCGCAAGCAGGCCCAGACTGACTTCCAGGCAGTCCAGGATTTCCGCGTCAGCAACCGCTTGCTCAGCGCGCAGGCCACCCAGCTCTCCGAACAAGAAGCGGCTGCCTATGGCCAACAACTGGCCGCCGCGCGCGCCGCCGCCGCCGCTGATCGCGGCCGCGCCAATGCCGCCGGCGGCGCCGCCAGTGCCGCATCGGTCAATTCCGGCCTGCTCCAGACGCTGCGTTCGCAGCGCGCCACGCTGAGCGTACGGGTGGCGGAAATGACGGGGAAATTTCACGAGAACCACCCCGATTTTCTCGCCGCGCGGAGGGAGCTTTCAGAGATCGACGCCCAGATCGGGCAGGAAACCTCGCGAGTCCGCGCCGGGGTCGCCGCTGGCCTTGCCTCCGCTGCCAGCGCCACCTCGCAGCAGGCGGGCTCGCTCCGAGGCGATCTGGCCGCGGCGCGCGCGACCCTGGCGGCGGAGAACCGCGCGCTGGTCGGTCTCGACGACCTCAGCCGCAAGGCGCAGGCCTCGCAATCGCTCTACGAAAGCTATCTCAACCGCTACAAGGAAGTGGCCGCAGAAGCTGGCACCGAGCAGCCAGGTGCGCGGCTGCTTTCGGCAGCCAGGGTGCCAGCCACGCCCGTTAGTCCTAACCTGCCGCTCAATCTGGCGCTCGGCCTGCTGCTGGGCGGTCTGCTCGGCGCCGGCGCGGCACTGGCGACCGAGACCAACTATTCCGGGCTCACCACTCGCGAGGACATCGAGACCCGGCTGCGCGTGCGCTATCTGGCGGGCGTGCCTGAGATCGCCTCGGTCGGGCTTGGCGATGCCAATCCGCTCGATTCGCTGCTGACTGCTCCTGGTTCAGCCTACGCCGAATCGATGCGCAGCCTGCTCACCGCGATCCGGCAAGGTCCGGGGTCACGGCACCAGGTGGTGGCCTTGACTTCGGCTTTGCCCGGTGAAGGCAAGACTACGGTCGCCGCTTCACTGGCCCGCGCCGCAGCGATGGCTGGGGATTCGGTGATCCTGATCGATTGCGATCCGGTACGCCACCGGCAGGCCGGGATGTTCACTGCGGAAAAGGGCAAGCCCGGACTGCGCGAAGTGCTGCGAGACGGTGTCAAGCTGGGCGATGCGATGATCAAGGATCCGCACAGCGAGGCGATGATCCTGCCGATCACAACCCCGTTTGCGGAGGGCGAACGCCTGCTGGAACGCGGCAACTTCCAGCGTGTTATCGCCACCCTACGTGAGCATTTCAGCCTGATCGTGCTTGATACCGCACCAATCCTGCCGATCGCTGAAGTGCGCGAGATTGTGACGATTGCCGATACTGTCGCGATCTGTGCCCTATGGCGCAAGACCCCTGACAGCGCCACCCGGGCAGCGCTGCGCCTGCTGCCGATGCACGCCATTGCCGATCTTGGCGTGCTGCTGACTCGGATCGACATGAAGAAGCAAGCCCGCTTCGGGGCCGGCGATCCCGGCTTCTACTATTCCAAGTACCGGCAGTATTATGTCGAACCCGCGCAGGCCTAGGACCGCCATCGTCCACTACTGGCTGGTGGGCATGCGCGGCGGCGAACGGGTGCTGGAGCGGTTGTTGCGGCTGTTCCCCGACGCGGACATCTTCACCCATGTCTATGATCCCGGAAACGTTTCGGCTGCGATCAGCGCGCGAACCGTGATCACCAGTTTCATCAACCGCCTGCCGGGGGCCCGCAAGCACTATCAGAAGTACTTGCCGCTGATGCCGCTAGCGCTCGAGCAGCTCGACCTCAGGGGCTACGATCTGGTCATCAGCAGCGAATCCGGGCCGGCCAAAGGCGTAATTGCGACACCCGGGGCTTTCCACCTCAGCTATGTTCATTCACCGATGCGCTATTTGTGGGATCACTACCACGATTACCGCGAAACCGCCGGTCGGCTTGAGCGGCTGATGATGCCGCCGCTGTTCCACTATCTGCGCGGCTGGGACTGCGCCAGCGCAGCGCGGGTCGACCGCCTGGTCGCCAATTCCAGCTTCATCCGCCAGCGCATCGCCCGGGCCTGGCGGCGCGACGCCGATGTGGTCCACCCACCGGTTCCCGTCGAGGAATATGCGATCGCCTGCGAAGTCGGTCCAAGCTACCTCTGGGTCGGGCAAATGATCGCTTACAAGCGCCCCGATCTGGTGGTTGAGGCGTTCAATCGCCTTGGGCTGCCCTTGCTGATGGTCGGCGATGGTCCGCTCTATGCGAAGCTAGCGCGGCGGGCCGGTCCCAACATTACGATCGTCCAAAGACTTGATTTCGCGGCGCTCAAGCAGGCCTACGCCAGTTGCCGGGCGCTGGTCTTTCCGGCCGAGGAGGACTTCGGGATCGTTCCGGTTGAGGCCAACGCCAGTGGCCGGCCAGTGCTGGCCTATGGCAGCGGCGGCCTGCTCGATTCGATCGTACCGCAGCAGACCGGGCTGTTCTTCGATCAGCAGTCGGTCGAATCGTTGATAGGCGGGGTCGAAGCGCTCGAGGCCTGGCTCCCGCATTTCGATCCTGCTGCCGCCATCGCCAATGCCCGGCGCTTCGCCCCCGAACGGTTCGACGCCGGGATCCGGGCTATTTTGAAAGAGGAAGGTATCGATGCGTAACACCGCCATCGCGCTAAGCCTGCTGGCTGCGACCTGCTCGGTTCCGGGAGCGGCCCCAGGCCAAAGCCAGACCGGACCGGTCGACCCCAGTCTTGGCGTGACCACGCATTTCAGCCAAGGCTGGCCGACCCGGCTGATGGACACAGCATCCGGGCTGGGTACCAATGCGATCAGGGATTCGCTGCACTGGGCCGCGGTTGAAACGGTCCGCGGTAACTATGCGTTCACCGATACCAATTCAGGCCACATAACCCGCGCCTGCTCGGCCGGCATGAAAGTGCTGCTGGGGATCGACCCGCGCAACAAGATCTATGACGATGGCTTCAGTGCCAACAGCGTCGAAGCGCAGCAGGCCTTTGCCAACTACCTCGCAGCGATTGCCGCGCGCTACCGCGGCTGCGTTATCGCGATCGAGATCGGCAACGAGATCAACGGCAAGAACAACGTCACCGGCCCCGCAGCCAGCAACCGGGTGGCCTGGTACATCGCTCTGCTCAAGGCGGTGCGACCGCCGGTCAAGGCCGCCAATCCCGATCTGGCGATCGTCGGCGGATCGACCAATACCATCGCCGCCGGATTCCACGAACGGCTCTATGCTGCGGGCATGCTGCCGCTGGTCGACGGGGTTGCCGTCCATCCCTATCGCACCGATCCCGAAACGGTCGACTGGGAACTTGCCCGGCTGGTTGCGGCGATGCAGCGCCACGGCACGCCCAAGCCGGTCTGGTCAACCGAGTTCAGCCGCGATTTCGTCAAGCCGGCCGATGCTCCGCCATTCTTGCTCAAAATGGCAATGCTGCAGCAGAGCGCCGGGGTGCACCGGCAGTTCTGGTATGCCCTGATCGACCAGAAATGGTTTCCGACCATGGGCCTGCTGACCCTCAGCGGCGGCCCGAAGCCAGCTGGCGATGCCTTTGCCTTTGTCACCAAGACCCTTGCCCCGGCAGGACCGGCGCGGCGGATCGACCTTGGCGCGCCCGACCTGTTCCACTTTCGCATCGGCAACCGCTTTGACGTGATCTGGGGAACCCCGCGCGCGGTGACGGCAGTTGGCGCGGCCCGCGCCTGGCGGGCCGATGGCACCGCTACCGCCTTGCCCGCCGTGGTCAGCGCCGAACCGGTTGTCATCGAGGCTGCGGAACGGATCGACTTTGGCCCCGCCGAAGTCCTTGCCGACAGCCTCTATGGCTTTGGACAGGCTCCGCTCAACTGGCTGGCACGGCGCGTCGACAACGGCACGGAGTACCCACTGAGCCCGATCGACTGGCAGTGGACCACGTACCTTAGTTCAACCAAGGCCCGAGCAGTCAAGGTGACCCAGGGCGGAATGGGTCCCGCCGCCGGGATCAGCGCCGTGGCTTCCTATGCAGCGCGCGACCCCGGAGTGCTTCATGCTTCGGTCTGCCTTGCGCCGCTGGGCACCACTGGGGATGGCACCCTGGCCGAACTTCGGCATAACTCCCGGACTGTCTGGTCGGCAGCGACCGGTCCGTTGACCGGGCCACGCAGCGGCCGGGCGGCGGTCACGGTCCAGCCCGGCGATCGGATCGAGTTCGTGCTTTCACCCGGCGCGACTGCGGGCGGCGACCGGATGAAGTATCGCTTCCGCGTGTCCCGCACGCCGTCCCATCCTGCCGAGTGTTGACATGGCGCTGACCTTATTCGGCGTTCTGGTCATAGCCATGTGTTCGGTGATGCTGTGGCGGGCCAGCGTTCTGGTGATGCTGCAGGCTGTGTTGCTGTTGTCCTTGCTGGGCGGCTCGGCCGCGCTGGTGCTGACAAGTCTGGGCGGCTCGACCGTCCAGCCCGCAGTCCTTGCACTGGGTTTTCTGGCGGTGCGCAGCCTGACCCCTGACAAACACCGCCCCGGACAGATCACCGGAGCGCTGGCGCAACTCGCCTTCCTGGCGATCTTCGTGATCTACGGCGCACTGGGGGCGATGATCCTGCCCCGGATCTTTGCCGGTTCGATCGACGTCACACCGCTGCGACCGATCCCCAACGGCTATATCTTTGCGGCATTTCCGCTGTCATTCAGCCCTCAGAACGTCACTTCGGCGGTCTATCTGGTATCGACCCTGCTGGCGGCGCTGTGTGCCTACCTCGCTTGCAGTTCCGCCATGGCCTGGCGGGTGCTGGCCCGCACGGCTGGAGCGATCGCAGCGATCCACGCGCTGTTGGGACTTGCCAGTGTGGTCCTGGCCGGAACCGCCTGGTCGGTCTTTCAGAAGTTCTTCCGCAACGGCTTCTATGCTCAGCTTGATCAGTCACTGGATGGCTACGCGCGGATGACCGGAATCTTTCCCGAACCTGCGGTTTATTCTGCCTATGGCTTCATCTGGCTGGTATTCAGTGCCGAGCTGTGGCTGCGCGGGATTGAATCGCGCTGGACCGGTTGGGGTGCCCTGTTGCTGGGCATGGCTCTGCTGCTGTCCACGTCGACCACCGCGATGCTTGGTCTGGCGAGCTACGGAGCGATTCTGGCACTGCGACTGCTGCTGATGCCTGGCAGCATTGCTGGCGGTCGCGCGCTGACGCTGGTCTCGGGCGGGCTGGTCTTGCTTTCAGGATTAATCGCGATAATTGCCCTCAACCCCGAGGCAGCAGCGGCATTGAGCGAGTTCGTCGCCCGCTTCACCGTTGACAAGACCGGGAGTCTCTCCGCCCTGCAGCGCGCGTTCTGGGCCCGCCAGGGGTTTGACGCCTTCGCGGTATCGTCCGGCCTTGGCATCGGGCCGGGCAGCTTCCGCTCATCGAGTATCGCGCTGGCAGTGCTGGGTTCGACCGGGGTTATCGGCAGTGTCGCGCTGCTTATCCATCTGACGAGGTCTTTCAAACCGCTGCATCGATCAACCTATTTTCGCCTTACCGATCCCGCCCAGGCCACCGGGGCGGCGGCAAGCTGGGCCGTGCTGATCGCCCTGGTCCCCGCCTCGTTCTCAGCCGCTACCCCAGATCCAGGATTTATCTGGGGGGCGCTGAGCGGCGTCGCGCTGGCGCTGCGCAGTCCCCGACCGGTGCCAACCGAGTTTCCCGCTGCGGGGCTTGCTGCCTCCGTATCGTAACATCGCTAGGCAATCAGCCGAGGCCGAGTCGCGACCAGAAGCAGGGGCAGAACATCGTGCGCATTGCAATCATCGTCGCCACCACCGGCCGAGCCGAGTTACTTGGCAAAACCCTCAACTGGTTCGCCGAACAGACCCGCAAGCCCGACCGGATTGTCGTCTCAGCCGTTACTGAGGCGGATGTCGCGGGTATCGAAGCGGATCGCTATGAGATCATCTTCGCCGAGCGCGGCCTGCCGCGTCAGCGCAACGCGGCTTTGCGTCATCTTGGCGACCAGGCCGATATCGCGGTGTTCTTCGACGACGACTTCGTTCCCGCGGCCGACTATCTGGAAGCACTGGAAGCCATGTTCACGGCCCGGCCCTATCTGGTCGGCGCCACCGGCCGGCTGCTTGCTGACGGGATCAAGAGCCCAGGAATTTCCTTCGCCGACGCGGTGACAACGGTTGGCCGTCATAGCCCACCCGAAATCATCCAGGAGCGCGCCCTGCCCGCGCTCTATGGTTGCAACCTGTGTGTCCGGCTGGAAGCCGCCAAGGGTATCTGGTTCGATGAGAGCCTGCCGCTTTACGGCTGGCAGGAAGATGTCGACTTTTCGTTCCAGCTCGGCCGGAATGGCACACTGGTTTATTCGAACCAGCTTACCGGGGTGCACCTTGGCACCAAAGGCGGGCGCACATCGGGCAAGCGGCTCGGCTATTCACAGATCGCCAACCCGGTCTATCTGCTGCGCAAGCAAACTATCCCGCCGCGGCTGGCCTGGCGGCTGATGTGGCGCAATTTGGCAGCCAATGTCCTGCGCAGCCTGTGGTCAGAACCCTATGTCGATCGGCGGGGGCGGCTCTCTGGCAATGCCATTGCCCTGCTCGACCTGCTGCGCGG
The DNA here is from genome assembly GCA_031414115.1 of Novosphingobium sp. Lineage (GTDB taxonomy): Bacteria > Pseudomonadota > Alphaproteobacteria > Sphingomonadales > Sphingomonadaceae > Novosphingobium. Next base: position 1,540 of record JANOGS010000280.1, on the reverse strand, counting down.
ACGCATCCATCCTGAACGCATTCTCAAGTTCTGAGCGGCCCAGGCATGTCCCAACTGCGCGCAGGAATCTTGAGGGGGGGAGCCGGCTTCGCATCGCGGGCACTGGTCCAGCTGATGCTGTTTGGCGTGACAATCGTCGCGACGCGCACACTTTCGATCGCCGATTTCGGCACCTTTGCCCTTGCCACGGTGTTCCTGCTGCTGGTTCGCGCGCTGTTCTACGTCGGGCCATACGAATATCTGCTGAAGACGGCCGACACCCCCAGCCTCAAACAGGCGTGCTTCATCGCCAACCAGGTTCTGGCGATTGGCGGGGTGGGCCTGACGGGGATTGTCTACCTTGCGGCACCGCTGCTGTTCGGCATGACCGAAGTCGGCATACTTGCGTTGTTGCTTGGCCCGTCGCTGCTGCTCGCGGCTGCGTCGGCATGGTATGAGGCGGTGCTGCTGCGGGCCGGACGAGTGCGACGCTACTACCTGGTCACCTTGCTAGGCGACGCCACCGGTGCCGCAGTTGCAGTGATCATGCTGCTGGGCGGCTACGGCATTGCTGCTCTGGTCAGCCAAACCTATGTCCGGCTGGGCGTGCTGATGGTGCTCTATGTCGCTTCGACAGCCGAGCGGCCGCAACTCACCATTCCCTTCGCCAGTGTGCGTACCGTGCTCCACTGGTCACGCGAACGCTATGGCGCGGTGATGCTCAACTTCACCTCGGGCTATGGCGCTGATTTGGTCCTGGGCATTACCCTTTCGCCCGCCGCCACCGGCCTCTACCGCGCTTCAAACCGGGTTGTTTCGACCTTGGTAGACCTGTTCGCGCAGCCGCTGCAGAAGATCGCGCAGGCCAATATCTCGGCCGGGTTCAAGCACCGCGACGATGTCCGCACCTCGTGGTTGACCATGCTATCCGGAGTTGGCGCGATCGCCTGGAGCGGGCTGGCAACAATGGCCTTTATGGCCGAAGAGCTGGTGCCGATCCTGCTCGGCGAAAAGTGGCAGGCGGCAGTGCCCCTGATTGTGGTGTTTTGTCTGGTCAAGTCGACCACCTTGCTCGATGCCGTAACAACTCCGTTCCTGGTCTGCCATGACCGCCACCGCGACATGTTGCGGATCCAGCTGATCTGCGCTTCGGCGGCGATCGCGCTGGCTTTGATGGCTTCACCGCTGGGTACAACCGCCGTCGCTCTGGCAGTCGGCAGCGTGGCGGTCGCCACCAGCTTTGCTTACGGGGCAATGGTGCTGCACCAGTCCGGAGCCGGTCGTAGCGCGATCATCGAACTTGCCCGAACCTGCGGTCCGCAACTTGTCACCGTGGTATCGGCTCTGCTGCTGATCCGCTGGCTCCTGCCGCAGAGCAGCGGCATCGGCTCGCTCGCCACAGACCTTGCTGGCGCTGCTCTGGCCTTTGCGGCAGCTGGTTTCGTCAACCGCCGCAGGATCCTCCTCGCGGTCGGCTCGCTCGGCTATGTGCCGATGCCGCAAGCGCGATGATCAAGCGGATGGCAAGTTCGGCGGCCACCGCGCTGCTGCCGCAGTGCCG
>JANOGS010000279.1:0-2549 GCA_031414115.1 Novosphingobium sp. | reverse complement strand
TATGGGCGCCGCATTACATACCTATGCAAGGACAGGGACCGCAGCCATGAACCATGCCGAAATGACCGCCAAGATGGCTACCGGAAACGGTTTTATCGCCGCGCTCGACCAGTCGGGCGGGTCGACCCCCAAGGCGCTGGCGGGCTATGGCATCGGCGAGGATGCGTGGGTAGACGAGGCCCGGATGTACGCCCTGATCCACGAAATGCGCAGCCGGATAATCCGCTCGGCGGCCTTCACCGGCGACAAGGTGATCGGCGCGATCCTGTTCGAGCGGACCATGGACGGCATGGTCGATGGTGTACCCACCCCTGCGGCACTGATCGCCAAGGGCGTGGTGCCGTTCATCAAGATCGACAAGGGGCTGGAGGACGAGGCGAATGGCGTCCAGCTGATGAAGCCGATGCCCGATCTCGATGCGCTGCTGGTCCGCTCGAAGGCGCACGGGGTCTTCGGCACCAAGGAACGCTCGGTGATCAATTCGGCCGATGCTGCGGGGATCGCCGCGATCGTTGCCCAGCAGTTCGAAGTCGGCCGCCAGGTGCTCAGCCACGGAATGATGCCGATGCTCGAGCCCGAGATCAACATCAAGAGCGCCACCCGTGCGGAGTGCGATACGATCATGCTTGGCGAGATCCTCAAGAACCTTGAGGGGATGAGCGAGCAGGTGATGCTCAAGCTGTCGCTGCCGGTGGTGCCGGGGACCTTCGATGCGCTGACCCGCCATCCCAAGGTGCTGCGCGTGGTTGCGCTGTCGGGCGGCTACAAGCGGCCCGAGGCCTGCGCCGAATTGGCCAGGAACCGCGGGATCATCGCCAGCTTCAGCCGTGCGCTGCTCGAAGACCTGCGCGCGCAGATGAGCGACGCCGAATTCGACGCCGCGTTGGCCAGTGCAATTGACGACATCTACCGGGGCTCGACCGTTAAGGCCGCCTAAAGCCCGCCGCTGAATTTCAAGGCAAAGCGATAGTCTCGCGGCGCAATCTTGCGCTGGGTGCTGGTGGGCGGCATCACGCCGAGCAGTTCGAGCGATCCGTCCGCCACCGCCAGCGGGGTGTTGCTGACCAGCTCGCGCACAGTCGTGCCAGAGCCAAGCTCGATCCGCACCTCGGCGCGGACTTGCCCGGCCCAGACACAGCGCGCTTCCATCGGGCAACGGCTGTCTTCGATCACCCGCAGCACAGTAACCCTGGGCCCGCCGAGATCGACAGTCTGGCCAAGCCGAGCTTCGGTCGAGCCATCCTCGTTCAGCTTGGGAGTGACGCAGCCTGAGAGGGCGAGGCCGAACAGAACGGCAAGCGCGATGTGTTTCATGCCCGACCTCTTACCCGGCTTTGCCTGAATGCAGAATAACACTAAGGCCGCAGCCATGCCCCATTGCCAGCTCTACCTGATCTCTCCGCTCGACGTCTCCGGCCAGTTCCCGGACCAGCTTGCCCGCGCGCTCGATGCCGGCCCGGTCGCCGCCTTCCAGTTCCGCGTCAAGGGAATGGACGAGCACGAGGCCGCCGAACTCGCCAAGCCGCTCCAGGCGATCTGCGCGGCCAGGGACGTAGCATTCATCGTCAACGATTCGGTCAGCCTCGCCAAGCGGATCGGCGCCGACGGGGTCCACCTTGGCCAGCACGACGGCGACGTCCGCGAAGCCCGCGAACGGCTCGGCAAGGACGCGCAGATCGGCGTCACTTGCCACGGGAGCCGCCACCTCGCGCTCGAGGCGGCCGAGGCGGGGGCGGACTATGTTGCCTTCGGGGCGTTCTATCCGACCACCACCAAGCAAGTCAGTCACGACGCCAAGCCCGCCTTGCTGCGCTGGTGGCACGTCTGGGCAGAGCTGCCGAGCGTGGCGATCGGCGGGATCACGCTGGACAATGCCGCGCCGCTGATTGAGGCCGGGGCCGATTTCCTCGCGGTTTCAGCGGGAGTCTGGCAACACCCGGAAGGCGCTGAAGCGGCCGTGGTGGCATTCGGCAGGCTGGTGGAAGCGCACCGGGCGTTCGATCCAAGACAGGCCGATCTCGCCAAGATCATGGAAGACCTGGGCGAACCGCCGCTCGGGATCGAGTGAGCCGCATTTCCTGCTTGCGCTGAATGTGCCAACACTCCGTTCTGGACGGAAAAACCGGCAATTTTTTCATTCCCTGGACCCTGTCAGGTTTGTCAGCTTTCGAAGGAATAGGCGATGCGTGAACTGACGATCAGGGGGGTGATCCTCGGCGCGGTGCTGACCGTGCTGTTCACGGCGGCCAACGTCTACCTCGGCCTCAAGATCGGCATCACCTTTGCCACCTCGATCCCTGCTGCGGTGATCTCGATGGCGCTGCTCAAGGCCTTTGCCGACAGCACCATTCAGGAAAACAACATCGTCCAGACCATCGCTTCGGCGGCGGGCACGCTCTCGGCGATCATTTTCGTGCTGCCCGGGCTGATCATGATCGGCTGGTGGACCGGGTTCCCCTATTGGCAATCGGTCGCGATCATTGCGATCGGCGGTATTTTGGGGGTGATGTATTCGGTGCCGCTGCGCCGCGCGCTGGTGACTGGATCGG
>JANOGS010000278.1:0-3426 GCA_031414115.1 Novosphingobium sp. | reverse complement strand
GCTTGTTCAGCGTTGCCCTAGACAACTCAGGAACCCAAGTCGGCGTGATTTGGTTTGCTGCAGAGGACAGAGGAAGCAATCGCGTGGCCTATGTGTACAACATTTTGGTCTCGCCCGAGTACCGAAGACAAGGGCACGCGCTGCGCGCCTTTGCCGCGCTGGAAGAAGAAGTTCTTCGCATGGGTCGAACCAGTTCGAGAGCTGCGGCTTTATCCGCAGCCAGGCCGGGATCAAATATCCCGACATCCAGTACCATTTCTTCCCGATGGCGATCAATTACGACGGCTCCTCGCTCGCCAGCGAGCATGGCTTCCAGGCCCACGTCGGGCCGATGCGCTCGAAAAGCCGGGGCACGGTGACGCTGGCGAGCGCCGACCCGCGCGAGGCGCCCAAGATCCGCTTCAACTACATGAGCCACCCCGACGACTGGGCAGAAATGCGCGCCTGCGTGCGGTTGACGCGGGAGATCTTCGCGGCTGACGCTTTCGCGCCGTTCCGCGGCCGAGAAATCCAGCCCGGCGCCGATTGCGTCAGTGACGAGGCGATCGATGCGTTCATCGCCCAGCATGTCGAAAGCGCACTGCATCCCTCGTGCACCTGCAAGATGGGCGCGGTGGATGACCCGTTGGCGGTGGTCGATCCCGAGTTGAAAGTGATCGGCGTTCAGGGCCTGAGGGTGATCGACAGTTCCGTAATGCCCTCGATTACCACCGGCAACCTCAACGCACCGACGATCATGATCGGTGAAAAGGGCGCCGACCACGTCCTCGGCAAGGGCCTGCTGCCGCCCTCCAACGCGCCTTTCTACGTCGCGCCCAACTGGCAGACTGCACAGCGATGAATCGCACCATCCCAGAACCTGCGCGCGAAATTCCGGTGGTCCACGAAACCGACGTACTGGTGGTCGGCTCGGGCCCGGGCGGGCTCGCCGCCGCGCTCGCTTCGGCCCGGGCAGGCGTCCAGACCACGCTGCTGGAACGCTACGGCTGTTTTGGCGGAAACATCACCCAGGTCGGGGTCGAGGGCTTCGCCTGGTACCGCCACCCCGCAACGATCGACAGCGAAGGCATCGGCCGCGAGTTCGAGGAGCGCGCCAAAGCGATGGGCGCAGCAATGCCCGAGCCGCAGTCCATCAGCCACAGCCTCGATGCCGAAGCGTTCAAGGTGGTCGCTGACCGGCTGGTCGAGGAAGCAGGGGTGCATCCGATGCTGCACCGGATGTTCGTCGCCCCGATCATGGAAGGTGACGCGATTCGCGGGGTGATCGTCGAGAGCAAATCGGGGCGCGAGGCGATCCTGGCGCAGCGGGTGATCGATGCCACCGGCGATGGCGACATTGCCCACCGCGCTGGCGCGCCGACCCACATGCACCCCAAGGCCGAAATGATGAGCGCCTCGGTGATGTTTTCAATGTGCGGGGTCGACAAGGCGCGGTTTATCGATGCGATCAAGGCCGATCCGCAAACCTATGCCGACTGGGCCAAGGACGGGGAATGGTCGGTGACAACCGCCGGCAAGGAAGATGCGCTGTTCTCCCCCTTCCTGCGCAAGCCGTTCGAGCAGGCGCACAAGGCCGGGCTGCTGCCCGACAACCTGGCGACCATCGCCGGCACCTGGGGGACTGTCTCCGACCAGGGTGACCTCACCTACCTCAATATGGTTCACCTGACGCTCGACGGGACCGATCCTGACGATCTGACCTGCGGCGAGATCGCAGGCCGGCGGCAGGCGATGCACGCGGTCGCGGCGCTGCGGCGCTTCCAGCCAGGCTGCGAGCAGGCCAAGCTGCGCAATTTCGGCATGACCCTGGGGATTCGCGACACTCGCAAGATCGACGCGGTCTACAACCTGACTGGCGAAGACGTCCGCGGCGAGGCCCGTTTCGAGGATTCGATCGGCATCTTTCCCGAGTTCATCGATGGCTATGGCCTGCTGATTCTGCCGACGACGGGTCGTTATTTTCAGGTGCCTTACCGCGCGATGCTGCCAAAGCAGGTGAGAAACCTGATCGTCACCGGGCGGACCATCGGCGGCGACAAGGTCAGCCATGCGGCGGTGCGCAACATGATGTGCTGCGCGGTCGCCGGCCAGGGCGCAGGCGTGGCGGCCGCGCTCGCGGTCAAGACCGGCCGCGACTTCGCCGATGCCGACATTGCCGCGATCCAGCGCGAGCTCGTCCGCCAGGGCGCGCGGATCGCTTGAGCCGCAGCCCCCGGCGTGTATAAGCGCTGCTAATGTTAGGGGCAGCACAAAAGTGACCAAGGGCCAATTGCCTTCGAGCTTCGAATTCCGCGCGCTGCAGGTGTTCGTGGTCACCTCCGAACAAGGCTCGATGACCCAGGCCGCCAAGGTGCTTGGCCTGACCCAGTCCGGCGTCTCGCAGATCATCGCCGGGCTTGAGGATAGCGTCGGGCGCCAGCTGTTCGACCGCTCGATCCGCCCGATCGTGCTGACCAAGGTCGGTCAGGTCCTGCTCCGCCAGAGCCAGAAAATCCTCGGCGACCTGCAATCCGCCTTTGTCGAGGCGACCGAAAGCGAAAGCGGCGAACTGTCCTCGATCAACATCGCCATGCCCGAAAGCCTGGCCAACGTGCTCGGTCCCCGGCTCTATCGACGCAAGGCCGAAATGGCGCGTTTCTGGCGGATTTCCAACGGTTTGATGCCGGATCAACGCGCCAAGTTCAACACCCACGCGGCGGATCTGATGATCACCGAGGAAAGCAACACCTCGGACATGCTCGATGTCGATCGCTACAATCTCTACACCGAACCCTATGTGCTGATTTTTCCCAAGAGCTTCACGCTGGCTCCCGAACTCGGTCCGCATCTGGCCGACAGCACCTTCATCCGCTTTTCGCTGCGGTCCTCGATGGGTCGCCAGACCGAAGCCCAGCTAAACCGCCTGCAACTCAAATATCCCTCGCAAATCGAGTTCGATTCAATCGTCGGTCATGCCCAGGCGGTGGCATTTGGCCTGGGCTGGGGGATTACGACGCCGCTGTGCCTGTTCCAGGCCCCCAGCGTGTTCGACGAACTGAGCGTCTATCCGATCCTGCGCGGCAAGTTCGGCCGGCGCATGACCTTGCTGGCACGGCAGCAAACCCTGGGTACTGCGCCGCGCATCCTTTACGACGAATGCCAATCAATCCTTGCAGAAGAAGTCTTTCCCGACCTCATCGCGAGACTTCCGTGGCTTGAGGGGACGCTGCAACTCGGCGAAGACTGATCACGCGCCCCACTCACTATCATCCGGGCAAATGATAGCGATGAGTTTCGCCGGTGATGGCGGAATTTAATATGCAACACATACAAATTTGCCTTTTCACCGTCACAACGTCTGCTAGAACAGATCGCCCAACCGGGCTTTTTACCGGTTGCGAAAAACTCTGAAATTGAGGGAGGGGAGCCTTTGGGCTCTTGAGTGTC
>JANOGS010000277.1:0-5210 GCA_031414115.1 Novosphingobium sp. | reverse complement strand
GTCATAGAAGCCCCCTAACATCCGAGAGTTAACCATGAAATAAGGCCGCGAGTATAACGGTTCGATGCCGTACCATCCCCCCTCCCCGGCGGGGAGGGGTTAGGGGGTGGGGGAGCGAGGCGAAGCCGAGCGTCCACGCTGGCGTTGAACCCCCACCCCAACCCCACCCCAATGGGAAGGGGCTAATGGTTGCGATTACGGGGCATGGTGTAAGGAGCGCAAATGAAAGTACTCGTCACCGGAGCCGCCGGATTTATCGGCCATGCCCTCGCCCAGCGCCTGCTGGCGCGCGGCGACGTGGTGATCGGCATCGACAGCCTCAACGATTACTACCAGGTCTCGCTCAAGCGCGACCGGGTGGCGACCTTGACCGCAGCCGGCGGCAACCGCTTCGCCTTCCACCAGCTCGACTTTTCCGACATGGCCGCGCTGAACGCAACGCTCGAGGGGACCGAGATCGACCGCGTGGTCCACCTCGGCGCCCAGGCGGGGGTGCGCTACAGTCTCGAGAACCCTCAGGCTTACGTCAGTTCAAACCTCGCCGGCCACGTCAACCTGCTCGAACTCGCCCGCCACCGCGCGGTCGAGCACATGGTCTATGCCAGCTCAAGCTCGGTCTATGGCGGCAACGCCAAGCTGCCGTTTGCCGTGGAAGACCGGGTCGACCACCCGGTCTCGCTCTACGCCGCGACCAAGCGCGCCGACGAACTGATGAGCGAGACCTACGCCCACCTGTTCCGTCTGCCCCTCACCGGGCTGCGCTTCTTCACCGTCTATGGCCCGTGGGGGCGGCCCGACATGATGCTGTGGAACTTCACCCGCCGCATCCTCGCCGGCGAGCCGATCCCGGTGTTCAACCACGGCGAAATGCACCGCGACTTCACCTACATCGACGATATTATCGCCGGAGTGGTCGCCGCGTTGGATAGTGCGCCCGCCGATGATGGCGCGGAGAAGGCCGGCGGCAGCCACAAACCCCACGCGCTCTACAACATCGGCAACAACCGGAGCGAGCACCTGATGAAGGTGGTCGCCCTGCTCGAAGAGGCTTGCGGGCGCAAGGCCGAGATCGAAATGCTGCCGATGCAGCCGGGCGATGTCCCTGCGACCTACGCCGACATCACCGCGATTGCCCGCGATCTGGGCTATGCCCCGACGACGAGCATCGAGGTGGGGGTGCCACAGTTTGTCGAGTGGTATCGGGGGTATCACGGGGTGTGAGGGACTAAAGCATACTGTCCCTGGAATTCTTGTGTCTTTGGAACGAATAATTTTTGTATACGTGCAACTTACTGGGATATCGAACTAGACGCATCGCGATGTTGGCCATCCTCCTACTTCTTGCAGCTCCTTCCCAAGTCCGCGATCCAAGCGATCCGCTTGTCTGGGAAAACATGGTCTCACCCGCTACCGCCGCTGCGCTAGATGCTAAGCAAGTAGAACTCGAAGCCAGAACAACATTCAGCCCCGACGATCGCGTCGTGATCGCCCGACTGCTTGACGCTCGCGGGCTCCAGCTGAACAATTGCCTCAACGGCGCCAAGCTCCGCCTTCGCCGTTCCGCCGAACCGTCCGACACGTTGGCTACCGCGGCGATGGCCCGTTGTGCCGGCTTCCTTCATAACTTTGAAACCACTTTTGTCCTCCGATGTCGTGGCGACGGTGGCTCTTGGCCAACCTGCACCGACGTAGTCTACAAGGCAAAGGCCCGAACCTACGCCAGCTTCCACAGTGCACTGCTCGCCTATTTCGTTGAACACCGTCTTCCCGGCCAACGAAGTCCCTAGGCTCAGGACTCATTGCGGGTAATTCCGGGGAAAGCGGGGGGGTACGGTAACAGTTCTGTGATAGTCCAACAATTATCTTGAATTGAGTGCACTGTCACCGAAATCCCTGTCACCGAAATCCGAAATTACAGCTTAGGTCATATGGACAACGCGAACGACTTGCTTCTGCACCCAGGTGCAACGTCCCGCAATCGGCGGCGCTTCTTCTTCAAATATATGACATCCGAAACAGCTCTAGCCGTGCTGACAAACCAAACCCTGCGTTGGAGTACGCCTCAGGTCCTAAATGATCCATTCGATATGAACTTCGACTTACGAATCGATTTCAATTTGGATCGCGTGCGAAAAATGGCCCTTGATCAAGGTTACAATGATCATTTTGGCGAGAACCCGGCAGAACCGGGGAATACGCTTGGTATCTTGATCGCGATTGCCCGCCAAGCATTTGCCCAAAAGGGAATTTCGATGACCCGGGATGAATTTGGAGCTGAGATGGGACCGGCAGTCGATGCAAGCTTGGCAAAGGTCTTGTCGGGTGTCGAAGCTTCTGCAGCAGAGGTGCGCCCAATGCTAAATAGGACCAAAGTGCTGTGCTTGACAGTGCGTCCCGATAACATGTTGATGTGGTCACACTACGGTCAACAACACGGCGGAGTGGTTATGAGGTTCGAGACAGTTCCAGAATTGGATAGCCCTTACTCCATGGCTCGTGAAGTGACCTACACTGCCGCAATGCCACGTTGGATGGACGAACAGGGTTTGGCTGATCTCCTTTCAGGCCGAATGAAATCCGACCCCCAAGAGTTGATCAATAAGTTAGTTTACACGAAATCGGACCATTGGAGTTATGAGGCCGAATGGCGAGTCTCTTCTGGATTTGGCAGAGACCGCACGGCTCAATTCGAGGATCTGTCATTCGGAGCGCCTGAACTTGAGAGTTTGATTTTTGGTTGTCGCATTGATGTTGCACGCCGCGAAGAAATTAAATTGGCGGCCACGCGATTGAATCCGAAGGTTAAGTTCTGGGATGCGCGACCTTCCAATCGAGAGTTCCGGATGGATATCATTCAAATCGACTAGGGTTGGAATTATGGCGACGTCTTACATTGTCCCCCATTTGCCTGGCTATCTGGCTGCACCGGGCAATACTCCCCCTCGGGGGAGGAGGCTCGTGAAGCGAGACGGAAGGGGGCCTTGCTGAAACAGCCGCGGCAGCGACTGCGCGCTGTCGCGCGCGTTGTTGTTTGCCCCCTTCTACCGCTGGCGCGGTCCCCCTTCCACCGCTGGCGCGGTCCCCCTCCCCCGGTGGGGGTGGATTCTTTGAAGGGCCGCTTCAGCAAGCCCGCGGCTTTCCTACAGCGACGCGCTTTGGCATGGTGCGGACAAGTCCAGGGCAGTCATGCGTTCGAAATTCGCCATCTGTCCGTCATAAGAACCAACCTGCTGATTATATTGCATAACCCTTGATCCTGGTTGCCCCTCTGAGCCGCCTTGAACCCGCTCCAGGTCGCCTTGTACCCCACCCAGGTCGCTTTGTGCCCCGTCTAGGCCCCCTTGTGCGCGGCACGGGCCGCAAGCGCCCAAATCCGCCGGTTCCGGGTAATCTACAACATCCGCTAAGCCTGAGCTTGTCGAAGGCCCCGCCCCGCGCCATCACCGCGCCATGGCGATTCTTTCCGACAAGTGGATCCGCACCCAGGCGCTTGAGCACGGGATGATCGAGCCGTTCGTCGAAGCACAACGCCGCGATGGGTGCATCTCCTACGGCCTCTCCTCCTATGGCTACGACGCGCGGGTGGCGGAGGACTTCAAGATCTTCACCAACGTCAACTCCTCGATTGTAGATCCCAAGAACTTCGATCCCGACAGCTTTGTCGACCGCAGCACCGATGTCTGCGTGATCCCGCCCAACTCGTTCGCGCTGGCCCGCACGGTCGAATACTTCCGGGTGCCGCGCGACGTGCTGGTGATCTGCCTGGGCAAGAGCACCTATGCGCGCTGCGGGATCATCGTCAACGTCACCCCGCTCGAGCCGGGCTGGGAAGGCCACGTGACGCTGGAGTTCTCGAACACCACCCCCTTGCCCGCCAAGATCTATGCCAACGAGGGCGCCTGCCAGTTCCTGTTCCTCCAGGGCAACGAGCCTTGCGAGACCAGCTATGCCGACCGCGCCGGCAAATACATGGGCCAGCGCGGGGTAACGCTGCCGAAGCTTTAGGAGGGCCTGCGATGGAAACCCCGTTATTCGACCAGTGGCGGGCCCGTTCGCCGCACTATGACGAGAGCCACGAGGCGGTCTGCGATTCGGTCCGCGCCTTCGTTTCCCGCGAGATCACCCCGCACATCGATGCCTGGGAAGCGGCCGGGGAACTGCCGCGCGAGCTGCACCGGAAGGCTGCCGCAGCGGGCGTGCTGGGGCTCAACTATCCCGAGGAATACGGCGGCACTGGCGACGGCTTCACCCTGTTCCACAGCCTGGTCCAGAGCGAGGAACTGGCCCGGCCTGGCGCCGGCGGGATCAGTGCCTCGCTGATGACCCACGGGATCGGGCTGCCGCCGGTGCTGGCTGCGGGCAGCGCGGAACTGAAGCGCAGGATCGCGCCCGCAGTGCTGGCCGGCGAGAAGATCATCGCGCTGGGGATCACCGAGCCGGGCGGCGGTTCGGACGTTGCCAACCTGCGCACCCGGGCCGAGCGCCGGGGCGCTGCCTACGTGGTCAACGGCGCCAAGACGCTGATCACCTCGGGCATGCGTGCCGACTATATCACCCTGGCGGTGCGGACCGGCGGCCCCGGGATCGGCGGGGTTTCGCTGCTGCTGGTCGAGACCGACCGGCCCGGCATTTCGCGTACCAGGCTCGACAAGATGGGCTGGCTCTGTTCGGACACCGCAACGATCCATTTCGACGATGTCGAGGTGCCGGCCGAGAACCTGATCGGCCCCGAGAACGCCGGGTTCGGCGCGATCATGCGCAATTTCAACGGCGAGCGGCTGGGCATGGCCCAGGGCGCTGCGGCCTATGCCCGGATCTGCTATGAGGACGCGCTCGACTGGGCGCGCAGCCGCGAGACCTTCGGCAAGCCGCTGGTGACCAACCAGGCGATCCGCCACAAGCTCGCCGACATGGTCCGCCGGATCCAGGCGACCCAGGCCTGGATCGACCACTGCGCCTGGCAGGTGCTGAACGCCAAGGCCTTCCCCGGCGACTTCGCCTTGCTCAAGGTCCAGGCGACCCAGACCATGGAATTCTGCGCCCGCGAGGCCTGCCAGATCCTGGGCGGAGCGAGCTTCGTGCGCGGCAGCCGGGTCGAACGGATCTACCGCGAGGTCCGGGTGATGGCGATCGGCGGCGGCAGCGAAGAGATCATGTTCGACCTCGCCAGCCGCCAGTACCGGTTTTGATAGCGCGGATGCCGTAGCGTC
>JANOGS010000276.1:0-1530 GCA_031414115.1 Novosphingobium sp. | reverse complement strand
CCAGCTCGCCGCGAGTCAGATCGTAGAGGTAGAGCGCGATCGAGGTCGAGCCGATGTCGATCGCCGCGCCATAGGCATCGAACGGCGAGGGCGGCCAGACGTCGATGATCCGCGCGTCATCGCGGACCACCGCGATCAGCTGGCGCTCGTTTTGGCTGAGGATCGGCTGGAGCTTCTGCAAGGTGCGCAACTCGGGCGTAGCCTCGATCCCGAAGCCGCGCAGCGCTTCGATCAGCGCCTCGGCATCGCTGGGATTGTCGTCCATCTCGGGTCGGGGCAGCTCGCACATGTAGAGTTTGACCGCCGGATCGAGCGCGGTGGTGAAGCCGGTGCTGGCCTTGGAAATTACCGAGCGGTGCTGGCGCGCGTCGCTCGGCACTTCGATCACCACGTCGCCGTGAACCTGGGCGCGGCAGGCGAGGCGACGGCCCTGGCGCATCAGACCCTTGTCCAGCGCCTTGGTCTCGCTGTCAGTTAGGGCTGAGAGCGCATCGGCGCTGACGCTGAGCCTAAACTTGGCATGCTCGCCGGGTTCGAGTTCGATCTGGCAGCGTTTGCACAGCCCCTTGCCGCCGCAGATCGACTGGATATCGACCCCGGCGGCCAGCGCGACATCGAACACGCTCTGGCCGTCCTGCGCGGTGGCGCGGATGCCCGAGGGGGTGAAGATCACCTTGTGCGCGGCGCTGCTCATGGGTCTTGCAAACCTTGCTCGGGCCAGCGCGCGAACTGCGGCAGGCCATCGGCAATCTCGTAGTAGTCGCCCTTTTCGGCAACGAAGATATGGCCGCGCACCGCGATGCCCTGGGTGTGTTCGAGCGAACCGGGGAGGACGCTGATTTCCTTGGTGCCCTTGGTCATCCAGAACAGCAGGCTGCCGCAAGAAGCGCAGCGGCCATGTTCGGACTTGCCCGAATGCGGCGCCCAGACCACTTCGCCCGAAACGATCAACCGATCACGCGTGGTCCGGCTCGCAGGCAAATAGTGCCCGGTCAGCCGCCGGCACTGACGGCAATGGCAATACCAGATGTCGGCCAGCCCGCGCGCGCGGTAGGTCACCGCGCCGCACAGACAATGGCCGGTGTGTTCCTCAGCCACGGCGGCGGCGGCCTTCGCGTCCGCCACGCCCGCCGCGGCCTTCGCCCTCGGCGCTTGGCTCGCGGAACATGCGGATCCACTGGGCGCAGTTGGGATCGACCCCGTTGAGCGTGTCGGCGGCCTTGATCGCGGCGACCATGCCTTCGTGCAACGGGTTGAGGATCGCGCTGGTCATCCCCGCGCCGGCGACCATCGGCAGGAAGGCGTTGCCGATCGCGTGGCGGTTGGGCAGGCCGAAGCCGATGTTGGAGGCGCCGCAGGTGGTGTTGACCTTGAGCTCCTCGCGCAGCCGCCGGACCAGGTAGAACACGTCGCGCCCGGCCTTGTTGATCGCGCCGATCGGCATCACCAACGGATCGACCACCACGTCCTGCGGTTTGATCCCGTGGTCCTGGGCGCGCTGGACGATCAGCTTGGCGATCTCGAAGCGCT
>JANOGS010000275.1:0-11831 GCA_031414115.1 Novosphingobium sp. | reverse complement strand
AATCCCTGCGGCCTTGAGTGCCCCAGCCAGCGCGGTCGGGCTGTAGAACACGATCAGCTTGTTGGGCGACCCGCCGGGAACGGAGTCGGCCAGCACCGTCTCGAGATTGACCGAGGCCAGATCGGAGGGGACGAAATAGGGCTGCATCGGCCGGAACAGCGCGGCGAGATCGGCCTCGATAGAGTCCCGGCTGACCGTGGCGCGTTTGCCCTTGGCCGGATCGACATAGCGCCGCCCGGCCATGGTATCGCCGCCGAGGAACACTTCGATCCGCCCTTCCTTGCGCGCGACCAGCTCGATTTCGGGCACGGCGAGACATTGGCAGGCGGCATCGCGCAGTTCCTCGGGCCCGAAGGTCTGGACCATGGTGAAAATGCCCGGGCCGCTGGCGAAGAGCTGGTAGGTGTCGGCGTGGGGGACGCGCGCGGTGTAGCGGCCGTTGGCTTGCAGTTCGGCGGGGGTGCCGTTGATGGTGAGGGTAACCGCGCCGAAATCGATCCGGTCGCGCCAGGGATCGAGTTTGCCGGTGAGGAGGATGGTGGCTTGCGGATCGCCCAGATTTTCGGCTGAAACAGCGCCAGAAGGCCCCGCGGCCCACAGCCCCGACGCCACTATGGCCAGCCCTGCCGCCGCAACGATCGTCCCCCTGCGCTTCACGGGAAATAGGGTTAACGGGAAGCTGAGTAAATTTTCTTAATGGCAGGATCGCGCTGCCGCACTCCAGCAAGCCTGTGAATTCGCTTGCCTTGTCGGGTTTAACACGGGATCAGTGCCGCGGGAAGCGACGCATTGGGGGTAGAGGCAATCGCGCAATCAGGACATTTGCTGCGGATACTGGGGCTTGGCTTCGGCGTTGCGGCGGTTGTGGGCAGCGTCATCGGACAAGGCATCCTGCGCTCTCCGGGGGTTGTTGCCCAGGCGACCGGCTCACCGATCCTGATCCTTGGGCTTTGGCTGGCAGGTGGCGTGATCGCCGTTCTGGCAGCCTTCGTCTTTGTCGAGCTGGCGGCCGCGATCCCGCATGCCGGCGGGCTGTTTGCGCATATTCACCGCGCCTTTGGCCGAAGGATTGGCTTGGTCGCAGCCCTGGCATTGCTGTTTGCCGGCCTCTCGACCGTGGCCATGCTCAGCTTCGTGACCGGAGAGTTCATGGTCCGGTTGGGCGTCGGCGCAGGGGCGCTCTCTGCCGTTCATCTGGGAATCGCCGTTACCGCGCTTTTTGCCGTGCTCAACGCCTCAGGCACGCGGACCAGCGGCGCCAGCCAGGTTGTCCTTTCGTCGTTGAAAGGCGCCGTGCTGATCGCTTTGATCGTTGCCTTGTTCGGTGCCTCGGTCGGCGTGCCGCCGGCGCCGCCAACGACGGACCCGGCATGGCTGCGCGCGGGATGGCTGCCGCTGGGCACGGCCATGCTCGTGATCATCAGCACTTACAATGGCTGGTGGGACCTGGCGTTCTATGGCGAGGAAATCGACGATCCCGGAAGACAGATCCCACGGGCAATGATCGGCGGGATCCTAGGGGTTTCGGCGATCTACCTGCTGCTAAACATGGCGATGCTGCGGGTCATGACTCCCGATGAGATGGCCGGTTCGAATTTTGTCGCAGCCGATGCGGCGGGAACGGTGTTCGGTGCCCGGACCGACTATTTGTTGACGCTGTTCGGAGTGCTTTCGGTGGGCGCGATCGGCAACTTGCAGGTCATGACGACGACACGGTTCGTGTTCGCGCTTTCGCGGGCCCAGGTTCTTCCCAAACCGCTCAGCATTGTTGCCAGCAATGGCACGCCGATCTGGGCGATGCTGTTCACTGCGGCAACAGGGGCGGTCTTCATCCTCACTGGAAGCTACACCGCCCTGTCATCGATGTCGGTTTCGATGATGCAAGGGGTGGTCGTGCTAACCTTGCTCGCGGCAATCGCCCTGCGCCGCAAGGAGCCCGAACTGCATCGCCCGTTCCGCATCCCGTTCTACCCCTGGCCGGTGGTTGCCTCGCTGCTCATTGCGGCCATCCTGCTGGTGATCTTCATCGTCCAGGATCCTTGGTACGCCTTGTCAGGCTTTGCGCTGGTGGCGGTAGGCTGGGTGCTGATCGAGTTCGTGTTTGAGCGCAAGCCGATCCTTGAAGCTATAGATCTGCAGTCGGAACAATAGGGGCGCCCCTGTTCGGCCAGTCCAATTTACCCATCCCCGGCGATAGGTCACCCACCCGGATGGTAAAAGTCATAAACCGCCTGCGCCACCGCCGCGCTCACCCCCGGCGCCCTTTGCAAGTCCTCGAGCGCCGCCGCCCGCACCTTCCCCGCCGTCCCGAAGTGCAACAGCAGCGCGCGCTTCCTTGCCGGGCCGATCCCGGGGATCTCGTCGAGCGGGCTGGCGACGATCGCGCGGCTGCGTTTGTCGCGGTGGGCGCCGATGGCGAAGCGGTGGACTTCGTCGCGGAGGCGCTGGAGGTGGAACAGTAGCGGTGAATTGACCGGCAGCATCTTCTCGCGGCCGTCGGGGAAGTGGAACACCTCGCGGCCCTCGCGGCCGTGGTGCGGGCCCTTGGCGATCGCGATCAGGGGTAGGTCCTCGATCCCGAGTTCCTCGAGGGTGTCGCGCGCCGCGCTCATTTGGCCCTTGCCGCCGTCGATCAGCACCAGATCGGGCCACATTCCGCCCTCCTGTCCTTGGGTGGCGCGATCGGGATCCTCGTCCTGGGCGCGAGCGAAGCGGCGGGCGAAGACCTCGCGCATCATCCCGAAGTCGTCATCGCTCTGGGCGGTCTTGATGTTCCACTTGCGGTACTGGCCCTTGATCATGCCTTCCGGCCCGGCGACCACCATCGCGCCCAGCGCATGGGCGCCCGAGACGTGGCTGTTGTCGTAGACTTCGATCCGCTGCGGCGGCTCGGCCAGTTCGAGGAATTCGGCGAGCTCGCGATTGAGCCTGGCCTTGGTTCCGCTCTCGGCCGCGCGTCGTTCGAGCGCTTCGAGCGCATTGCGGCTGGCCTGCTCCATCAGCCGCCGCCGGTCGCCGCGCTGCGGGACCGAAACCTCGACCCTGCCCCCCGCCGCGCCCGCCAGCGCCTCGGCCAGCAAGGCGGCTTCGGGGAGCTTGCGATCGACCAGGATCAGGCGGGGCGGCGGCACTTCCTCATAGAACTGGGCGAGGAACGCGGTCAGCACCTCGGCCTCGTCCAGCCCTTCGGTGTGGGCCGAGAAGAAGGCGCGGTGGCCCCAGTTCTGGCCGCCGCGGATGAAGAAGGCCTGGACCGCGAACTGGCCGCTCTTGACCGCCACCGCGAAGATGTCGGCGCTGCCCACGCCCTCGGCGTTGATCGCCTGGCTGCCCTGAATGAAGGTTGCTGCGCGGAGCCGATCACGCAGCATCGCCGCAGTCTCGAAATCGAGGTTGGCGGCGGCGGCCTCCATCTGGGCGTTGAGCTTGGCCTGGACCGCCGAGCTTTTGCCGCCGAGGAAGTCCCTGGCCTCCGCGACCAGTTCGGCATAGCCGGCATCGTCGATCCGCCCGACACACGGCGCCGAGCAGCGCTTGATCTGGTAGAGCAGGCAAGGCCGGTCGCGCCGGGCAAAAAAGCTGTCCGAGCACGAGCGCAGCAGGAACAGTTTCTGCAGCGCGTTGATTGTGGTGTTGACCGATCCGGCGCTGGCAAACGGGCCGTAATAGTTGCCCTTGGCCTTGCGCGCGCCGCGGTGCTTCATGATCCGGGGGAACTGGTGATCGGCGCGCAGCAGGATGAACGGGAAGCTTTTGTCGTCGCGCAGCAGCACGTTGTAGGGCGGGCGGAAGCGCTTGATCAGCTGGGCTTCGAGCAGCAGCGCCTCGGCCTCGGAATTGGTGGTGACGATGGTCAGGGAGCGGGTCTGGCTGACCATCCGCTGGAGCCTCATGGGCAGCCGCTCGACCTGGAGGTAGTTGGCGACCCGGTTCCTCAGCACCCGCGCTTTGCCGACGTAGAGCACGTCGCCGCGAGCATCACACATCCGGTAGACCCCAGGCTTGGGCCCCAGCGTCTGGACCACCTCGCGGATCGCGGCCACACCTGCCTCGAGGTCGGGCTGGCTGCCCTGCATCGTATAGGTCGCGCGCTCCTCATTGAAGCGCTCGGCACCTTGAGGATGCGGCGGGGTTCCGGCGGGGCTGCGGGCCATGGCTTGGGATAGACCCGCACCGGACTGGGCGAAAGCGGCTTGTTGACCGCAATCCCCGGTGTGTTAGCCTTGCCGCGAAGGAGATCGGGCGAATGCGGCAGCTTCAGGGGATGGACGCCAGTTTCGTTGCGATGGAGACGCGCAACTCGCCGATGCACATCGGCTCGATCCTGGTCTACAATCCGGAAACTGCGCCCGGCGGGTTCGTGCGTTTCAGGGATATCCTGCGGTTCTATGAAAGCCGATTGCAGCTTTCCAAGACCGTGCGCCAGCGGCTGGTGCGGGTGCCGTTCGACCTCGACTATCCCTACTGGATCGAGGATCCCGATTTCGATCTGGAATACCACGTCCGCCACGTCGCCTTGCCCAAGCCGGGCGACTGGCGTCAGCTGTGTATTCATGCGGCGCGGGTCTTCGCCCGCCCGCTCGATCTGACCCGGCCACCCTGGGAATTCACCGTGATCGAGGGGCTCGACAACGTTCCGGGAGTTGCCAAGGGCAGCTTCGCGATCGTCACCAAGGTTCACCATTCCGCGATCGACGGGATGAGCGGGATCGACCTGCTCGAAGCGCTTCACACCCTCACCCCTGATGCCCCGGCGCCCGAGCAGCCGGACAAGTGGAAGTCCGAACAGGTGCCCAGTCCGGCCAGCTTGCTGGCGCGATCCTGGTTCAACGCGGTGACCAACCCGCTCAAGCAGATCAAGGTCGCCGCAGAAGCCGTGCCCGGCCTGGCCAAGGCCGTGCAAGGCCTGGTCTCGAAGGAGCTTTCGGTCAGCGGCGACATGCTGGCCCCGCGCAGCCGCTTCAACGCGGTGATTTCGCCCAACCGGGTAGTCGAGGGCCGCAGCTTTCCGCTTGCCGATATCAAGACGATCAGGGCGCTGGTGCCGGGGTGCAAGGTCAATGACGTGTTTCTGTCGATCATTGGCGGAGCGCTGCGCCGCTACCTGCTCGCCAAAGACGATCTGCCCGACAAGACCTTGACCGCAATGGCGCCGATCTCGGTCCGCGCCAAGGGCGAGAAAGGCGACATGGGCAATCAGGTGGCAGCGATGATCGCGCCGCTGGGTACCCAGATTGCCGATCCGGTCGAGCGACTGACCTATGTGTTCGGACAGACCGGCAAGAGCAAGGCGATGACCGACGCCTAGGGCGCGCGCAACATGACCGAGATCAGCAAGGTCAGCCCGGCGCTGTTCATGGCGCTGGGAGCGCAGCTTTACACCCGGCTTGGCCTGGCCAATCGAGTGGGCCCGCCGTTCACCACCGTCGTCACCAATGTCCCCGGTCCGCCAGTGTCGATCTATTCGGCCGGGGCCCGGTTGGAAAGCATGATGGGTCTGCTCTGCCTGACCGACGGGCTTGGCATTGGCCATGTGGTCCAGAGCTATGTCGATGAGGCGACGATCTCGTTCACCGCCTGCCGCAAGCTGCTGCCCGATCCTGATTTCTACATCGCTTGCATCGAGCAGAGCTTTGGCGAGTTGCGCGATGCCGCAGCCAAGGCGGAGACCCAACCGGTGGCAAGGAAAGCAGCAGCCAAATCACCAAGAGGTAAAAAAGCATGAGCACCCGCAATCTGGTTGATCCCGAAATTCAGCCGCTGATCGACATGATGGTGCTCAGCGAGTTTACCTTGGAGGCACTTCCCCAGATTCGCGCTGAAACTGAAATGCGGAGCGCCTTCCTGGGCGAGCCCGTGCTCAAGCCAGAAGTTATCTCGATCCAGGGGCCGGACGCTCCGCTTGAGATCTACTGGTTCGATCCCGCGCCGGGAACAACCGGCCGCCCAGCCCTGCTGCACATCCACGGCGGCGGGATGATCATCGGCTCGGCAAAATCGATGCAGCATGGTCCGGCACAGACTGCACTGGCGACCGGAATGCCAGTCGCCTCGGTAGAATACCGTCTGGCTCCCGAGCATCCCTTCCCCGGCCCGCAAGAAGATTGCCTGGCCGGCCTCGCCTGGCTGGTTGGTCAGGCCGGCGAACTGGGAGTGGACCCGAAGCGGATCGGGATCATCGGCGAAAGCGCTGGCGGCGGCTTGGCTGCGGCGGTAGCGCTGATGGCACGAGACCGCAGCAGTCCGCCGCTTGCCGCGCAGTTCCTGATCTATCCGATGCTCGATCACCGCACCGGCGGTGCGGACTGTCAGTGGCGAAATCCGGCAACCGGCGAATTCATCTGGACCCGCGCTTCTAACCGGTTCGGCTGGGAGGCACTGCAAGGCGATTACGCGCTTGATGACAGCCGGATCGGCTGGTTCTCACCCACCCGCTCCGAGAGCCTGGACGGCTTGCCGCCGTGCTGGATCGGCACCGGCAATCTCGATCTGTTTCTCGATGAAAACCTGGATTACGCGCGGCGGCTGACTGCTGCGGGCGTGCCAGTGGAACTTCACGTATATCCCGGCGGAATCCACGCCTTCAACGCCGTGGCTGGCAGCCGGTTGGCCAATGCGTTTTCCAGAGACCTTTTCGAAGCCATCGGCCGGATGCTGAGTTAGAGTTTTTCTGGAGTAGACGTCACCAGCCCGACGCCATTCGGAAAAAATCTAGCATCCGGCCGAAGCTTGATCACACAGCGCGGCCGTCGATGTTGACGTTGCGGATACGCCCGTCTCCATCGATCGAGCAGGAGAAGTTTCCGCCGCCACTGGTCCGGCCCTGAACCCGCCAGCCATCACCATCGCGATTGACCGAATCGACTTCATCGACCTTGGTTGCGCCGCGCGAGACTTCGTCCATGCAACGGTTGATCGCGCCATCGATGCCGGTGTTACCGCCGCGCCAGTCCTGACCCTCGCCCCGGTCATCGTCGGCATAGTCGCCGCTGCTGCGCTCGCGCTGCTGCGAAGTATCATTGTCGGGATAGCGATAGTCAGTATCGCGGCCCTTGTTCTTGTTGGCATTGCCGGCGGCACTGGCGACCGCGGCGATCCCGCCGAGTATGAGGATTCCGGCAAGGACATCGCCGGTATCAACCCGATCACGGTGGCGATGTCCGCCCCATCCGCCCCAATTGCGGTGATTGGCCATGGCCGGTGGCGCGGCCAGAGATACGACTGCGAGCGCGGAAAGAATCGTCGCGACGCGTGTTTTCTTGAGCATTGTGAAAACCCTCCGAAGACCCACTCCTGGCCCTTGCCAGGATACGCAGAGCCCCATCAAAACAAACGACTAGGCGGCCCAGGCTTGCTGAGGCCTGAACCGCCGTAGTCATGGTTCCGCTTAGTAGCGATTGAGCCCGCGGAGGCCGTTGAAATCGACATCGATCACTCGGCCGCGCTCGTAGCGGCAGCTGAACGAGCCGCTGTCATAGCCGCGCAGGCCATTGTTCCAGCCGCGGTAGTCACCGCCCCAGCCCTGGCCGTAGTTGCTTTCGCCCCGGCGCCAGGAGTGACCGCGCGAGTTGACCGCAATCCGGCCGCGCACTTCGAAGCCGTAGCGGGTGTCGCGCACCGAGCGGATGTCGGTGACATCGGCGCGGCCATAGGAGTAGCGACCGGCAGCGCGCTCCGCAGCATAGACGCACTGCTCGACTGCGTTGCGCGGGTTACCACCGCCCCAGCGTCCGCCGTGGCCGCGGTCGTGGCCGCGATCGTTGCCGTAGCCATAGTTGTCGCCATAACCGGCGCGGTCGTAGCGGTAATCATCATCGCGATAACGTCCGTCGCGATAGTCGCGGTCGTTGTTGCTCGCGGCCGACGCGACCGCAGCGATGCCGCCGATGATCAGGGCGCCGGCGATCACGTCGCCCGCGCTGATGCCGTCATTGTCGCGATGATCGCGCGCGGCGGCCGGGGTCGCCGAAGAGATCGCCATCGCGCCAGCCGCGATGGTAGCAATCGTTCCTTTGGCCAGGGCTTTGGACAGGGTCTTCATGGCTTGACTTCCTTCACTCGAACCAGGCGGGATAGCCCGGTGTTGAGCAAGGTTTAGCGAATCGGCCGTGGCGCGAAGCTGAACTTGCCAGTTAGGCGACGTTCAGATTTGTAGCCGTTTTGATGAACGATCGCTCAGAAAGGATCTAGCCCGGTCCACCGCGCGAAAAACGCCAGGATATCTGCGTTCTCGGCCACCTGCTTGTCGGTGGGCTTGCCTGCACCATGTCCGGCGCGGGTATCGATCCGGATCAGGCGCGGCTTTGCCCCGCCCCCAGCCGCCTGCAGCGCGGCGGCATATTTGAAGCTGTGCGCGGGCACCACCCGGTCGTCGGTGTCGGCTGTGGTCACCAGCACCGCAGGATAGGCGGTGCCGGGGCGGATGTTGTGATAGGGCGAATAGGCGCGCAGCACCCGCCAGTCGGCTTCCTTGCCGGGATAGCCATAGTCATCGACCCAATAGCGTCCGGCGGTGAAGCGATCGAAGCGCAGCATGTCCATCACGCCGACCGCAGGATTGGCGGCAGCAAACAATTCGGGTCGCTGATTCACCACCGCGCCAACCAGCAGGCCGCCGTTGGAGCCACCCTGGATCGCCAGCCCGCCGTTGGGTGTGATCCTTTCGGCGATCAGATACTCACCCGCAGCGATGAAATCATCGAACACGTTTTGCTTGTTGGCAAGCCGTCCGGCGTCGTGCCAGGCTTTGCCGTATTCCCCGCCGCCGCGGAGGTTGGCCATGGCGAAGGCGCCGCCCGCTTCAAGCCAGGCCATACGCGTTGCCGAAAAGCCAGGGGTTAGCGAGATGTCGAACCCCCCATAGCCGTAGAGCAAGGTGGGAACCGGCTTGTCCTGGGCTGCGACATCTTTCTTGCGGACCAGGAACAGCGGCACGCGGGTACCGTCTTTTGAGGTGAAGAAGCGCTGTTCGATCGCGTAGGCATTGGGATCGAAGGTCAACTTCGGCCTGGCGAAAACGGCGACCTCGCCCGTCGTCAGGTTCATGCGGTATACTGTGGCAGGCTGGTTGAAGCTGGTGAAGCTGTAGAAAGTCTCGGGATCGCCCGGCCGCCCGCCAAATCCCGCAGCAGTGCCGATGGAAGTGAGCGAGATGGCCTGGGCCGGCTGGCCGGAAAGATCATAGACCACCGCGCGGGTCGAAGCGTCCTTGAGATAGGAGAGGATCAGCTTGTTGCCGACGATCGAACCATGCTCCAGCGTTTCATCGACCTGTGGCACCAGTTCCTGCCAAACCGGCTTCGCGCTGGCCAGATCGGTAGCGACCACACGGTAGCGAGGCGCCTGGCTGTTGGTAACGAACCACAGCTTGCTGCCCATGCCCTCGACCAGTTTCCAGTCGTATTCAAACCCGGTGACCAGCGGTCGGGCACTCCAGCCTTGCTTGCTGCGTGCCTTAAGGTCGATCGTGCGGACTTCGCGCCGGGCGTCGGTACCATTCTGGCTGATGATCAGCGCATAGCGACCGTCTGAGGTGACCGCGGCATCATTGCTGCGTTCAGGGTGTTCGGGGGTGGCGAAGACCATCTCGTCTGCCGATTGCGGAGTGCCGATGCGGTGAAAGTAGACGGTCTTGTTGTAATTGGGCGCCTGAAACGCCTGACCTTCGACGGGTGCGGGAAAGCGCGAATAGAGGAAGCCCTCTTCGCCGACCCAGGCCAGGTTGGTGAATTTGGCCCAGCGAATCTCGTCGGGCAGCGGTTTGCCGGTCTTGACGTCGAGCAATCGCAGCACGCGCCAGTCACTGCCGCCATCCTGAACGCTGTAAAGCAGATAGCGCCCTTTTGTCGAAGGCTCCCAGGCGTCGAGCGCTGTGGCGCCGTCGCTGGCCCAGGTGTTAGGATCGAGCAGCAGTCGCGGCGCGCCATTGATGCCGCGACGGACGAACAGCTGCTCCTGGTTCTGCAAGCCCGAATTGCGCGTGTAGAAATAGTGCTTGCCCGCCTTCTTGGGCAGTCCAAAGCGCTCGTAATCCATCAGCGCGCCGATCCGCTTTGCGAACCAGGTGCGGGCAGGCAGCGTCGCGAGGTAACCGGAAGTCAGCTGGTTCTGCCGCGTCACCCATTGCTCAACTTCGGGGTCGCTGCGGACATCGTTCTCAAGCCAGCGGTACGGATCGGCAACCTTCTCGCCGAACTGGACTTCGACCAGGTCGTTCGACCGGGTCACTGGATAGGTCAGCTTGGTTTCCTCAGCCGCGACCGAAGCACCAAGCGCGGCGACCATGCCGCCGATCAGGACACGCACGGAGCGCGACATTCACAAACACTCCCTACAAACGAAAAGGCAGCGCCAAGCCTAACGCCTGACGCCGCCTTTGCAATTGGTCGGTTCGACCGAGTGGAATCACGCCTCGGCGAAGGCCTCTTCGTCGCTCATCACCGGGCCCGAATCCTGGCCCTTGGCATCGGGATCGCGGTCGACCAATTCGATCACCGCCATTGGCGCCGCGTCACCGGCGCGGATCCCGGCTTTGATCACCCGCGTGTAGCCGCCGGCACGATCAGCATAGCGGCTGGCAAGCACGTCGAACAGCTTGACCAGCTGGGCATCGTCGAGCAGCCTCGCATGGGCAAGACGGCGGTTGGACAGCCCGCCACGCTTCGCCAGCGAGATCAGCTTTTCAACATAGGGCCGCAGTTCACGCGCCTTGGGCAAGGTCGTGGTGATCTGCTCATGCTTGATCAGCGCCGCCGCCATGTTGCGGAACAGCGCCTTGCGGTGCGAGGATGTACGGTTGAGCTTCCGCCCGCCGAGCTTGTGACGCATCAGTCTATCCTTCGTTCGTTATGGGGCCGTGTCAGGTACCCCAGACCAGGTGCCGAACGGGCGGCACCGCCCGATTTCTTAGCCGAGCAGTTCCTGCTCGAGCTTTTTGGCCATTTCCTCGATATTCTCAGGCGGCCAGCCGGGGATGTCCATGCCCAGGCGCAGGCCCATCGAGCTGAGGACTTCCTTGATCTCGTTGAGCGACTTGCGGCCGAAGTTCGGGGTCCGCAGCATCTCCGCCTCGGTCTTCTGAACCAGATCACCGATGTAGATGATGTTGTCGTTCTTGAGGCAGTTGGCGCTGCGCACCGAGAGCTCAAGCTCGTCGACCTTCTTGAGCAGGTAGCGGTTGAGCTGGTTGGTATCGCCTTCGTCGCTCGGCGCAGCAGCGGCCATACCGATCATCGGCGAAGTGCCGACCGGCATTGCGTCTTCGAAGTGGACGAACAGCGAGAGCTGGTCCTGCAGGATCCGCGCAGCATAGGCGACTGCATCTTCCGGGCTGATCGTGCCATCAGTTTCAACCATGAGGTTGAGCTTGTCGTAGTCCAGTTCCTGCCCGATGCGGGCATTGTCGACTTTGTAGCTGACCTGGCGGACCGGCGAATAAAGCGAGTCAACCGGGATCAGCCCGATCGGAGCATCAGCCGGACGATTGCCGACGGCCGGAACATAGCCCTTGCCGGTGTCAGCGGTGAGTTCCATGTTGAGCGTCGCGCCTTCATCAAGGTGGCAGATCACCAGATCCTTGTTCATCACCTCGATATCGCCGGAAACGGCAATGTCGCCGGCGGTGACTTCGGCCGGGCCGGTGGCGGACAGCTGCAGGCGCTTGGGGCCTTCGCCCTGCATTCTCAGCGCGATCTGCTTCACGTTGAGAACGATGTCGGTCACGTCCTCACGCACGCCGGCGAGGCTTGAGAACTCGTGCAGCACGTTCTCGATCTTGATCGAGGTGATGGCGGCGCCTTGCAGCGACGAGAGCAGCACGCGGCGCAGCGCAT
>JANOGS010000274.1:0-11399 GCA_031414115.1 Novosphingobium sp. | reverse complement strand
CGAGCTCTACCGCGGCGACACCCTGGTCGCCACTGCGGTGACCGACGACGACGGCAACTATGCCTTCGAGAACCTGATCCCGGGCGACTACGAGGTCCGCGAGACCCTGCCCGATGGCAGCTTCGCGGTAACCCCGGTGTCGGTCACGCTCGACGACCTGACCTCGGGCTTCGATGTCGATGTCGACTTCGCCAACACCGCGTACGGGCGGATCAGCGGGACCAAGTTCGAGGACGCCGACGGGCTCAGCGGCACTGCCGGTGACCGCACCGCGCTCGCGGGGGTGACGATCGAGCTCTACCGCGGCGACACCCTGGTCGCCACTGCGGTGACCGACGACGACGGCAACTATGCCTTCGAGAACCTGATCCCGGGCGACTACGAGGTCCGCGAGACCCTGCCCGATGGCAGCTTCGCGGTAACCCCGGTGACGGTCACGCTCGACGACCTGACCTCGGGCTTCGATGTCGATGTCGACTTCGCCAACACCGCGTACGGGCGGATCAGCGGGACCAAGTTCGAGGACGCCGACGGTAACCTGGCAACCGATGACTGGACGCCTTGGGCCGGAATCACCATTGAACTGCTCGACGGCGAGGGCAATCTGCTCGCCACCGCCGTCACCGATGCCCAGGGCAATTATGCCTTCGAGAACCTGATCCCGGGCAATTACCAGATCCGCGAAGTCCTGCCCAACGGGATCGTCAATCTGACCCCGGTCGTGGTCGCGCTGCCGGGCCTGACCTCCGGGTTCGATGAGGACGTCGATTTCGTCAACTTCGATCCCGATCCGATCATCGTCCTTGAGAAGTTCGTCAGCACCGACCAGTCGGTCGGCGAGCAGGACGCGGACGATCCGGATGGGCCGATTGCCAGCACCAGCACCACGGTCAATTTCCACGTTTCGCTGGCGAACACCGGCAATGTGGCGCTGACCAACATTACGCTGAGCGACAGCGTGGTGCACACGGTGAACGGCATTGCCGGCGCTCCGGTCGAGATCGACTATAATGATCCGGCCTACGGGGCCTGGGTCGATCTCGACGGCGACCTTTTCCAGGATGCCGGCGAGGACTGGGCGACGCTCGATGGTGACGCTGACGGCACGCTGGAAGGCGTCACGCTGGGCGAGGGTGAAACTCTTAACATCTACTATTCGCTCACCTCGCTGCTCGGCCAGCACGAGAACACCGCTACGGTCACCGCCACCGCAGTGTTGGGCGGGGAGAGCGTCGGTGACGCCGACGATGCCAACTACTACGTCCTGCCCAGCGAAGACTGCGTCGGCGTCGGCACTCCGGGCTTCTGGTCGAACAACGGCTTCCTGTTCTGGAACGGCGTTGCTGGCGATGAAAAGCACATTGGCGACCCCACCGTCGATGGTGACAGCGATCCGGGCTTTGCCGATGGCGAGCTGCTCTACAATGTCTACCTCAACGCTGCTGATGGCGACGGTGATGGCGATATCGAAGGGGCCGAATTGGGCACCGCGTCCAAGGGACTGCTGATCGGCGACTACAACGGCAACGGGATTACCGATGTTGGCGAGGACACGATCTTCATCAAGTACAACGATGCCGTGAGCATGATCAGCGCGTCGAACCGGAAACTCAACGGCAACCAGGCCGACGGTGTCTGGATCCTGGGCCGCGACACGGTTGCCACCTGGCTCAATTATCTGGCCAATGGCGGGCAGGATGGTGATTGCATCGGCGGTATCGCGGATGACGGCAACTTCTCGCCCAAGGAAGCGCTCAACGATGCGATCGACTGGCTGCAGAAGTACGGCGACAAGATCACCGGTGACGACAAGGCGATCTTCGACTTCGGGTCCTATGTGAAGACCAGTTCGGCTGCCTGGCAGCAGGGAGGAACCGACCTTGAAGGGACCAACCCCGACGATCCTTATGCATCGGGTTCGACGATCCACGGTGCGCTCGACAGCTACAACAACACCGGCGTGATCAACGGCATCGAATATTGCTGTGACCGTGACAACGCCGACGCGCTGTTCGCGATCGCGCAGCTTTCGCAGACTCCCTGAGCCGGGCTGGCCTGCACCAGAGATACCCCTGCGGGCGCGTCAGCAATGGCGCGCCCGTTTCTTTGCATTGCCATAAACACAGGGTTAAGGGCATTGACTGCCGCAGCGCCAAAGGCTTGAGATGCTGCGCCACAACATGAGGACAGGCCTTGGTTTCGCATACTGAAGTCGAAATGCCCAAAGCCCGGATCGCCCCGTGGCTGGCAGTGCCGTTGCGGCGCAACCGCTCAATCTATTTCAAGGTTGGCGCGGCGGCAGCAATGATCAACGTGTTTGCGCTGTTCACGGCGCTGTTCACGATGACGGTTTACGACCGCGTGGTCCCCAACAATGCCACCGAATCCCTGGTCGGGCTGACCATTGGCCTTGGTATCGTGGTGGTGTTTGATTTCGTGCTCAAGCTGCTGCGCGCCTACTTCGTCGACGTGGCGGGGGCGCGGATCGATCGCGATATCGGCAAGTCGATCTTCCAGCAGATCCTTGAAATGCGGCTTGATCTTGGCAAGAGTTCGACCGGCGGCCTGGCCAGCCTGGTCCGCGAGATCGAGACGCTGCGCGATTTCTTCGCCAGCGCTACCTTGACCGCCCTGGTCGACTTGCCATTCGTGTTTGTGACGCTGGCAGTCATGGCCTGGATCGGCGGCTGGCTGGCGATGGTGCCGACGGTGCTGATCCCGCTGGTGGTGATCACCGGGCTGGTTTCGCAGCCGGTGATGCGCAAGCTTGCCGCCGAATCGCTGAGCGAGGCAATGGGCAAACAGGCTGTGCTGGTTGAGACCATCGGCAGTCTGGAGACAGTCAAATCGGCCAATGCCGGAGCGATGCTTTCCGAACGCTGGGACCGGGCGGTGATGTCGCACGCCGGGGCCTCGCTGCGCCAGCGAGTGGTCTCGACCCTGTCAATCAACATGGCCGGCACGGTGCAGACGCTGGCCTATACCGGGGTGGTGATCTTCGGGGTCTACATGATCGCCGACCAGACCCTGACCATGGGCGGAATGATCGCCTGCTCGATCCTGGCCGGACGCGCGGTGGCGCCGCTGGGCGCGATCGCCCATCTGCTGACCCGGATCAACGCCGCGCGGACCGCCTATCAACAGATCGACCGGATGATGCAGCAGCCGCCCGAAGGTCCCGCCGGAGCCGGTCTGCAGATCGCCAGCATCCAGGGCGGCCTCGAATTCCGCGATGTCGATTTCCGCTATCCCGGCGCGCCCGAGCTGGCCCTGACCGGGGTCAACTTCCGGATCAAGCCGGGCGAGCGGGTCGCGCTGATCGGCCCAATCGGCTCGGGCAAATCAACCATCGCGCGGCTGTTGATCGGGCTTTATCCGCCGAACAGCGGACTGATCCTGATCGACGGCACCGACATTCGCCAGCTTTCCCCGCAGCTGCTGCGCCACAAGGTCGGCGCGCTGTTCCAGGACAATGTCTTGCTGACGGGGACGATCCGCGAGAATATCATGCTTGGCCGCGAAGGGGTTGACGAAGAGGAAATGCTGCGTGCCGCCAAGGTCAGCGGCGCGCACGATTTCATCTCGACATTCCCGGCGGGCTACGAGGTTGTCCTGGCCGATCGCGGCGATGGCCTGTCTGGCGGACAGCGTCAGGCGATCGCCATGGCCCGGGCGCTGGCCGGCAAACCGCCGGTGCTGATCCTCGACGAGCCGACCTCGTCGGTCGATAGCGAAACCGAAGCCCGCCTGATCCAGAAGCTGCGCGACGAGCTGCAGGGCCGCACGTTGATCCTGATCACCCACCGTCCATCGCTGCTGGCGCTGGTTGACCGGGTGATCCTGATGGCACGCGGCCGCGTGGCGATGGATGGTACGCCCGAGCAGATCACCGGCCGGGTCCGCGCCATAGCGGCAACGAGGTAACTGATGGCAAACATGCTTGAACTGCTAAAAGGCAGTGACGCCGAATTTGAGGAACAGGAATTCGTCGCCAGGCGCTCGGCCGTGGTGATCCTGTGGATCATCCTTGGCTTCGTCGCTGTGTTCGTGATCTGGGCCTGGCTGACCGAGCTCGACCGCTCGGTCAACGGGATCGGCCGGGTGGTACCCAGTTCAAAAATGCAGGTGGTCTCGAACTACGAAGGCGGGGTAATCGAAGAAATCCTGGTGAAGCCTGGGCAGATGGTCAAGAAAGGCGACATTCTGGTCCGCCTTTCGCCGACCATGAGCTCGGCCGAGCAGGGCAGCAATGTCGCTTCGGTCGAAGCCCTGCGCGCCAAAGTTGCGCGGCTCAGCGCCGAGGCGAGGGGGGTTTCGCCCAGCTATTCCGGCGTTCCGGCGAGCCAGATCGCGATCGAGCAATCCCTGCATCGCGCCCGCAGCGCCGAACTTTCCGGCATGGTTGCCGCCAGCAATGCCCGCGCGGTCCAAGCCGAACGCTCGGTTTCGGAAGCGCAATCGATCCTGGCGGCGCGGCGTTCAAACCTCGATGCAGCGCAGCGCGAGCTGGAAATGATCCGCCCGCTGGCCGCGCGCGAAATCGTTAGCCGGATCGATCTGATCAAGGCCGAGAACGCGGTAACGGTAGCGATCAATGAAGTCGCGGCGGCCGAGGCTGCGGTCTCACGCTCGCAATCGGCCGTGGCCGAAGCGCGCGCCGCCGGCTCCCAGGCGCGCAGCGACTGGTTGAGCCGCACCGGCCTGGAGCTGACCACCGCCCAGGCGGAATTGAACGCGCGGCTCCAGACCATGCCGGCCTTCAGCGACAAGGTTGATCGCACCACGATCCGCGCGCCGATGACCGGCCGGGTCAACCGGGTGCTGGTGACCACGCAAGGCGGCACAGTTTCTGCCGGCATGCCGATCGCCGAAATCGTCCCGTCCGAAGACGCGCTCTATATCGAAGCGCTGGTTCGCCCGCAGGACATCGCCAATGTCGGGGTGCGCCAGAAGGCCCGGATCGAGATCACCGCCTACCGCTCGGCGGTTTACGGTACGCTTGACGGCGAGGTTACCTCAATCTCGCCCGATGCGGTGGTCAACGAGGACACCGGCGAATCGTTCTACACGGTCGAGGTTCGCACCGCCGCAGCCCTGGTGCATGAGGGCAAGAAGCTGGAGATCGGGCCGGGTATGGTCGCCAATGTCAGTCTGCTGGGCGACAAGCGTTCGGTCCTCTCCTACCTGTTCTCGCCGCTCACCCGGCTGTCGGAGAAGGCCTTCCGCGAGTGAGCAAGGCGGTGATTGCCGTCACGGCGCAGGGCCGGATCGAGGTGGTCAGCCTCAACCGGCCCGAGAGGCTCAACGCGATGAACGAGCCGCTGATCGCGGCGCTGCTCGATTATTTCACTGGCCTGGCCCAGCGTCCCGAGATCCGTGTGGTGGTGCTGCGCGCCGAAGGCCGGGCGTTTTGCGCCGGACTTGATCTGACTGGCTGGTCGCGCGATCCGGAAGGCGGGGCGATCCACCAATCCTGGCGCACCCAGCGAATGATCGCGGCGGTAATGCAGGCGATGCGCAAGTGCCCGCAGCCGGTGATCGCCTGTGCCCAGGGCGCAGCCTGCGGCGGCGGTTTCTCGCTGCTGCTGGCCAGCGACGTGCGCTATGCCGCCCCCGATCTCAAGGCTAACGCTGCCTATATCAAGATCGGGCTGGGTGGCTGCGACATGGGCGCCAGCTATTTCCTGCCGCGACTGGTCGGCAGCTCGGTCGCGGCGGAATACCTTCTCACCGGCAAGTTCATGTCTGCCGAAAAGGCGCTGGCCTGCGGGCTGGTGAGCGAGGTTGTGCCGGCGGAGGAACTGCTGCCCAAGGCCATGCTGTTGGCCGAGGAAATGCTGCTGACCTCACCGATGGGGCTGCGCCTGACCAAGGACGCGCTCAATCTCAACATCGATGCCGCTTCGATGGAGCACGCTTTTGCGCTTGAGGACCGCCAGCAGGTGATGCTTGGCCAGGCCGGCGATTTCGCCGAAGCCAAAGCGGCGTTTTTCGAGAAACGTCCGCCCGACTGGTCCGATCGCTAGAGTTTGTCCGATTGGCATCGGGTCATCACCAGCCCGCTCCCCCTCCCGACCACCCAAGCCATTGTCCAATATGGGTGGTCGGGAGGGGGAGCGGGCCGGTGATGTCTACTCCGGAAAACTCTAACCCTGCTGCTCGCGCCCGCGCTCCAGCACTTCGCGGCGGCGGCTTTCGACATCTTCGGCATTGACCGCGCGGTTGGCAGCTGACGAGCGTTTGTGCTCGATCGCCAGCCCCTCGCCCAGATCCTTCGCGAAGCCCTCATCGATCAGTGCCTTGTAGGCCTGGACCATGCCCGGATTGGCCGAGGCAATGTCGTTGGCCAGCGCTTTGGCGACCGCCAACAGTGCATCGGCCGGGACCACCCGGTTGACCAGTCCCCAGGCGCAGGCGGTCTGGGCATCGAGGAAGTTGCCGGTGAGCGACAGCTCCTTGGCTCGCGAGATCCCGATCAGCCGGGAAAGTTTTTGCGAAAGGCCCCAGCCCGGCATGATCCCGACCCGGGCATGGGTATCGGCAAAGCGGGCGTTGTCCGAAGCGATCAGGATGTCGCAAGCCAGCGCCAGTTCAAACCCGCCAGTGATCGCCACCCCGTTGATCGCGCCGATCACCGGCTTGCGGCACTGTTCGACCGCCTTGACCGGGTTGGTGCCGGCGTCCTGATCGGTGGCCGAACCGAGCGCGGCTTCGCCCGAGCCCAATTCCTTGAGGTCAAGCCCGGCGGTGAAGGCACGGGTTCCGGCTCCGGTCAGCACCACCGCGCGGATCCGCTCCTCGCCGTCGAGTTCGCGCATGGCCTGGGCCAGCTGCGCCCGCAGGCCGCGGGAGAGTGCGTTCATCGCCTCGGGCCGGTTGAGCGTCACCACCGCCACCGCCCCATCGCGTTCGACCGTTACCAGCATCGTTTCTCCCTCACTCGAATTCAACGTTCTCACGGATTGTTGCCCATTGCCGACCATCGTGACCAAACAGGATCCGGGTTCCGCCGGCGCGCGCCTTGGCCAGCCGCTCGAGAGTCAGCAGCCCTTGTTCGAGATCGGCGGTGGCCCGGGGCAAGACCATCACATCAAGGTTGCGCTCGGTATAGCAGCAGTCGCCGGCGAGCATCACCTCGCCCTTCTCCAGCTGCAAAATCACGCTTTGGTGGCCGTGGGTGTGCCCCCAGGTCGGGACGATCCGCACCGAACCATCGCCGAACAGGTCATGCTCGCCATCGATCAGCTTGATCGGCTGCCCGGTGTCATAATCGACCGGATCGTAAAGCCCCGGCTCGGCGGTGCCGGTGGCTTCCCATTCGCGGCGCTGGAGGATCACCGTAGCATTGGGCAGCAGCGCATTGCCGCCGCAATGGTCAAGGTGAAGATGCGAATTGACGATCCAGCCGATGCTGGCGGGGTCGACCTCTATCGCTTTAAGCCGTGTCGCGATATCCATGCCTTCGAACCACTGCAAACCGAATTTGTTCGGCGGCAGGGCATCGCCCAGCTCGCGGCGCAGCCGCACCCCCATCCCGGTATCGAACAGCGCCCAGCCCTTGGGATGCTCGATCAGATAGGCGGGGACGGGTCCGCGCAGATAGTCACCCTCGTCGCCTACGACAAAATAGCCGGGGCGGCACTGGAACCAGCCGCAGTTGAAGGCATAGAGCCGGACCATCCGCGCTCAGCCTTTCGGGCGCACTTGCGAGCTCTGCCCGTCATCGATCCGGATCACCGCGCCGGTGACGCATTCGCTCGCCGGGCTGACCAGGTAGAGCAGGGTTGAATCGACCTGCGCGGGCACGAATACGCGTTTTCTTGGCAGGTTCGCCGCAGGATTGCCGCCCATCCGCGCGAACATTCCGTCGGTCATCTCGGACACGAACATCCCCGGAGCGATCGCGTTGACGTTGATCCGGTAGGGCGACCACTCCATCGCCAGCACCTCGGTCATCCGCGCCACCGCGGTCTTGGTGGTGGCATAAAGCGCGGCGGCGGTGCCGTTGTACTGGTAGTGCGCGACCGAGCTGATGTTGACGATATTGCCGCCCTTGCCCGCTGCGATCAGCCGCCGGGCAATCTCGCAGCACAGGATCCACGGGCCGCGCAAATTGGTGCCGAGCACCTGGTCGATCGCTTCGACGCTCATCTTGTGGGCCCACTGCGCATCGGGAATCCCGGCATTGTTGACCAGAATGTCGATGGTTCCGAACGCTGCCTCGCCCGCTGCAACTGCGGCAAGCAGGCTGTCGGCATTGGTCGCGTCCATCTGCACCGCCAACGCCCTTCCGCCCGCCGCCGCGATCTCGGTAGCGAGGGCATCGAGCCGCTCCTTGCGCCGCGCGCACAGCACCACTGCGGCGCCCTGCGCGGCGAGCACTCGGGCAAAACGCTCCCCCAGGCCTGATGAGGCGCCGGTCACCAGGGCAACCCGCCCGGTCAGGTCGTTCGACACATTGGGAAGGGGAAAGTCGCTCATCTTATTCTCCCCTTGCCGCCTCGACCACGTCGCGCAGGCGGTCCTTGCCGAAATAGAGTTCCTCGCCAAGCAGGAAGCTGGGAATGCCGAACACCCCGCGCGCCACCGCCGCTTCGGTATTGGCGACCAGCCGCGCCTTGACCTCCGGATCGGCGACCGCCGCTGCAAGTTCGGCGGCGGGCAGCCCGGCCTCAGTCAGCGCCGCTTGCCACACCGCCGGATCGTCCATCTTCAGACCGCGTTCCCACATCCCGGCAAACACCGCCTCGATATAGGCCGCCGCGCAGCCCAGCGCCTCGGCCGCCACCGCGCCGCGCATGGCCAGCAGGGTGTTGACCGGGAAATGCGGGTTCATGACGAAAGCAGTGATGCCGTGGCGCGCCATGAATCGGCGCATCTCGAGCATGTCGTAAGCGCGCTTCGGCGCGATGTGGCCATAGGCCTGCATCGGCGACTGGTTGCCGGTCGCCTTGAAGATCCCGCCGAGCAGCACCGGGGTGTAGCGAAAGCTGGCCTTGCCCTGCGCGGGGATCGCGCGATGGACGAAGTAGGCGTTGGGGCTGCCAAAATCGTAGAGGAACGCGATCTCTTGGCGCATCACCACTTCTCTCCATAGGGCCGGATTTCCTGCTCGAAAGTCCAGGCCGATTTCGGCTGGCTGTAAAGCGCCCAATAGGCCTGGGCGATGGCTTCGGGCGGCATCAGGAGATCGGGCTGCGCGGCCAGCGCCTCGGCCCCGATCCGTTCGGTCACCCGGGCGCGGACCCAGGCGGTATCGACCCCGGCATCGATCACCAGATGGGCGACATGGATGCCCTGCGGCCACAGCTCGCGCGCTGCCGACTGGGTCATCGCGCGCAGGCCGGCTTTGGCCGCAGCAAAGGCGGCATAGCCGGGATTGCCGCGCAGGCCAGCGGTCGCCCCGGTGACGAAGATCTTGCCTGCCCCGCGCGGCACCATGATCCGCGCTGCTTCACGCACCGAGACGAACCCGGCAAAGCAGGCCATTTCCCAGACCTTGCGGAACACCCGGTCGGTGGTTTCAGCCAAGGGGAACTGGACGTTGGCGCCGACGTTGAACACCGTCAGCGCGAGCGGGGCGATGGCCTCGGCCTCATCCAGAAAGGCGGCGACATCTTCGGGCACGCGGGCATCGAGCGAGCGGCCGGTGACTGCTCCGCCCAGCAGCGGCGCCAGCTTGTCGCCATTGCGGCGCCCGGCGTGGATGGCAAAGCCCTCGGCGGCGAACTTGCGCACGATCGCAGCGCCGATATGGTCGCCGGCGCCGATTACCGCGACCATTCCGGCGGCTGCGCTCACGGGCAAACCCATCGCTTCACCGCCTCACGCCGGTTCGGCAAGTTTCTGCCCCGCGCGGACCCCGTCGTAAAGGAACTCGCTGCCCTCCAGGTCAATCGCCGGGATCTGCTCCTTCTCGCGCCAGTAATCCTGGTTGTGGCGCCATTCGGGTTTGTCGCCGCGACGTGGCATTCGGTCGAGATCACGCATCAGGTAGGTCGGGTTGAAATTGTCTTCCTCGATCCACTGGTGCAGCGCCATATCGCGGTCAGCCTCGCGCAGCGCGACATCGACCCGCTCGGCGCCGCGACGGTCCATGTGGTTGAGCAGCCGGCAAACGAAATCGCCGAGCAAATCGACCCGCAGGGTCCAGCTGGCCCGGAAATAACCGAACACCCAAACCAGGTTGGGCACCCCGGTGAACAACATCCCGCGGTAGTTGACCGTCTGCGACCAATCGACCGGCGCGCCATCGACCGCGAAGGGGATGCCTCCCATCACCGACAGGTTGAAGCCCGTCGCGGCGATCACGATGTCAGCTTCCAGGTGCTGGCCGGACTTGGTGCGAATGCCGATTGGGGTGAAGCATTCGATCTCGTCGGTAACGATGTCCGCCTTGCCCTCGCGGATCGCGGTGAAGAGATCACCTTCGGGGATGAAGGCCGCGCGCTGTTGCCAGGGACGGTAGTCCGGGGTGATGTGCGGTGCGACTTCGTCAAAGCTGGGGCCGAGGATTTCCTGCGCGGCGGCGAGCAATTCGGCCTTCACCGCATCGGGTTCGGACAGGCAGCGCTGGGTGAGCGTTTCGAACTCATGGTTGATCTTGGTACGGACGACGCGGTGGATGGTCTCTTCTTCAATCCCGCCAGCGCGCAGCGCGTTGGCGAACTCATTCTCGTTCGGATTGGGAATGTACCAGATCGGCCGGCGCTGCAGCAGCGTCACATGCGCGGCTTGCTCAGCCATGGCAGGAACGACCGTCGCTGAAGTCGCGCCCGAACCGATTACGACGACACGCTTGCCGGTGTAATCCGTCGCGGGATCCCACTGCATCGCATGAACCAGCATGCCCTGATAATCGGCCATGCCGGGCCAGTCAGGCATATGCGGGTGCTCGTGATCGTAATAGCCTTGGCACATCCACAGGAAGTTGCAGGTGAAGCTGACCGCGGCGCCATCGGCCTTGCGCACCGCTTCAACCGTCCACAGGTTGGTCTTGCTGTCCCAGTTGCAGCCGGTGATGCGGTGGCCATAGCGGATGTGTTGAGCGATCCCAGCATCCTCGATCACCTCGCCCATATAGCGCAGGATCTTGTCCGAAGTGGCGATCGGCGCATCGATCCACGGTTTGAACCGGTAGCCGAAGGTGTAAAGGTCCGAATCCGAGCGGACGCCGGGATACTTGTGGGTTTCCCAGGTGCCGCCGAAAGTGTCCTTCATCTCAAGCACGACATAGCTCTTGCCCGGGCACTGGTTCTGCAGGTGATAGGCCGAGCCGATGCCCGAAATACCGGCACCGACGATCAAAACATCGACGTGGGTTGTGGCAGCGGGCCGGGTTGTGGTCTGGGCATCCATCAACGACT
This sequence comes from Novosphingobium sp., assembly GCA_031414115.1. Lineage (GTDB taxonomy): Bacteria > Pseudomonadota > Alphaproteobacteria > Sphingomonadales > Sphingomonadaceae > Novosphingobium. Next base: position 33 of record JANOGS010000274.1, on the reverse strand, counting down.
CTCCTTGGGGCGCTTTAATCGCACGATTAAGCC
>JANOGS010000273.1:0-5519 GCA_031414115.1 Novosphingobium sp. | reverse complement strand
GTGGTCGGCGTCAACGCCGCCTTCGCCGCGCTGGGCCAGGCCAGCAACGTCGGCTCGCCGGGCGAGATCTCGCTCAACGTCGCGCCGCTGGTTGGCGATGAAACCCTGATCAACATCGACGAGGATGCGGGACCGGTCACCATCAGCTTCGCCAGCCTGCTGGGCAACGATCTCGCCGGTCCGCCCAACGAAGCCAGCCAGACGCTGACCATTCTCTCGGTCGCCAACGCGGTGGGCGGCACCGTCCAGATCGTCGGTAGCGACGTGATCTTCACCGCCACCGCCAACTTCAACGGCACCGCCAGCTTTGAATATACCGTCGAAGACAACGGCCAGAACTACGGCGTCAACGCCTTCCTCAGCGACATTGGCCTGGCCAGCTTCGCAATCACTTCGGTCAACGATGCCCCGGCGCTGACCGGGACGCAGAGCAGCAACGAAAGCGGGATCGAAGATACGCCCTTCACCGTCACCCAGGCGACTTTGCTGACCGGCTTCAGCGATGTCGATGGCGACGTCCTCTCGGCCGTCAATGTTACCTCCTCGAGCGGCTCGGTGGTCGACAATGGCAATGGCACCTGGACGATCACCACCGCCCCGAACGTCAATGGCACGGTTACCCTGTCCTACGACGTGATCGACGGCAATGGCGGCACCGTTGCCGCGACCCTGCCCTACCTCATCGCGGCGGTGGCCGACGCCCCCGCGCTGACCGGCGCGCAGGCGGTGCTGGCCGCCGGGACCGAGGATACCGCTTACCTGGTCGATGCCGCGCAGTTCCTGCAGGGGTTCAGCGATGCCGATGGCGATCTGCTTGTCGTCAGCGGGGTCAGCAGCAGCAACGGCAGCGTGACCGACAACGGCAACGGCACCTGGACGGTCAATCCCACCGCCAACTCCAATGGGCCGGTGACGCTGTCCTATACGGTTGACGACGGCAACGGCGGCAGCGCCGCCGGCAGCCTGGGCTTTGTTCTGACCGCAGTCAACGATGCTCCCACCGCGCTGGCGCTGAGCAACAGCACGATCCCTGAGAACCGTGCCAACAACACGGTGGTCGGCAACCTGATCACCACCGACGTCGATAACACCACCGGCTTTACCTACACCATGCTCGACAGCGCCGGGGGCCGTTTCTACCTCAACGCCACCACCGGCGCGGTGCTGGTTGCCAGCAGCAGTCAGCTCGACTTCGAAGCTGCCACCAGCCACACCATCTCGGTCCGGGTGACCGATGCCGGCGGGCAGAGCTATGTCCAAAACCTGACCATCAACCTCACCAACGTGGTCGAGAACCAGACCTATACCGGCAACAACCTGGCCAATGTCTTCACCGCCGCGACCGCCGACAACTGGACGGTTGACGCCAGGGGCGGCAATGACACCATCACCACGCTGGGCGGCGCTGACACGATCTTCGCTGGCGGCGGCAACGATACCGTCACAACCGCTGGCGGCAACGATGTGATCTTTGTCACCGGCGCCGGCTCGGGCTTCGATGCGGTCGACGGCGGCAGCGGTACCGATACGATCCTGGCCAATTTCAACAACACCGTGATCGGGCTGACATCGATCACCGGGATCGAGGCAATCACCAGCAATGGCTTTGCCAACGTTTCGATCAAGGGATCGACCGCGGCCAATGTGCTCGACTTCTCGGCCACCACGCTGACCGGGATCACCCGGATCGACGGCAGTGCCGGCAACGACACGATCATCGGCAGCGCCGGCAACGATACCATCCTGGGCGGAGCCGGCGGCGACACGCTCAGCGGCGGCGCGGGCGCGGATACCTTCCTCTACCAGCAGACTTCGCAAAGCACGGTCGCCAACCCGGATCACATTCTCGATTTCGCGGCGGGCATCGACCTGTTCGATTTCAGCGCGATCGATGCCAACGGTTCGCTGGCAGGCAACCAGGCCTTCACCTTCATCGGTTCCAGCGATTTCACCGGGCTGGGCCAGCTGCGGGTCGGGATGGTCGGCGGCCAGATGACGCTATCCGGCAACACCACCGGCAACCTCGCGGCCGACTTCGTGATCTTCCTCGACAACAACCCCGCGCTGACCGGGGCCGACTTCGTGCTGTGACGCCCCCGCTTTTCATCGCGGGTACCTGCTCCGGCCCGCCCTCTCTCTGCTGGGGAAAGGGCGGGCCGAGGTGTTTGGGGCAGAGTGTTCCGGCTCAGGCCTCGCGTTTGCGGGCCACGCTCCAGTCGACATTGCGGGTGGCGTACATCACCCCGGCCAGCGCCGCGAACAGCAGCAGTGAACCGATCAGCAACGACCACGCCTCAAGATTGAGCAGCACAAACAACAGCGCATAGAGCCCGACCAGCAGCGCGCCCATGAACTGCGCCCGCTTCCAGCTTTTGAGCACCGCCGCGCCATAGGCCGTCAGCAGCCCGATGATCGCTGCGCTGGCGACCAGATAGGCCGGGGTGAAGCCGATCACTTCGGCAAAGGCCAGCAGCAGCACGAAGAACAGCACCAGTCCTGCGCCCGTAAGCAGATATTCCGCCGCCGCCACCCGCGCGCCGGCGACCACATCGAACAGGAAATAGGCGAGGAAAGTGAAGCCGATGAACAGGAACCCGTACTTCACCGCGCGATCGACCTTGGAATAGAGATCGACCGGTTCGACCAGCCCGACGGTGACTGCGCGGGCAGGACTGCCAACCACTTCCTCGGCTCCGCCCGAGGCCAAGCTGCCGGCCGAGCCATCGGCGGCCATTTCGCGCGCGGCATAGGCCGTATTGCCATCGCCATCGTCGATCTGGGGAAAGCCCGGATCCTCCATCGCCACCGGGGCCATGCCCAGCGCCAGCTTGTCGACGGTGTAGCTGGCGGTGAAGCCGCTGTCCTTGACCTCGCGCCGGTCGGGCAGGAAGGCGCCGCCGAAGCTGGGCGAGGCCCAGGGCGACTTGACCGCCCACTCGGTCCGCCCGCCGCGCGGCACCAGGCTGAGCGAGCGGCTGCCGCGCAGGCCGAAGCTGTAGTCGACCGCGAGCGTACCGGTGCCATTCCAGGCGAGGAAGGCGAAGAAGCCTTGCCCCCCGCTTGCCGCCGGGCCCTTGCCTGGTTGCAACGCCAGCGGCTGGCCGGCTGCGTTGAGCGTTGCCCCGGCGGTCAGTCCGCGCGCGTCCGAGGCGCCCATCCGCAGTTCCGCCCGGTCCCACATCAGCCGCTCGCGCGTGACCCCGAAGCGCGGCAGGTCGTCCGGCAAAGCAAAGCTAGCCTTGCCGGCCACCTTGGCCTCATAGATCACCGAGCTGTAGATCGACTTGCGGCGCTCTTGCGGAACGATCTCGGTGGTCACTGCATTGGCGACCGGTGAAATGTAGAGCAGTTTTTCAACCTCGACCACGCGGCTGTTGACCTTGCCGTTCACTTCCTCCTTCTGGGTCCGGGTGATGCGGAACGGCACCACTAGCACCGGGCCTGCGACCACTTGCGGCCCGCCCCAGCCGGCGTTGATCTCGTTCTGCGCAGTGCGCGCCTGGTTCTGGCGGTCATAAACCAGGGCATAGACCATCAGCAGCGGGACGATCAGCACCAGACCGACCAGCGCGACAAACAGCAGCCGGACGCCCGGTGACCATTCGCGGCGCGGCGCCGGTTCGCTCTCGATCATCGCATTGCCCTTTCGAATCGGTCGGAAGAATCGCAGACTAGCCGAGGTCGCAGGCGGGCAAAAGCTCGGGGCCTCTTGCGACAATTACCAAAATTTGGTAACGCCGGGTCATGACCAAGAAAAACACTTCAATTGCGCTCGGCGAACGCTGGATAGACTATACGCGGGCGCAAGTCGCGGCTGGTGAATTCGACTCGACCAGCGAAGTGATCCGCGATGCCCTGCGGCTGCACGAAGAGCGCGCGGTGTTCAAATCGAAGCTGCTCGCAGCGATCGACGAGGGGCTGGCCAGCCCGATCGACGAGAGCTTCGATATCGACCGCTGGTACGACGACGAATTTGGAAAGAAGTGATTGCCCTCAAATTCCGCGCCGCCGCCTCGGTCGACATGCGCCGGGTGGCAAGAGAAACCCGCGCACGCTGGGATGAGGAGCAGGCCGCGCTCTACTCGGCAACGCTGCGCAGCGACATCAAATCCCTGCGCGCGTTCCCGCTGCGCTTTCCCGAAGTCGAAGGCCGCGCCGGCCTGCGCCGGCTGAACAGCGGGCGGCATGCGGTGTTCTATCTGGTTTTGAAGGAGCAGATCGAGATCGTCCGCGTGCTGCACGTGGCGAGTGATTTTGAGCGGTGGTTGTGAAATGAGTGCTCAGTAACAACAATCCCGAATCCCAGACCAGCTCAGGCAGCCGCTTTGCGAACCCGCGTCTGGTCACCCCGGCCGGCGATCAGGCCTGCGACCGAAATGTCTTCATCGAGTTCGTCCCAATGGAGGCCCACCCGGCTGAGCTCCACCTTGGCGCGCGCTTCGGGCGAACCATGCAGCAGGCGGGGGAACCATGCGAGGGGAATGCCCAGCGTGCGGCCATCTGCGAGATCGACCCAGAAGCTGTGCTCGTCGAAACGAACAGCGAGTGGCTCGGGCGAAGTGGCTTGCGGATCAGTCGAAATGGTCATTCCAGATGCTTTCGATAAGCTCGCGGTTCTGTTCGACAACTGCAAAGAGCTGGGTCAGCACATGCGGTGCGAAGCCGCGATTATACGCCAGAACGACGTCCGGACGAAGCCAAAACTTCGCGTTGTCCCGGCCCTTGCGGACATGGATATGCACCGGCTCACGCGGATCGCCTTCTTCCGAGTAGAAATGAAAGCGGAAACTGTTCCAGCTGAAGACCTTGGGCATGGGGAGCAGGGTTGCCGGATTGATGGGTGGATGCAAGGGCGAAAGAGTCGGGATTGGGGGTTGTTGCAGGCGCCACCGTGAGTCGCTCTATTTAGTATAGTGTCCCCGGAATTGTACCCGGAATTGTAGTGTCTCCGGAATTGTTGTGTCGCCGGAATTGTGTCCCCGTAATTGTGCGTCACCGAAATCCGTCCAACTCGAACTCAGCCTTTGCGTCCTCGTACCCCTTAAACCAAGCCTGCCGACTTGCAGAGTCAATGTAAGGACACTTTCGAGGGTCGAGGACCATGAATGCATCTCGCCCTTTTTGATAGATTGTATTCGACATATGGCCTCCATGTGTTTGGAAGCTCATATCGGGCATGATCGCGATAAATAGCGATCAGGCATTGCCGACGGTTGGGGTTGGTTCAGCGAATTACCTACCTGTAAGTCGACTCGATTGCGTTCAGTTTGGCCAGAATGCGGTGTTCGATCAATTGAAGCGCGGCAATCTTTTGCCTTGTTTTTGCGAGGTTTTCATTGAGTCGAATGCCTTCGAGTTTACGCAGTTCGTGCAATCCCTGCTCCGCTGACGGATGAAGAATGTGCGCCAAAATCCAAGTGTTAAGCTCTTCTAGAGCCACCCGTCCTAAATTCGGAATCGGAAGTCTCTTGTCGAAATTTCCGCTCGTAAAGTCGTTCGCCACTTCGCCCATGGTCTCA
>JANOGS010000272.1:0-16903 GCA_031414115.1 Novosphingobium sp. | reverse complement strand
ATCAACGGCATCGAGACGAAAGTGGTCAGCGGGATCGCTACGACATTGGCAAGCGCCCCGTAAACCCCGGCACGGTGGAAGTGGAACAGCCCGATCGGCATCAGCGCCGCTTCGATCACCACCCCGGTCAGCAGCAGCATCGCCAGTCCGCGCAGGCCCCGCTCCCACCAGGGCCGTTCGGCCGGAGCATGAAACGCTCTGAGCGGTCCCGCACCATGCAGCGCGACGATCGCGATTACCGCTGCAAAGCTCATCTGGAAACTTGGCCCAACCAGCGCCTCGGGCCACAACAACAGCACCGCGAAAGCCGCGACCGCGACCATCCGCATTGACAGCGCCTCGCGGCCCAGCGCCAGCGCTGCGAGTACCAGCACCGCACCGACGCATGAGCGGATCGTGGGCACCTCGGCTCCGGTCAGCAATGTATAGGCAATCCCGGTCAGCGCCCCGCTTGCCGCTGCCAGCAGCGGCAACCGTACCCGCAGCGCCAACCAGGGGATCAGCCCAAGCAGCCGCAGTGCCAGCACATAGGCCGCCGCGATCACCGCGCTGACGTGGAGCCCGCTGATCGAGAGCAAGTGCGTTAGGCCCGCATCGCGCATCGCCTCTTCATCAGCCTCGGCAATCGCCCCGCGGTCACCGCTTGCCAGCGCTGCCGCGATGGTTCCGGGCGAACCGGACAGACTGGCGCGAACGTGGTGCGCCAGGCTGCGCTGGGTCCGCGCGAGCAGTCCGCCCTCCCCGCCCGGCGCCAGCACTTCGACCTTGCCGAGCACGCCCCCGGTAGCCGAAATGCCAGAGAACCAGGCACTGCGGGCAAAGTCGTAGCCGCCCGGCAGCATCGGCGGCGCCGGTGGCACCAGCCTTGCCCGCAGCCGCAGCAGCGTGCCCTCGCTGATTTCCGCGCGATCTTCGTCGAGATCGAGGTTGAGCCGCACCCGGATCGCCCGCCCGGTGCTGGCCTCGCGGGTCGCCAGCAGCAGCCGGACGCGGTGCTCGGCGGGCTGCTCCTTCCGCTCGAGCAGGCGGCCTTCGATCATCGCCACTGTGGTTCGGGCGATCGGCGCTGCCCCGATCAGTTCCGACTTGGCCCAGACCAGCGCACAGCCCCCGGCCATGGCCAGCGCAGCCAGCGCAAGCGCCTGCCGCAGATAGGGAAAGCGCCCCTCGGGTGAGAACAGCGCCAGGCTGCCCAGGCCGAGCGCCAGGCCCAGCGCGATTACGGCCAGCCATTGCCAGGGATTGGCGAGCGCGAACCACGCGGCGATGCCGCCGGCCCAGGCCACCACCAGCCACGGGGCGCGGTCGAAAGCCGCGATCTCAAGGAATTGCTCGACCTTGGCGAGGCCTCTGGACAAGGACAAGCGCTTGCGCCAATGGGCATGTTGCAGTGCAGCGCGATTTGGCGCATCATTGCCCATCGGCACGTCTGGAGAGGCGCTGGTGGCCATAGCTGGCAAGAGACAGGAACGCAGCGGTGATGGCAAGTGCGCGTGCAAGCGGCGGAGCAGCGGCGAGCGGCCGCAGTGTCGTCACGCGCTTTGCCCCCTCGCCCACCGGGTTCCTGCACATCGGCGGCGCCCGTACCGCCCTGTTCAACTGGCTGTTCGCCCGCCACCACGGCGGCAAGTATCTGCTGCGGATCGAGGATACCGACCGCGCCCGTTCAACCGAGCCGGCAATTGCTGCGATCTTCGATGGCCTTGAATGGCTAGGCCTGATGGGTGACGAGCCCGCCACCTTCCAGTTCGCCCGCTCTGATCGTCACGCCGAAGTGGCGCGCAAGCTGCTCGACGGCGGCTTCGCCTATCGCTGCTATCTGACCCAGGAAGAACTGGCAGCGCGGCGCGAAGCAGCCCAGGCCGAACGCCGGACCTTCCGGATCGACAGCGAATGGCGCGATGCCGATCCCGCGACCTGGCCTGCGGGCCAGCCGCACGTGGTCCGGATCAAGGCGCCGCGCGAAGGTGAGACCACGATCGACGATCAGGTCCAGGGCCCGATCACAGTCGCCAATGCCGAGCTTGATGACTTTATCCTGCTCCGCTCCGACGGCACCCCAACCTATATGCTGGCCGTAGTGGTCGACGATCACGACATGGGCGTAACCCACGTGATCCGCGGTGACGATCACATCAACAACGCCTTCCGCCAGCTGCTGATCATCCGCGGGATGCATCAGGTCGAGGGCGGCTGGCACGACCCGATCTATGCCCACGTCCCGCTGATCCACGGCGCCGACGGGGCCAAGCTGTCGAAGCGCCACGGCGCGCTGGGGGTCGACAGCTACCGCGATGAGATGGGCATCCTGCCCGAGGCATTGTTCAACTACCTGCTGCGACTGGGCTGGGGCCATGGCGACGACGAAATCATCGATCGTGACCAGGCGATCGCGTGGTTCGATATCGCACATGTCGGCAAAGGTCCGTCCCGCTTCGATCTTGCCAAACTGCTCAATCTCAACGGGCATTATTTGCGCGAAGCCGACGGTGCACGGCTGGCAGACCTTGTAGCTCTGCGGCTGTCCGGTCCGATCGATCTTGCGCTGCTCGTCCGCGCCATGCCGTTTCTCAAGGTCCGCGCCAAGGATCTTAACGAACTGGCTGCAGGCGCCGCGTTTCTGTTCGCTGCGCGCCCGCTGGTACTCGACGACAAGGCCGCTGCGCTGCTCACCGCGGAAGCGCGCGATTTGCTCGATGCGATCCAGCGCCGGTTCGGCGCGGTCAATGACTGGTCCGCCGAAACGCTCGAAGCCGGCCTCAAGGCGATGGCTGAAGAGCTGCAATTGGGGCTTGGCAAACTTGCACAACCCCTTAGGGCAGCGCTAACCGGACAGACGACCTCCCCAGGTATATTCGATGTGCTGATTCTGCTCGGGCGAGACGAAAGCCTGGCGCGAATTGCCGCCCAGGCTCAGCCCGCCGACGCGCAGCAGGTTTGAGGAGTAAGGCAAAGTGGGCAAGACGGTAGCACTCGGCCATGAAGGGTCGAACCACGAGTTTCCGGTGCTTTCGGGCAGCGTTGGCCCGGAGGTGATCGATATCCGCAAGCTCTATGCCCAGACTGGCATGTTCACCTTCGATCCTGGCTTCACCAGCACCGCCAGCTGCGAAAGCGCGCTGACCTATATCGACGGCGACGAAGGCATCTTGCTCCACCGCGGCTATCCGATCGGCCAGCTGGCCGAGCATTCGAGCTTCATGGAAGTCTGTTACCTGCTGCTCAACGGCGAATTGCCGGGCTCGGACGAGCTTGCGACCTTCAACCGCACGATCATTCGCCACACCATGCTCCACGAGCAGCTGGCGACCTTTTACCGGGGGTTCCGCCGCGATGCCCACCCGATGGCGATCATGTGCGGTGTGGTCGGTGCGCTGTCGGCGTTCTATCATGACAGCACCGACATCTCCGATCCGCTCCACCGCAAGATCTCTTCGCACCGGCTGATCGCCAAGATGCCGACGATCGCGGCGATGGCCTACAAGTATTCGGTCGGCCAGCCGTTCGTGTACCCGGACAACTCCCTGTCCTACACCGGCAACTTCCTGCGGATGACTTTCGGGGTTCCGGCAGAACCCTATGTGGTCAACCCGATCGTCGAGAAGGCACTGGACCAGATCTTCATCGTCCATGCCGATCACGAACAGAACGCCTCGACCAGCACGGTGCGGCTGGCCGGCTCTTCGGGTGCCAATCCCTTTGCCTGCATCGCCGCAGGGATCGCTTGCCTGTGGGGGCCGGCGCACGGCGGGGCCAACGAGGCCGCGCTCAACATGTTGCGCGAGATCGGTACGCCCGACAAGATTCCGCACTACATCGAACGCGCCAAGGACAAGAACGATCCGTTCCGTCTGATGGGCTTCGGCCACCGCGTTTACAAGAACTACGATCCACGGGCGACCGTGATCCAGGGCATGGTCCGCGACGTGCTAAGTTCGCTGGGGATCAATGATCCGGTATTCGAAGTCGCGCTTCAGCTCGAGGAAATGGCGCTGAACGATCCCTACTTCATCGAGAAGAAGCTGTTCCCCAACGTCGATTTCTATTCGGGCGTGATCCTCTCGGCGATCGGCTTTCCGACCACCATGTTTACTGCGCTGTTTGCCCTCGCCCGCACGGTCGGATGGGTCGCGCAGTGGAACGAGATGATCAGTGATCCGGGGCAGAAGATCGGCCGTCCACGCCAGCTCTACACCGGTCCGGACCAGCGCGATTACGTTCCGCTCACCGCGCGCTGATCAATCGCGGCGCGGGGTATTGGGCGCGGCGGCCAGCAGGTCTGCTGGTACATCGAGGATGAAGCGCGCGCCCTGACCGGGCGCGCTTTCGACTGTGAGTTCGCCGCCCATGGCGCGAGCGAGACGCCGCGAAATGTAGAGCCCGAGTCCTGAACCCCCGTCTTCACTGCTGCGGCCAAGCCGTTCAAACTTCTCGAACACCCGGGCCTGCTGCTCGGCGCTGAGGCCGGGACCCTGATCGGCGACAATCAGCCGGGCGCGCGAACCGGCATCCTCCAGCCGGATCCACACCTCTGACTTGTCAGGCGCATAGCGGATCGCATTGCCGACCAGGTTGAGCAGGATCTGCAGCACCCGGCGAAATTCGGCAATTGCCGGCAAGTGCTCACCCAGCTTCGGCGGATCGATTGCGATCCCCCGTTCCTGGGCACGTACAGCCAGAATCCCGGCGGCGCGGCGGGCCACGTCGGCGAGGTCAATGCGATCGGGTGCGGTGTTGAACTCCTCTGCCTCGACCACTTCCAGGTCAGCCAGGTCCTCAACCAGCGCCAGAAGATGCTGCCCCGCCAAGGCGATATCGGCGGCATACTGGCTGTATTCCTCGGCCAGCGGACCGGCCATACGGGTGCGGATCGTTTCGGCATTGGCAATGATCCGCGCGATCGGCTGGCGCAGCACCGGGGCGATGTCGCGGCCAACCAGACCGGGGCCGTTGCTGGGCATGACCTGGCTTTCGGGCGCCGGCGCGACGGGTTCCACAGGGCTGAGTTCAGGCAAAGGCGCATCGGCCGTCAGGCAAAGGTCGAAGCCGACGGGTTCTTTGCCCGGCCCCTCCTGCGGCAACAGGCTCGCCCGCCAATTGCGAGCCGAACCGGCGAACTTGAGCGCCGCACCATCGAGCAGGCGCCAGTGCATCGGCTGGCGGTGGCTGCTGCCCTCCAAGACCACAAAATCGGTCCAGGGCTGGCCCAATCCAGCGCGCATCGCCGCAGCAAGATCGGCAAGGTCGGGCGCGTTGCTCTCAACCGCCAGCAGGCATTGCTGGCTATCGAGCCGCGCGGTCAGTTCGGCCAGCGCACGGTCGATTGCCGCACGGTGAGCGGCGACTTCAGCGGGATCTTCGGCAGGAGCCGGGCGGGCCTGCCATCCGGTCAGGGCGATCGCCGCAGTCCCGTCAGGGTGCGGTTCGATTTCAACCCAGGCGGTCACCGCTTCCTCGCCATCGCCGGCGCGGATCGAGCGGGCTAGCTTCAGGTTGAAGGTACGGGCCTTGATAGCAAGCTCGAGCAAGGCCGGGATGGCGATGATTCCGGGGATTTCACCGCCGCAGCGCAATTGCAGTCCGGCCAGCGGCTCGTCGGCGCTCAACAACCGGCCGTTGCAATCGCAGCTCGCCCGCGCCAGCACTGTGCCCTCGTCGGCCACCTGCCTTAACCGCCCGGATAGGCGGCGGATTGCGCCAGCAGCGCCGCAGCGCGGTCGGGCCCGATCTGGTCAAGGCCTTCGGGCAGTGCCACATTGGGGTGGAGCGAGAGGAACTGTTCCTCGACCAGCTCAGGTTTGAGGCCCGAAGCCCGCAAGGCCAGCGCCAGGCGGACCACTTGCCCTTCGTTGGTTGCCAGCACGGCCATGTCGCGGTCTTGCCCAGAAGCCAGCGCCAGCGCTGAGGCGAAGATCGCCACCCCGGCATGGGTCACGGAAAGCGCTGCTCCGGCGCCGCCACCCATAGCGGTGACGATCCGGGCGATCAGGCCAAGCCGGCTGCGGCTTTCGTCATAGCGCGCGCGAACCGCGCGTTCGGCCTCAGCGGCGTGCAACTGGGGCGCTTCCGCTTCGCCAGCCTGGCTGCGCAGCCCGAGCAGGGCGGCATGCAGCAGATCGCCGGGAAGCTCGTTGAGCGGAAGTTGCATGCGCCGCTGCGTCTGAACAAATCGCGCCTGTGCCGCCAATAGCGCCATACCGTTGGTCGCGACCGAGGCTTCAGTCGAAGCGATCAAAGCCTGGAGCAGCGGCGAAAGCACCGGATCGAGTGCCAGCCGGGCATGAAGTCGCTCAGTCAAGTGCCATTCGAGCGCCAGTCCGTGCAAGTGGGCGAGGAACCCCGGATGGGCAACAAACCCATCCTTGAGCGCTTCGATCACGGCCTGCGGATGGCTCCGCTCTTCGCCCCCGCCGGCAGCTTCAGCCGCTGCGTCGAGCAATTGGCTGGCGACGTGCTCCATCATCCCGCGAACCCGGGCAATGATCTCGTCGCTGAACACCGAATGTTCATCGTTGGCCAGCAGATGGCGCAGGATCGGCGCAATCGTGCCGATCAAAGCGTCGCCATGCGCAAGCTCGTCACGCAGGACTGTTTCGACCCCGGCGCCGGAACTGGCCTGAACTAGTATATCGATCATGGCCCCAGCCATAGCCTTACTTGGTTAAAGTCGCGTTAGCCGCGATGCGAGGGCTGGTAGCACGATCCCGGCCAATGCTGCGGCAATTGCGGCGAGATGTATGGCCTCGCTGCCCAGGCCCGCAACAATTGCTCCAGCCAGGCCCAGCGCCAGCAGCGCGCGGTCCTCCAGCCAGGCTCCAGCGCGCGGCCCCAGACCGCGCGGCAGGATCCGCAGCAAGGCGACCAGCATCAGCACCGGGAAAAACCGGTCGAGTGCGGGCTGCACGGACTCGAGCGTACTGCCCCACCCTGCCAAGGTGATGATGATCCCGTCGCTCAACCAACCATAGGCCGCGCGGCTGTCCAGCCCGCGATGCGCGCGAACCAGATCGCTGTCGATCCGGGCGAGCAGGACCGCGCTTTCGCGCAGCACCCAGCCCAGCGCGCAGAATGCCAATCCCAGCGGTGCAAAAGCGAACCAGCCGGCACCCAGCGCCATCAGGGCAACCGCCGCCGCGGCGAGGACCAGAGTGAATGGGGTGCTGCCCGCGTGAAGCAGCGCCGGCCCCAGCCCCCGGACAGCGATCCGCGCCAGCCAGCGCGTCGGGCCGAGCGGCACGCCATCGCTGGTCCGCTGCCGGACCCATTGCGGTTCGAGCGCATGGGCTTCATCCTCGTTGCGAACCAGAGTCCAGAACAGACCGCTTTGCCCCAATGCGGGGATCGGGCTTTGCCGCACGCCTGCCTGCAAGGCAATTCGCTGCAGCGCCGATAGCGCGTCGCAATCCGCAGGCAGGTCGGCGATCCGCTCAACCAGTCGTCCGGGCAGGCGCAGCGCTCCGGCAGCTGCCAGGTTCTGGTCGATCCGCTCGAACCCGGCGGCCAGCCCCGGCTCGATCGGTTGGACCAGCACCGCCTGGCCTTTTTCGAGCAGTTCGGCGGCTTCGTCGGTCGAGGCAAACAGGCCGTCGGCAAGTCCGATCAGTTCGTCGGTAGCCGTGACCAGGCCGGCAAGCGGACGAGCGCCGGGAATGACGTGAAACTGCACTTTCGCTGCCTCGGCAACGTGCTGAAGTTCGATCAATTCGGGGGACAGGCCCTGGGCGATGCACACCACCCGCTCGCAACCCAGTGCCAGCACCAGGGAAAGCTGCTGACGAGCCACGGTCATCCCGCCGATGCGCAGAAAGGCACGCGGCCGGGTGGTGGCGGCTGCGGCAGGTTCGAGCATGGATAACAAGGCGACCCGCAGCGTTTTTCTCCGCGCTTGTCAGGATGGGCAATGATGCCTAGCCCAGCAGAGCGGCGGTGCCAAGCACCAGCAATCGGGATCAGATCGCGGCGAAGTCGTCGCGAAAGGTCTGGATCTGGCGAACCACGGCGGGATCGCCCGGCGCGCCGTCCAGCGCTTCTTCGGCCAGTTCGATCAGGGCATCAGCGTGAAAGCTCGCCGCCAGGCCTTTGATCCGCATCGCCGCCATCTGCCAGTTGCCATCGCAGCGCGAGCGCCGCAAGAGATCGATCTGGCGATCAAGGCTTTCGATAAAGGCTTGGCGTAGCTCAGAAAAAAGAATCGCATCCTCGCCCGCAGCAGCGGCAAGAGTGGCGTCCAGAGCTCCAACTTCATAGGCCATGAAACCAACGCTACGCCGATTTGGTTAATCGGGGGTTTATTGTCCGGGCGAGTGTGGTAAATTGCGCTCATGACCAGGGGATCGCGCATCGTCGCTGTCGATGCGGGCGAGGCTGAGGCCGCGCCTGCCGTTGAAGCCATTGAAACTGCCGCCGAGGCTTCCGCCGAAGCGGTTGAGGACTGGTATGAGGAGGTGCCTCAGACGATCCGCCGGCCGTGGGTTGCGATCGCTGCGGCGGTAATTTCCGGCACTGCGATCCTGACCTGGAGCGCGCTGCTGATCTATGCCAACCGGGCTGAGATGAGCGGCGGCGCCGGCCTGAACCAATGGCTTGGCTGGATCCGTGACTGGTCACTGCCGGTGCTGCTGGTCGCGGTGGTGTGGCTTTTGGCGATGCGCAACAGCCGCCGCGAGACGCTGCGTTTTGCCGAAGCAGCGCGATCCTTGTCGGCCGAATCCGCCGCGCTTGAACTGCGCCTGACCACAATCAACCGCGAACTCAGCCTCGCCCGCGAATTCCTGTCCGCGCAGTCGCGCGATCTCGACGCGCTGGGGCGGATGGCGACCGATCGGCTGTCCGAACACTCAACCAAGCTGGCCGGACTGATCCAGGACAACGGCTCGCGGATCGACGCCATCGGCGATGTCAGCACCGCCGCGCTCGACAACATGGAGAAGCTGCGCGGCCAGTTGCCGGTGATTGCCAGCTCGGCCAAGGACGTCACCAACAACATCGCAGCAGCAGGTCGCACCGCCCATGCCCAGATCGAAGAGCTGGTCAGCGGCTTTAGCCGGCTCAACGAATTCGGTCAGGCTAGCGAGCGTCAGGTCCATGTCCTGCGCGACACGGTCGACAAGTCCCTCGGTGAGTTTACTCGCCAGACCGAGGCGCTTGAAGCAATTGCCCGCGATCGTTTCGCAGCGCTGGCCGAACGCAGCGCCGAGTTCCGCACCCAATTGGAAAGCCACGAGGTCGAAGCGCTGGCGGCGATCCGCAGCCGCGCCACGGCGCTGACCGACGAACTGGAAGGCGCCCGCTCGCAGTTGGACGGTCAGGAAGCCGAAGTCCTGACCTCGCTCCGCGCCCGCCTTGCTGCGGTGCGCGATGAAAGCGCACTGTTGGGACGCAATGTCCGCGAGGCTGAGGAACGAGCGCTCGATTCGTGGAAAGCCTCGATTGCCCGCCTTGAGGAAGATCTCAGAAAGGCGATCCATCAGGTCGGCGAGATTGACGAGCAAGCGATGGATTCGGCGCGCAAGCGACTGCTCGCGCTGGCTGAGGAAGCCAAGGACGTCGATGAGCGGATGGGCGAACGTGACCGCCTGTTCGGTGTCGCGCTGGAACGACGCCGAGGCGAATTCGATGCCAGCCACGCCCGCTTCGTCGAACGCCTGACCGAACAGATGGCTGCGCTTGACGCCCAGCTGATCGAACGCCGCGCAGCCGAGCATAGCCATGCCGCCAGTCTGGTCAGCCAGGGCGAAGCGATTTCCAACCGGCTCGCTAACTTCACCGCGAAGATCGCCGAGGTTTCGACTTACGGTGACGACGCCGAACGCAGTCTGACCGCGAGCCTCGCGGTCCTGGGCGAGAAGCTGAGCGCAAGCCGTGAGGCCCTGGGCGGAACCGATGCGGCGATTGCCTCACTGACCGACGGATCGGTGCGCCTGCTTGAGCTGATTCAGGCCAGCGTCGAGCATTCCACGGTCAACTTGCCGGCGGCGATGGAAGTGAGCGAGGCCCGCCTGGCCGGAATTGCTGGCCAGATTGAGGCTTTGCGCGACCGCGTTGGTGAAGCAGAGGCCAGCGGCGCTGCATTGGGCGGTCATGCCGCGCGGGCCGGCGAAGATCTCGCCGAGATGCTGACAAAGGTTGAGGCGTTGCATGGCGCAATCGGCGAAAAGGCCGGGACGAGCCGCAGTGATCTCGCGGCAATGCAAGCCTCGCTTGAGGCGGTGCGCAGCGAAAGTCTGGTGCTGGCCGAAACCGCGCAGGACCAGCTCCGCAAATCGATCGAGGAACTCAATTCCTCTGCCCGCGACGCGGTCGGCGGGATCGAAGCGATGAGCGCCGCCTCGATTTCCGCTCTCGCTGCACGGATCGGCGAAGAAAGCGGCGCGGCCATCGACCAGGCGATGCGTGCGCGCGCCGCCGAGGTTTCCGGTAAGCTTGAGGAAGCCGCCGCCCAAGCCGCCGCGGTCAGCCGCGATGCCGCGATCCAGCTGCGCGACCAGCTGGCCAAGGTCAGCGAACTCACCGGACATCTTGAGCGCCGCGTCGCTCACGCCCGCACCCGCGCTGAAGAGCAAATCGACAACGACTTTTCGCGCCGAGTTGCGCTGATCACCGAGTCGCTCAATTCCAATGCGATCGACATTGCCAAGGCGATGGACGTGGATGTTGCCGATACCGCCTGGGCCCAATACCTGAAGGGCGATCGCGGCATCTTCACCCGCCGGGCGGTCAAGCTGCTCGATACTCCGCAAGCCAAGGCGGTGTTTCAGCTCTATGAAAACGACCGCACCTTCCGCGATCATGTCAGCCGCTATGTGCACGATTTCGAGGCGATGTTGCGCCAGCTGCTCTCAACCCGCGATGGTCATGCCCTGGGAGTGACCATCCTCTCGTCAGACATGGGCAAGCTATACGTAGCGCTGGCCCAATCGATCGAACGGCTGCGCGGTTAGAGGCCGATCAGCGGTCCGATATCGAGCTGCTCGATGCCAATCCAGCCATTGACGTAATTGAGGTAATACAGCCCGAACAATGCCGCTGAAACGACGGTGGCGCGCTTGGCAACCTGCTTGGGATCGAAATGCGCAGGCGCGCTATCGGCCTGGCCCGGCACCTTTGGAATTCCCGCCTCGTCATGAGTCTTGACCCCGAAAGGCAGGCACATGAACGCGCTCATCACCCAAAACAATGCGTAGATCGCGATGATAGAGGTGATCTTCATCGCTCTCAATGCTCCGGCAAGATGACCTGGACCTGCGGCTTCTTGCCGGTCCAGCGCTTGGCGGCACGGCGCGCAGCGAGGCGCGCGGCCTCGACGATGACCTCGCGATCATGACGCTGTCCACCTTTGAGCTTGGCGAGCGCGGCGGCCACGTCCTCGCGTGCTTCAGCAAGGAATTCGGCCATGTCTTCGTCGAGCGGCAAGCCGATCGCCTCGACATGGGCGCGGCCCTTGCCATCGAGGACCACGATCACCAGGCCATTGGCGGCCAGTCGCCGCCGCATGACGATCGCCTCACCGTCTGCCGGGGTGATCAGATCACCATCGAGGATCAGGCGCCCGGCCCGTACCTCCGCGATCTTGCCGGGCTTGCCGGGGGCGAGGCGGACCAGATCGCCGTTTTCCTGGAACACGCATTTGCCGATGCCCGCAGCCTTGCCGACCCGGACCTGTTCTTTCATGTGGCGAATTTCACCGTGAACCGGGACCAGGATTTCGGGACGAATCCAGCCATAGAGCGCTTCGAGCTCTGGGCGTCCGGGGTGACCTGAAACGTGGATGTCGCTTTGCCGGTCGGTGACAATGGTGATGCTGCGCCCGGCCAGGCGGTTCTGGATGCGGCCGATCGGAACTTCGTTACCCGGGATCTGACGGCTGGAGAACAGCACCACATCGCCTGCTTCGAGCGCAATCGGGTGGGTATCCTCGGCAATCCGGGCGAGCGCGGCGCGGGGTTCGCCCTGCCCGCCGGTGGCCAGAATCAGCACTTCGCCGCGCGGCAGGCCCATCGCCGAGTCCATATCGACTGTTTTGGGCAGGTCCTTTAGATAGCCGCTAGCCTGCGCCACCCGCACGATCCGGTCGAGCGAGCGCCCGGCAATGCACAGCTTGCGGTTGGTGGCCTTTGCAACTTCGCCCAGCGTTTGCAGCCGCGCGACGTTCGAAGCGAAAGTTGTGACGACCACGCGCTTGCCGTGGTGGCGTTTGACCTCTTCCAGCAAGGCGGCACGTACCATGCCTTCCGATCCCGAAGCCTTGGGATTGAACACGTTGGTCGAATCGCAGACCAGAGCCAGGACACCGTCATCGCCGATCGCGGTTAGCTCGCCAGCAGTGGCCGGGACGCCGACCAGCGGCTCGTCGTCGAGCTTCCAGTCGCCGGTGTGGAAGATGTTACCGTGCGGAGTGTCGATCAGCAGCGCATTGCCCTCGGCGATCGAATGGGCCAGCGGGACATAGCGGATCCCGAACGGGCCGAGTTCGAAGCGATCGAGGTGGTCGATCACGTTGAGTTCGATCTCGCTGGCGATGCCTGCCTCAACCAGCTTCTCGGTAATCAGCCGGGCGGTGAACGGGGTGGCATAGAGCGGCACTCCCAGTTCCTTGGCGAAATAGGGCACCGCGCCGATGTGATCTTCGTGGGCGTGGGTCAGGACGATCCCGATCAGGTCGGCTTTGCGCTCCTCGATGAACTCCAGGTCGGCGAAGACCAGCTCGGTTCCAGGATATTCGTTGGCACCGAAGGTCATCCCCAGATCGACCATCAACCACTTGCCTTCGCAGCCATAGAGATTGACGTTCATGCCAATCTCGCCCGAGCCGCCAAGCGCGCAGAACAGCAGTTCCTTGCCCGGCTTCACGAGGTTTCGGTCCGGTTGGCGTAAAGCAAGGCAATTCCCTTCAGGGTGAGGTCGGGTTCGACCCGGTCAAACAGGTCGGCGTTGCTCTGGAAGAGCGGAGCCAGGCCGCCGGTGGCGATGACCCTGGCCGGGCGGCCGATCTCTGCCTTCATCCGCGCGATCATCCCCTCGATCATCCCGACATAGCCCCAGTAGATCCCGATCTGCATCTGGCTGACAGTATCGCGGCCAATCACGCTGGTGCCGGGCGGCGGTTCGATCGCGATGCGCGGCAGCATCGCCGCAGCGTTGTACAGCGCATCGAGCGAGAGCGAGACCCCAGTGGCGATCGAACCACCAAGATAAGCGCCGTCGGCGCCGATGTGATCGAAAGTTGTCGCCGTGCCAAGGCTGATTACGATCTTGTCGCCGCCTTCGAGCGCCTGCGCAGCGATCGCGTTGACCGCGCGGTCGGCGCCGCGCGCGCGCGGCTCATCGACCTTGAGCGCGATGCCCCATTCGACCGGAGAGCGTCCGCCGATCAGCGCTTGGGTGCCAAAATACTTGCTCGCCAGTTCCTGCAAATTATGCAGCGCGCGCGGCACCACCGAGGCGATCACCACGGCTTCGATATCGGCGCGCGAGTGGCCTTCCATCAGCAGCAACTGGTTGAGCCAGACCGCATATTCATCGGCGGTACGCTTGGCATCGGTGGCGATCCGCCAGCGCTGCACGATCACGCCGGCGGCATCGACCAGCGCGAATTTCACATTGGTGTTGCCGTTGTCGATCGCGAGCAGCATGGCCCTATCCTCAAGCGTGCCCGGCAAGGCGAACCTCACCGGCGTGAATTGTCCGGGTGGTGCCGTCCGCCAACGTCAGTTGCAAGGCGCCATCGGCACTGAGCCCGGAGAAGCTGCCGGAAAGCGGCTCCTCACCCGGTTCGCCAACCCGTAGCGCGGTTCCTGCGGCATGTCCCGCGGCAAGCCAGCGACGCACGATTGGTTCGATCCCGAAGTTGCGCCAGCGCTCCAGCTCGATAACGAACTGGCGGGCGAGCGCAGTAGCGAAAGTATCGCGATCGGGCGCCGGTCCGAACGCGGCCATCGCGACAGCGCGGCAATCCTTAAGCTCGGGCGCGGCCGCAAGGTTGACGCCGATCCCGACCACCACGGCAGACCCCTCCCCCTCAAGCAGGATCCCGGCGAGCTTGGCGCCGCCGATCAGAACATCGTTGGGCCACTTGAGTTCGGCCCGGTGGGGCGGCGATAGCAAGGGCGTGATCACCTCGTACAAGGCCAACCCGACCAGCAGCGCCAGACTGGAAGCCGCAGGATCGCTGGGCTGACGATGGACCACGGTTGAGCCCATGAAGTTGCCCAAGCCATCGAACCAGGTCCGCCCCTGGCGTCCCCGCCCAGCGTCCTGCCGGTCGGCTACCAGCCAGGTGCCTTCGGGGACATGCTCGCCGCCGCGCAGCTGCGCCTGAAGGTCGGCATTGGTCGAACCGGTGCGGGCGGCGATGTGGATCAAGCGCCGGGCAGGATCACGGCCGCGGCGATGGTGGCGAGCGCGCCGAGGCACTTGGTCAGGAGGTAGCCAAGCGGCGAGATGAACAGCACGCACAGCGCCAGGATCGCCTGATGGACCCAGTCACTGCGGCCCAGCGCCTTGCCGGCGGGGGCATCGAAGTACATCACCTTGATCACCTTGAGGTAATAGAACGCACCGACCACGCTGCCGAGAATCCCGATCGCCGCAATCCAGAACAGCCCGGCCTGGACTGCCGCCTGAAACACCAGAAACTTGCCCCAGAACCCGAACAGCGGCGGGATGCCGGCGAGGCTGAACATGATCATGGCGAGGCTGGCGGCGAGCACCTTGCGTTCCGCCGATAGCCCGGCAAGATCGGCAATCGCCTCGATCTGGTTGCCGTCCTGGTCCTTGAGCATCAGCACCGCAACGAAGCCGCCCAGCGTCATCGCCACATAGATCGCGAGGTAGACCAGCATCGCCGAAGCCCCGGCGGGGGTCGCGGCGGCGAGGCCAATCAGCAAGAAGCCGACGTTGTTGATCGAGGAATAGGCGAGCAGCCGCTTGATGTTGGTCTGCCCAATCGCCCCGACCGCGCCGAGATAGATCGAGGCCAGCGCGGCGAAGACCACGATCGGCTGCCAGGCATTCACTTGGGTGCCGAAGGCCTGGAACGCGACCAGCATAGTCAAGCTGAGTGCCGCAACCTTGGGAGCCGAGGCGAACAGCGCGGTGACCGGGGTCGGCGCGCCTTCGTAGACGTCCGGCGTCCACATGTGGAACGGCACCGCGCTGATCTTGAACGCAAGCCCGGCGAGAACGAAGACCAGCCCGAAAGTGGCACCGATGCTCAACTCGCCCGACAACGCTGCGGCAATCCCGCTGTAGCCGATCGTGCCGGTGAAGCCGTAGAGCAGGCTGGTGCCGTAGAGCAGGATCCCGCTGGCCAGCGATCCCAGCACGAAGTACTTAAGCCCCGCCTCGGCCGAACGGTCATCGTTCTTGAGGAAGGCGGCGAGGACGTAGGAGGCGAGGCTGTTGAGCTCGAGCCCGATGTAGAGCGTCAAGAGGTTGGTCGAGGAGACCATGATCGCCATGCCTAGCGCCGCGAACAGCACCAGCACCGGATATTCGGGGCGATAGGCGCCGAGCTTCTCGAAGAACGGCGGCGCGACCAGCAAAGTGGCGCCCGCCGCTGCGAAGATCAGCAGCTTGGCGAAGGCGGCGAAGGCGTTGGCTGAGAACAGTCCGGAGAAGGCCATGCCGGCCTCGATCGAAACGCCATTGCACAGCGTCGGCGCAACCATGATCGCGGCGGCAGCCAGCGCGGCTACCGCCAGCCAGGTGATCCCGCGCGCATCGCGCTGACCCTTGGCCCAGGCTGAAACCAGCAGCAGGACCAGCCCTGCGACGCTGAGCAGCTCTTCGGGCGCCGCGAGGCGGAACGAGGTGGACCAATCCATCAGTGCGCCCCCCCGGCGTGCGCAGGTTCTTTGTGTTCGCCAGCCGGCTTGGGCTCGCCCGCCTTGAGCTGGGCATCACCTTCAGGCCGCGCCTGGGCGAGCCGGGCATCGAGCGCGGCAATGTCTGCGCGCATCGGCGCCATGAAGCTTTCCGGATAGACCCCCATCCAGAACACCACCGCAGCGATCGGGGCGAGCATCACCATTTCACGCAGCGACAGATCTGGCATGGCGGCGGCATCGGTATTGCGCTGGACCCCGAAGGCGACCCGCCAATAGAGGTAGAGCATGTAGGCCGCGCCGAGGATAACCCCGGTAGCGCAGACGAAAGCGACCCAGCTTGAGGCCTGGTAAATCCCCGCAAGGCCGAGAAACTCGCCAACGAAACCGCTGGTTCCGGGGAGGCCCACGCTGGCCATGGTGAAGATCATGAACAGCACCGCGTACTGCGGCATGTTGATCGAAAGCCCGCCGTAGCGATCGATCTCGCGGGTGTGGAGCCGGTCGTAGATCACTCCGACGCAGAGGAACAACGCCCCCGAGACGAGCCCGTGGCTGAGCATCACCACCATCGCCCCTTCAAGGCCCTGGACGTTGAACGCGAACAGCCCGGCGGTGACGATCGCCATGTGCGCGACAGAGGAATAGGCGATCAGCTTCTTCATGTCGTGCTGCACCAGCGCGACCAGGCTGGTATAGACCACCGCGACCATCGACAGGCCGAACACCAGCCAGGCGAACTGGGCGCTCGCCTCCGGGAACATCGGCAGCGAAAAGCGGATGAAGCCGTAGCCGCCCATCTTCAAGAGCACCCCGGCGAGGATCACCGAGCCCGCGGTCGGCGCCTGGACGTGAGCATCGGGCAGCCAGGTGTGGACCGGCCACATCGGCATCTTGACCGCGAAGCTGGCGAAGAACGCCAGCCACAGGATCGTCTGGGCCTCGGCCGGGAAGTCATAGGCCATCAGCGTCGGGATGTCGGTGGTGCCGGCCTCGTTCGCCATCCACAGCATCGCCAGCAGCATCAGCACCGAGCCGAGCAGGGTGTAGAGGAAGAACTTGTAGCTGGCGTAGATCCG
>JANOGS010000271.1:0-18725 GCA_031414115.1 Novosphingobium sp. | reverse complement strand
CCGGGATGGCTGGCCGGGATCTACCAGGCACATGAACTGCAGATCGACCTTGCCTCGCTGGCCAGCAAGGCCGGGGCAAAGCTGGTCCTGGCCGATGTTACCGGCGTGGATGCAGCGAACCGCAAGCTCTCGCTTGCAAATTCAGAACATCTGGATTTCGATCTGCTGTCTTTGGCGACCGGCGGCGAGATCGACAGCGAGAGGCTCGCGCCGCTGGGCGAGAGACTGCTTCCGGTCCGTCCCGTAGCTGACTTCATGGAGCGATGGTCGCGCATCCTCGAAACGAGTTCAGCATGCCCGCGCGTTGCGGTTGTCGGCGGCGGCGCGGCAGGCGTCGAACTGGCGCTGGCGGCCGCGGCCGCGCTGCGGGGCCGGTTCGGGCAATCCCGGGTGTCGCTGGTCACGCCTGCGGACAACTTGCTGATGGGCCATGCTGACGCCGTCAAGCGCCGCGCATTGACCGCGCTTGCGGCACGCGGGATTGCGCTGCATTTTGCCGAAGCGACTGGCACCGAGGACGGCCTGCTGCTGTCGGATGGAGCCCATCTTCCCGCTGACTGCGTGATCGCCGCCACCGGCAGCCGCGCACCGCGTTGGCTGGGCGGATCGGGATTGGCCTGCGCTGCGCAAGGCTTCGTCGCGATTGGGGCTGACCTGCGCAGCATTTCGCACGCCTGCGTGTTCGCGGCGGGAGACATCGCCGAGCGAACTGACCGCCCTTTGCCCCGCTCTGGCGTCCATGCGGTCAAGGCCGGACCGGTGCTGGCGGGCAACCTGCGCGCCGTGCTGGGCGGAACTCCGCTGACGCACTACCAGCCGCGCCATAACACTCTCTCGCTGCTGGCCACCGGCGAGCGGCGCGCAATCCTGTCATGGGGACCGTTCACCACATCCGGCCGCTGGATTTGGCGGCTCAAGGATTGGATCGACCGGTCGTTCGTCAAGCACTACAGCGCCAACCCGTAAGCGAAGAAAGCCAGGAACCATGCAGTCAAAACGCCTCGCCCTGCTCGCGCTGTTCGCGCTGGCCCTGACCGCGTGGTTTACGCTCGATCTGGGGCAGTACCTGACGCTCGATGCACTCAAGGCGCAGCAAGCGTCGATCGATGCGTTCTACCGCGCCAACCCGCTGCTGGTGCTGGCGGCGTTCTTTGTAATCTATGTAACGCTGACCGCGCTCTCGGTGCCGGGGGCATTGATCATGACTTTGGCGGCGGGGGCGATATTCGGGGTTACCACCGGAACGCTGGTGGTCTCTTTCGCTTCGAGCATCGGCGCGACCCTGGCCTTCCTTGCCTCGCGCTATCTGTTCCGCGACGGGGTGCAGGCCCGCTTTGGCGCGCGGCTGCGCGGCATCAACGAGGGCATCGCGCGCGACGGGGCATTCTACCTGTTTTCGCTGCGGCTGGTTCCGGTGTTTCCGTTCTTCATGGTCAACCTGGTAATGGGGCTGACCCCGATCCGTCCCTGGACCTTCTATTGGGTGAGCCAGCTGGGCATGTTCCTGGGCACCATCGTCTATGTCAACGCGGGGACCCAGCTGGCCCGGATCAACGCCTTGAGCGACATCGCCTCGCCCGGATTGCTCGCCTCGTTCGCGGCGCTGGGGTTGCTGCCGTGGGTCGGCAAGTGGATCATGGGGCTGATCAAACGGCGCCGGGTCTATGCCCGCTGGACCCGGCCCAAGCGCTATGACCGCAACCTGGTGGTGATCGGCGCGGGCGCGGCCGGGCTGGTCTCGTCGCTGATCGGCGCGACGGTCAAGGCCAAGGTGACGCTGGTTGAGGCCGGGAAGATGGGCGGCGATTGCCTCAACTATGGCTGCGTTCCGTCGAAGGCGCTGATCAAATCGGCGCGGATCGCCGAACAGATGCGCCATGCCGAGCGCTATGGGCTTGAGAGCAGCGATCCGCGCTTCAGCTTCACGGCGGTGATGAACCGCATCCACGGCATCATCGCCGCGATCGAACCCAATGACAGCATCGAGCGCTACACCTCGTTGGGGGTCGATGTGGTCAAGGGCTATGCCAAGATCGTCGACCCCTGGACGGTTGAGATTGCGCGCGAGGATGGCTCGACCCAGCGCCTCACCACCCGCTCGATCATCATTGCCGCCGGGGCCGCGCCGCTGGTTCCTGAGCTGCCGGGGCTGGCCGGATCCGGCTATCTGACCAGCGACACGTTGTGGGAGGAGTTCGCCCAGCTAGACGAGATACCGCGGCGCATCGCGGTCCTTGGCGGCGGACCGATCGGCTGCGAATTGACCCAGGCCTTCGCCCGGCTTGGCGCGGAGGTAACCCAGATCGAGCGGGGCGAGCGGCTGCTTCCCCGCGAGGATGCGGATGTTTCCGCGCTGGCCCGCGAAGCATTGGAGGCTTCCGGGGCGACCGTGCTGACCGGACACCAGGCAGTGCGGGTCGAAGGCAAGAACCTGATTGTCGCAAATGCCGGCACCGAATCAGCCATCGCCTACGATGCGCTGATCCTGGCGATCGGGCGCAAGGCGCGGCTTTCTGGCTATGGGCTTGAAGAATTGGGCATCGAGACGGCCAAGACCGTGGTCACCGACGAATACCTCGCGACGATCTATCCCAACATCTTCGCTGCGGGAGACGTCGCCGGCCCCTATCAGTTCACCCACACCGCATCGCACCAGGCCTGGTTCGCCAGCGTCAACGCGCTTTTCGGCCAGTTCCGCCGTTTCAAGGCCGATTACCGGGTGATACCCTGGACCACATTCCTCGATCCCGAAGTCGCCCGCGTCGGCCTCAACGAGCAGGAAGCGCGCGAGCAGGGTGTGGCCCACGAGGTTACCACTTACCACCTGCACGAGCTCGACCGCGCGATTGCCGACGGCGCCACGGCGGGCTTCGTCAAGGTGCTGACCCCGCCGGGCAAGGACCGCATCCTGGGCGTCACCATCGTCGGCGAACATGCCGGGGAACTGCTCGCCGAATATGTGCTGGCGATGAAGCATGGGCTCGGCCTCAACAAGATCCTCGGCACGATCCATACCTACCCGACCATGGCCGAGGCAAACAAGTTCGCCGCCGGCGCGTGGAAAAAGAAGCACGCCCCCGAAGGGCTGCTGCGGCTGGTCGGGCGCTATCACGACTGGCGGCGGGGTTGAGGTTACTGTTTTTGGCAAGGGTGTGTAACCAAGACCGCTTTTGGGCCGAACACGTCGGTATGAGTCGGTATTCGCTCCTTATCGTGACGCTGCTCGCAGT
This sequence comes from Novosphingobium sp., assembly GCA_031414115.1. Lineage (GTDB taxonomy): Bacteria > Pseudomonadota > Alphaproteobacteria > Sphingomonadales > Sphingomonadaceae > Novosphingobium. The sequence goes on along the minus strand of JANOGS010000271.1, from coordinate 15,495 downwards.
AATCCTCGCGCCGCTGCCGAGCGCCCTGGCTGCCCAGGGCGGCGCTTTGCCGGTCGGCGTGCAGTGCCTGGACTGTTGCGACAGACCGGCTGACGATTGCCATGCGTCGCCAGCCGCTTGCGAACGCAGCTGTGCCGCTGCGGTTCTGCCGGCGCAGTTGCCGATTGCCCCGCCCATAGTGAGCGATTTGCCCGGAAAGCTGCGAACACATTCGCAGACCCCATTCTCCAACAAACCAATCCCACCGCCGCCCCGCAGCAAGACACAGGCACTGCAATCACAATATATTTCTGGAGAATTGACATGAAACTCATCACCAAGTTCCTCGCCGCTTCGGCTCTGTTTGCTCCGGGTGTCGCCTTCGCGGCAAGCCCGGCGGCCTTCACCGAAGCCTGCTGCGCGCTGGCGGTATGCTGCGGCTTGCCGTGCTGCTAACGGCATGACGGATCGGGGTCGGCGAAAGCCGGCCCCGGCCTGGCCGCTGCCCGATCCGACCATTGCACCTTTGGAGGAATGCCATGAAAGCGCTAAGCCTGATGTTTTTGCGGGCAGGCACCGGCCTGCTGCTGATCCTGTGGGGACTTGTCCGGCTGTTCAGCCCCAGTTCCGGGGCTGGCGTCAGCACCAAGTACTATGGCGGAATGGGCGCTGATGAGACGATCCAGCTGGTCTGGGGCGGTGCGCTGGTGCTGGTCGGCTTGCTGACCGTACTCGGTCTGCTGCGACGCTATGCCTACCCGGCGCAGGCGGTCATCCTGATCACCGGCGCCCTGTCGATCTGGAAGTACCTGCTCGATCCTCTGGGGATCTGGCTGCTCAACCAGGAAACCAGCCAAATCCTGTTCTTCCCGTCATTGACCCTGGCTGCGGCAACGCTTGTCCTGATCGCCTTCCGCGATGAAGATAGCTGGTCGATCGACGCGGCGCGCGAGCGTCGTTAGGCGGGAAGCTGGCAATTTTGCTGATCCGCCAGGGGCTGAGCGGCCTCGTCAACCGGACCTGAGGGGCGCGCAGTGTTCGATGCCCGGCTGCGCCCACTGATCGACCCGCCGCTCAATGCGGTCGGTCGCGCCGTCGCCCGCATGGGAATCGGCGCCAATGCGGTGACGCTGGCCGCGCTGGCTCCGGCACTGGGCGCGGGGCTGGCCATCGCCTGCCACCACTATCTGCTCGCCCTCGCGTTGATCCTGACCAATCGCCTGCTCGACGGGCTCGACGGAGCAGTCGCTCGGGTTCGCGGGATCACCGATATTGGCGGTTATCTTGATACCCTGGCCGACTTTGCCTTTTATGTTGCGGTGCCGCTGGGCTTCGGTTTCGCCGCCCCGGCCAATACCGCCCCTGCCATGATCCTGATCGCCAGCTTCACGCTGACCGGTGTCAGCTTTCTTGCCTTTGCCGCCATCGCCGCCAAACGCGGAAACGAAACGACGGCGCACGGAACCAAGAGCTTCTTCTATTCTACCGGCATCGCCGAAGGGGCTGAGACCATAGCGGTGTTCGCCGCGATGTGCCTGTGGCCCGCGCTATTCCCCGTCATAGCCTATGCCTATGCGGCGTTGTGTCTGCTTACCGTGGTCCAGCGTAGCCTGCTGGCTCGCCAGGCCTTCCGAACCTAACCCTCGCTGCCCAGCTCCGGTGCAGCTGCGGGCGTCCAGTTTTCGCCGGCAAAGCGGATCGCCGGGGCGAGCTGATGCGCGCCCTCGTGCTCGATCCACAACCCGCGCTCGGCGACGTGCGGTTCTTGAAGTGCCTCGCGGAAATCGAGCACCGGGGAGAAGGCGACGTCCTTGTCCGCGAACCACTCTACCCATTGATCACGGCTGCGGGTCGCGAAGGTTTCGCGCAGGAAAGCGATCAATTCGCCCTGCTCGCCGGCCGGCCGATCGGCGAGCGGATAGAGGTCCATCCGCCCAAGCGCGCCGAGCAGGTTGGCGGCAAACTTCAGCTCACGCGCGCCGAGCACGACATGGCGCGCGTCAGCCGTGCGATAGACCTGGTAGAAGCCCGCCCCGCCGAGCGAGCGCTGGCTTTCCGAACGCGGCGGTTCGCCCCCGGCAATCGCTCCGCCGGCGGTGTGGACGCACCACGGCAGCAGGGCATCGAACATCGCGCAATCGATGTAGTCGCCCTGCCCACTCGCGCGCGCGGCATAGAGCGCCATCAATGTGGCGGAGAGCGCAGTCAGCCCCGCGGCCATGTCCGAGGCGGCAACGCCGGGCACTACGGGAGTGCCGTCGGCCCCGTCATTGACCGAGAGAAACCCGGCCAAGGCCTGGACCGCAAGGTCGTGCGCGGGGTGGTGCGAAAGCTCGCCTTCCTGCCCGAAGGCCGAGATCGAACAGTAAACAATCCGCGGGTTGCGCGCCGCAACCGCTGCGTAGTCGAAACCAAGGCGTTTCATCACGCCCGGCCGGAAGCCTTCAACGAAAACCTCGGCGCTTTCGATCAGCTCCCACAGCCGGGCCTTGCCCTTTTCGCTCTTGAGGTCGAGCATGAGGCTCCGCTTGCTGCGGTTGAGATTGCGGAACCACACCGATTGCCCTGCCTCGAACGGCGCCTGATCGCGCGCCGGATCGCCGGACGGACTCTCGACCTTCCACACCTCGGCGCCCTGATCAGCCATCATCATGGTCATCATTGGCCCCGGCAGGAACACCGAAAGATCGACCACTTTTACTCCGGAAAGTTTGCCCACGACGACTCCCGTTGCTGCTCTAGCGTGCCGCTAGGCGCGACCGGTCTGGCTGGCAAGCAGCGCCGGATCGATCCCCTCAGCCGCCCAGGCCGCTTTCCAGCGCTGCGCCGCAGGCCTATCGAACAGGATCTCAGGCTTGCCCGCCGCCGCATACCAACCATGGCGGCGCATCTCGCCATCGAGCTGTCCGGCGCCCCAGCCGGCATAGCCTAGTGCGAACAGCCATTTGCTCGGGCCTTCTCCGGCAGCGATCGCTTTCAGCACTTCGAGCGAGGCCGACATCGCGCCCAGTGGTTCGGCATGGATCGTACCTGGTCCGTTCCAATCGGGCGTATGGATCACGAACCCGCGTTGCGGTTCGACCGGGCCGCCGTCCAGCACCGGACAATCCGGCGCCTGGCCGGGTGCGATATCGAGATTGCGCAGCAGGGCATGAAACCGCAGCCCCTGGCGAACCTCGCCCAGTCCGATTCCCAGCGCGCCGTGGGCGTCGTGGACGAACATCGCGATCACCGCATGGGCAAATCGTGGATCGCCCATCCCGGGCATGGCCAGCAGCAGGCGGCCGGCAAGATAGGATGGCGCAGTCATTGCGTCAGGCTATCACGGATTGATCGCCGCGTGGATCGATTCCTGCTAGCGCTGTTGGCGCGTAGCCCCCCAAAGGACCCGCAAGTTGAACGATCCCGACGATATTCGCGGCTGGCAAAGGCTTGGCCCCCGGATCACCACGTCCGGCCGGTTGCAGGCCGCAGACCCTGCACGACTGGGCGCGATCGGTGTGCGCCATGTTATCAATCTGGCGTTGGACGGTCATCCCGAAGCCCTGCCGGACGAAGCGGAGCGGCTTGCCAGCCAGGGAATTGGCTACACCCATATCCCGGTGCCGTTCGATGCCCCGGGGCAAGAGCATTTCGCTGCTTTCGAGGCTGCGCTTGATGCTGCCGAGGGTCCGGTTCACGTTCACTGCATCATGAACTGGCGGGTTTCGGCGTTTTTCTATCGCCGCCACCGTTCCGCCGGGATGAGCGAAGCGGCCGCGAGCAAGCTGATGCAACCACACTGGGAACCCCGCACAGCCGACGACCCGCGGGCCGAAGTCTGGGCCCACTTCCTAAGCGCGGACGGGGTTTAGGCCCGCGCTGCGCGCCGACTTCACGGTCTTGCTTGCTATTTGACCGATTCGCCGTTAGGCGCGCGCCCTTCATTGACACGGATTCGATGACCCGCCTGGCCAACAAGGGCTGCCAAGGCTGGCCTGACGTGTCTCAGACAAGGAGACGAAAATGCCCAAGCTCAAGACCAAGAGCGGCGTCAAAAAGCGCTTCAAGCTCACCGCCACCGGCAAGGTGAAACATGGGGTGGTTGGCAAACGCCACCGCCTGATCAGCCACAATGCCAAGTACATCCGCCAGAACCGCGGCACCGACGTGATCTCCGATGCAGACGCAAAGACGATCAAGAAGTGGGCGCCCTACGGGCTGAACTGAGGGAGTACTGAACGATGGCACGTGTCAAAAGGGGTGTAACCACCCGCGCCAAGCATAAGCGGCTTCTCGAACAGGCAGCGGGCTACCGCGGCCGCCGCAAGAATACCATTCGCGTTGCGCGCCAGGCGGTCGAAAAGGCCGGCCAGTACGCCTATCGCGATCGCAAGGTTAAGAAGCGCAGCTTTCGTGCGCTGTGGATCCAGCGGATCAACGCCGCGGTCCGCGCCGAGGGTCTGACCTATTCGCAGTTCATCCACGGCACCAAGCTGGCCGGGATCGAGCTCGACCGCAAGGCGATGGCCGATCTGGCGATGAACGAAGGCGGCATTTTCTCTGCCGTGATCGCCCAGGCCAGAGCCGCGCTGCCGGCCTGATCCGGACTCGCGCAGGGAATTGGCAAAGGGCGCCGACGGTTCGCTGTCGGCGCCCTTTGCTATTGAATTCGCGGCAAACTTGCTGGGAGGGCTTGAAGCGGCAACGGCATTAGGCGACCCTGCCGCTGCTCCGCTGATGGCGGGGTTCGTGCAAGGAGGGGCGCAGCATGTCGGGCAAGGTCATCGGCGCGGCGGTGACGGTGCGCTTCTTCATGCCCTCGCCTCGGCTCGCCCCCTACATTTCGACCTACTACCTGACCGAAGTCAACATCGAGCCCGGGCAATGGATCGAAGACTGGCTGCATCCTGAGTGGGCCAACCTGCGGATTGCCCGCAACGATGATTGGCACGCTGCGGTAGGACCCGCACCGCTGCGCCAGTCTCCGCACCTGATCGCGACCGGTCCGACCAGCTACACCGGCCACTTCACCACCGGTCCGGCCCGGATCTGGGGGATCGGGATCATGCCGCTGGGCTGGGCCCGGCTGGTCGCTGCCCCCGCCGCCGACCATGCTGACCGGATCAGCGATGGCGCGGCAGAGCCGGTCTATTCGGGCTTCGCGCCGCTGCTGGATGGGATATTCGGCATGCAGCCCGATCCGTCAGCCGAAGCGGCGCGAATCGACGCCCATTTGCTCGCGCTGCTCGGCTCCTGCCGACCCGCGCCCGACGAAGCGCGGATCCGCGCCGCCCACCAGGTGCTGATCGCCGAAGACATTGCCTCGGTCGGCGAGTTCGCGGCGAGACTCGGAATCTCGACCCGCTCGCTCGAGCGGCTCTGTCACCGAACCTTCGGGTTTCCGCCCAAACTGTTGCTGCGCCGCCAGCGATTCCTGCGCAGCCTGGCCCGATTCATGCTCGATCCCTCGCTTACCTGGATCAGCACGCTCGACAGCCACTATGTCGATCAGGCCCATTTTGTACGTGATTTCAAGCGCTTCATGGGGATGAGCCCGAGCACTTATGCTGCCCACGATCACCCTGTGCTGCTCGCGGCGGCCCAGGCCCGGACAGCTACGGCAGGCGCGACCGTGCAATCACTGCAGCAACCTTAGTCCCTAACTATCGATATATTGCAAAACCAAGTCGATCTGTGCAAAAAACGTTTTCAATTCATCGGGGCAAGGGACCTTCGGTGTCGCAACCAGTTTCAGTCAGGGCGCGGTTCTACCCGCCGCCGGAAGGCTTGCGTCGCTATTTTACGACGTTTTACCTGACTGAGCTGGACATTCCCGCCGGCAAGATAGTCCAGGATTCGCTCCAGCCCGAATGGGCCAACCTGCGCATATTCCAAGGCGCAGCCCCGGATTCGTGGATCGGGCAGGACGAGCATCTGAGCGGCGCACGGTTTGTTGCCACGGGGCCCAGCTCGCGGTGCAGCAACTTCTCGATCGCCGCCACCCGGTTCTGGGGCATCGGCATGCTGCCGCTGGGCTGGGCGCGGTTTGTCGCGAGGCCTGCCGCCGAGCATGCCAATCTGATTGCCGACGGCCACCGCCACCCGGCCTTTGCCCGGTTTGTTCCCCTGGCCGACAGCCTGTTCGACGAGGCGCCGGACGAAGCGCAGGAACTGGCGCGAATCATCGCCTTCTTTGAGAGCTTTCCGCCCCAGCCGGTACCCGATGAACAACGGATCCTGGCGATCCACAGCGCCCTGATCGATCCGGATCTGGTCAGCGTCACCGAACTGGTCGAACGGGTCGGCACCAGCCAGCGCACGGTCGAGCGGCTGTGCCAGCGCCATTTCGGTTTCTCGCCCAAGCTGCTGCTGCGCCGCCAGCGGTTCATGCGCAGCCTCGCGCAGTTCATGCTCGACCCCTCGCTCAAGTGGATCGGGGCGATGGACAGCACTTACCACGATCAGGCCCAGTTCGTGAGGGATTTCCATGAGTTCATGGGCATGACGCCGCGCGAATATGCGGCCATGCCGCATCCGATCCTTGAAAAGTTCATCCACGAACGGGCGCGGGCGCATGGTGCCGCAGTGCAAACGCTCGACCGCCCCGAAGGTGCAAGCGCAGCGGACTGACTGAAAACCGGTTTGACCGGGGGCGCGGCATGGCTAAAGGCGCTGCTTTCCAATCGCAAAATCGGCAGGCCTGAATCCAGTGGACTACGCAGCAACCGGTGAAGAGGCGCTGGCACGGATCGCTGCGGTGCAGGATCTTGGCGCGCTGGAGCAGCTGCGGGTCGAGTTCCTGGGCAAGCAGGGTTCGATCTCTGGCCTGCTGAAGACGCTGGGGGCGATGTCGGCGGACGAGCGGCAGTCCACCGGCCCCAAAATTCACGCGTTGCGTGAAGGGGTTAACGAAGCGCTGGGCTTGCGCAAGGCGACGCTCGAAAGTGCAAGTCTCGAGGCCCGGCTGGCGAGCGAACAGGTCGACCTGACCCTGCCCGCCCCCGAAAGCCCGCGCGGCACGATCCACCCGGTCAGCCAGGTGATGGACGAACTCGCTGAAATCTTTGCCGATATGGGTTTCGCCGTGGCGACCGGGCCGGAGATCGAGGACGACTGGCACAATTTCACCGCGCTCAACATCCCCGAGAGCCACCCGGCGCGGGCGATGCACGATACCTTCTATTTCCCCGCGCAGAACGGCACACAAGGGCACACAGCGGCACCTGAAGGCGGCAGAATGCTTCTCAGGACCCACACCAGCCCGGTTCAGATCCGCGCGATGCTGCAACACGGTGCGCCGCTCAGGATCATCGCCCCGGGCCGGGTCTACCGCTCGGACAGCGACGCCACTCACACCCCGATGTTCCATCAGATCGAAGGCCTGGTGATCGACAAGGGCATCCACCTCGGCCACCTCAAGTGGACGCTGGAAACCTTCCTCAAGGCATTCTTCGAGCGCGAGGATATCGTGCTGCGGCTGCGCCCCTCCTACTTCCCCTTCACCGAGCCTTCGGTCGAGGTCGATGTCGGTTTCGCGCTGGTGAACGGCAAGCGCGTGCTCGGCGGCTCGGGTGACGGTCCGGGGCGCGGCTGGATGGAACTGCTCGGCTCGGGCGTGATGAACCGCAAGGTGATCGCTGCCGGCGGGCTCGATCCCGACGTCTGGCAAGGCTTCGCCTTCGGGGTGGGCGTCGACCGCCTCGCCATGCTCAAATACGGAATGGATGATCTGCGCGCCTTCTTCGACGGCGATATGCGCTGGCTCAGCCACTATGGCTTCGCCCCGCTCGACGTGCCGACCTTGTCGGGCGGAGTGGGGGTGCGATCGTGAAATTCTCGCTCTCCTGGCTCAAGGATCATCTCGAAACCGAGGCTTCGGTCGAGCAGATCGCCGCCACGCTCAATGCCGTCGGGCTTGAGGTCGAAGCGATCGAGAACCCCGCCGACCGCCTCGCCGGCTTCCGGATCGCGCGGGTGCTGACCGCCGCGCGCCACCCAAATGCCGACAAGCTGCAGGTGCTGACCGTCGATGCCGGGGACGGCGAGCCGCTGCAGGTGGTCTGCGGCGCGCCCAATGCCCGCGCCGGACTGGTCGGGGTGCTTGGCCTTGCCGGGGCGATCGTCCCGGCCGGCGGCTTCGAGCTCAAGAAGAGCGCGATCCGCGGGGTCGAATCGAACGGGATGATGTGCTCGAGCCGCGAGCTGGAGCTGGGCGACGATCACGACGGGATCATCGAGCTGCCCGGCGATGCCCCGGTCGGCACCCCTTTCGCCGAATACCAGGGATCGGATCCGGTGTTCGACGTCGCGATCAACCCCAACCGGCCCGACTGCATGGGCGTGGACGGCATCGCCCGCGATCTTGCCGCCGCCGGGCTCGGGGCATTCCGCCACAAGCCGACCAGCTATCAGGCGATCGCAGGCACGTTCCCCTGCCCGGTCAAGATCCGGGTCGAGGACGGCTGCGGCTGCCACGTGTTCTGGGGCCGGGTGATCAGGGGTGTCAGAAACGGCCCCAGCCCGCAGTGGCTGCAAGACAAATTGAAGTCCGCGGGCCTGCGCCCGATCTCGGCGCTGGTCGACATCACCAACTACTTCTCGGTCGACCGCGCCCGGCCGCTCCACGTCTATGACCTCGCCAAACTGAGCGGCGGCATCACCGCGCGGCGCGGCCGAGAGGGCGAGAGCTTCCTTGCGCTCAACGACAAGACCTACACCGTCACCCCCGAAGACTGCGTGATCGCCGACGATGCCCATGTCCTCGGCATGGGCGGGGTGATCGGCGGCGACAGCACCGGAGTCAGCGAGACCACCACCGACGTCCTGCTCGAGTGCGCCTGGTTCGATCCCGAGAGCATTGCCCGCACCGGCCAGCGCCACGCGGTCACCACCGACGCCCGCCAGCGCTTCGAGCGCGGGATCGATCCAATGATGCTCTCGGTCTCGATCGAGACTGCGGCAGCGATGATCCTGGAGTTGTGCGGCGGCGAGGTCTCCGAGCCGGTGATCGCGGGCCAGTTCCCCGCCGATGGCTATCCCGAGAACCCCAAACGCGTACCCTTTTCACCCGAGATGACGCTACGCCTGGGCGGGGTCGATATCCCGGCGCAGGAACAGCGCAATATCCTCGGCCGGCTGGGCTTCATCGCCGAGCAGGAGATCGCCGAACTGCCGTGGAACCTGCTGGTCCCGACCTGGCGACCCGATATCGACGGCTGGCCCGACATTGTCGAGGAAGTGGTGCGGATCCACGGGCTCGACAACATCGTCAGCGCCCCCTTGCCGCGCGCTGACGGCGTCGCCCGGCCCACCGCCACCCCCGAGCAGCTCACCGAACGCCGCTTGCGCCGCGCTGCGGCCGGGCTGGGGCTTAACGAAGCGATCACCTGGTCGTTCATTTCCGAGCGCGAGGCCGAAGCGGTCCTTCGAGACGCCGCTGACGCGGCTCCTCAGGATGAGCGGAGTTTACGCGCGCCCTGGGTGCTGGAAAACCCGATCAGCGAAGACATGAAGGTGATGCGCCCGTCGCTGCTGCCGGGCCTGCTTTCAGCAGTGCGGCGCAATCTCGATCGCGGCGCGGCTTCGGTGCGGCTGTTCGAGCTGGGCCGGCGCTACCTCAGCGATGGCGAGCATCCGACGCTGGTGCTGGTGCTGGCGGGCGAGCGCGCCGCGCGCCAGTGGCACAGCGGCAAGGCGCAGGGCTTCGATGCCTTCGATGCCAAGGCCATGTGCCTCGAACTGCTGCGGGTCGCGGGTGCGCCGGTCGAGAACCTGCAAGTGATGGGTGAAGCGGGCGAGCTCTACCACCCCGGCCAGTCAGCAACCTTGCGGCTTGGCCCCAAGAACCAGCTCGCCAGCTTCGGCATGGTCCACCCGGCGACGCTCAAGGCCTTCGATATCGACGTGGCGGTGGCGGTGGCCGGGATCCACATCGATGCGATCCCGGCAAAGAAGGCCAGCGGCTTCGCCCGCGCCGCCTATGCCCCGCCGGCCTTGCAGGCGGTGACCCGCGACTTCGCTTTCCTGGTCGACGCCGCGCTGCCCGCCGGCGATCTGGTTCGCGCGGTGCGGGGGGCGGACAAGGCAAATATCGTCAATGTGCGGCTGTTCGACCGCTTCGAGATGCCCGACGGGAAACTGTCGCTGGCGGTCGAAGTGACGCTGCAACCGGGCGAGAAGAGCTACGACGAGGCCGAGCTTAAGGCGATCGCCGAACGGGTGACCGGTGCGGCGGCCAAGCTGGGCGCAGTGCTGCGCGGCTGACCTGGACGCGGCCTCCACCTCTCCCCTCAAGCATAGACCTGTGCTACAATCCGTCCCCGAGGGCCTTCTCGGAAGTGGATGACCAGCCATGAACGCTTCGCCCCCTGATGCAATCGAACACGTGTTGGTGAATACCCGGCTCGAACCGGCGGGCAGGGTCTGTATTCGCGCGGTTCGCCCGGACGACGAGCCGCGGATGCGCAGCGGCATCGAGGCATTGTCGCAGAAGTCGCGCTACCTGCGGTTCTTCACGGCCGCCCCGGTTGCGCCCGACCGAGTGATCGAGCGGCTTGTTGCGGTCGATGGGCACCGCCACCTCGCCTGGGGGGCCATCCTTATCGATCATCCTGATTGCCCCGCAATCGGCGCAGTCCATGCTATCCGCGATTCCGACCACAACCGCCGCGCCGATTTTGCGGTGGGCATCCTCGATGAATTCCACGGCCAGGGGCTGGCCCGAATGCTCACCGCGGTGCTCCTGATCCATTGCCGGACCGAAGGCATTTCGACGATGGATGCGCAGGTGCTCGCCGAAAACCAGCCGGCGATCGGACTGCTGCGCTCGCTCGGGGCCAAACGCTGCGGGACGGCGGAAGGGGTGAGCGAATATGCTCTCGATATCGCCCAGGCGCTCGCAATGCTGCGCGCCGAAACCGATCCGCCAGGCCTCGGCGCTGTCTTCGCGGGGTTCCGTGACTTCCTGTAATTCACTCCCCGCCGTGGAGGAACTTCACCGCAGCCGCCGCGACAGCTCCAGCACCTTGGCATAGAGCGCGGGCGGCGCGGTTTTGCGGACCATCAGCACCGCGTGGATCACCCGGGCGCGGCGGTTGGCGGGGCTAGAGGCGATCCGCACGAGATGGGCGCGCAGTTCCGCCTCACTGGTGTGCTTGCGGCCCGCCGCCAGCGCGATCAGCTGCGCGGCAATGTAGTGTTGCTCTGGATCCCGGTCGAAGCGCTTGAGCGCGACGTGGCGATAGGCCAGGAGTCCCCAGATCAGCGCAAAAATGACCAGCGCATAGAGCCACATCTCAGCCGCACTGCCCCCGGTGCAGCAGCTTGTGATCGGCCAGCACCAGCGCCATCATCGCCGCGACCACCGGGGTGCCGCGAATACCGACGCAGGGGTCATGCCGGCCCTTGGTGCGGATTTCGGCGGCCTCGCCATCGCGGTCGATGGTCTCCACCGGGGTCAGGATCGAACTGGTCGGCTTGAACGCGACCCGCACTTTCACCGGCTGGCCGGTCGATATCCCGCCCGCGATCCCGCCCGCATGGTTGGCAAGAAAAAGGGGACTGTCCCCTTTTTCGCCGGGGCGCATCGGATCGGCATTGCCCTCGCCAGTGAGGCGCGCAGCGGCGAAACCGTCGCCGATTTCGACGCCCTTGGCCGCATTGATCCCCATCATCGCCCCGGCCAGTTCGGCATCGAGCTTGGCATAGAGCGGCGCCCCCCAGCCGGCCGGAACCCCGGTGGCGACGCATTCCACCACTGCACCGAGCGAGGACCCGGCCAGCCGGGCTTCGTCAACCAGCGCTTCCCAGCGTTTGGCCGCCGCAGCATCGGGGCAGAAGAACGGGTTGCCCGCGATCTCGGCCGGGTCAAAGTTCGCCAGATCAATCGCGTCGCCGCCGATCTCGGCGACGTAGCCCAGGATCGCCACTTCCGGGATCACCAGCCGCGCCACTGCCCCTGCCGCGACCCTTGCGGCCGTCTCGCGCGCCGAGCTGCGCCCGCCGCCGCGATAGTCGCGAAAGCCGTATTTGGCGTCATAGGCATAGTCGGCATGGCCCGGGCGATAGGCCTTGGCGACTTCGGAATAGTCTTTCGAGCGCTGATCGACATTCTCGATCATCAGCGAAATCGGGGTGCCGGTGGTGCGGCCTTCAAACACCCCGGAAAGGATCCGCACCGCGTCGGGCTCTTGCCGCTGGGTGGTGAACTTCGACTGCCCCGGCCGCCGCGCATCAAGGAACGGCTGGATCCATGCCTCGTCCAGCTCCAGCCCCGGCGGGCAACCGTCAACCACCGCGCCCAGCGCGGGCCCGTGGCTTTCGCCCCAGGTGGTGAAGCGGAACAGGTGGCCGAAGGCGTTGAACGACATGGCTGTGGGCTTTGTCGCGGTTTGGGGAAAAAGTCTACTGGCGAGGTTGCAACCAAGGCCTTAGGAACCAGGCGCATGTCCCTGACCCTTTACGGCATCCCCAACTGCGACACGGTCAAGAAGGCCCGCACCTGGCTTGAGGGGCGCGGGGCGGCTTACACGTTCCATGATTACAAGAAGGCCGGCGCCGATCCGGCCAGGCTGGCGGCGTGGTGCAAGGCGGCAGGCTGGGAAACGCTGCTCAACCGCGCCGGTACCACCTTCAAGAAGCTGCCCGAGGCGGACCGTGCTGACCTGGACGAAGCCAGGGCGATCGCGCTGATGGTCGCCAATCCCAGCTGTATCAAGCGCCCGGTGGTCGAACACGCGCACGGGCTGCTGGTCGGATTCAAGCCTGAACAATGGGACGCCGCGCTGTAATCCGGCGCGATCGAGTGAGTTCCCTGGCGCGCGCGGAGACCGTTTCTTAACCTTAATCGGCTATTCGAAAACGGCTATGAATTTCATCAAGGCTCTTTTCCCCGGCTCGGCGCTGACCGTGATTGTCGCGGGGATCATCGGCTCCAACCGCTCCAAAGGCGCGTGGCTGATGATCGAGCGCGTCGAGGCCGGAAACTACGACTTCTACTGGTCGTGGCCGCTGTTCGTCGCCGGTACGTTCCTTGCCTGGGTGCTGTTCACGATCACTCCGAAGTGACCGCAACGATATAGTTGAGCGCCAGATCGCCCGAGAGGTGCAGGCCTTTTGCCGGTGACCAAGCGATCCCGCGGGGCTCGCCCATGTTCAGCCCCGCGCCCGCCAGCAGTTCGCTCAATTCCTCGGGCGTGACGAAATCGTCCCAGTGATGCGTGCCCTGCGGGATCAGACCGAGCCGCTCGGCGCCTTCGACGAGCAGCAGCCTTGACGCCGCAGTGCGGTTCGGGGTGGACAGCACCATCAAGCCGCCGGGCGCCAGGGCCGCAGCCAGCGCGGCGATGAACGCAGGCTTGTCGGCGACATGTTCGATCACTTCCAGCGCAGTGACCAGATCGAACCCGGTCAGCCCCATCGCCCCAACATCGTCGCAGCGATAGTCGATTCGCAGGCCGGAACCTTCGGCATGGACCTGCGCCGCGGCGATGTTCTCCTCGGCCGCATCAACCCCGGTCACCGCCGCGCCGAGCCGGGCGAGCGGTTCGCACAAGAGCCCGGCGCCGCAGCCGACATCGAGCGCGGACTTGCCCGCCAGCGGCTTCGCGGCGCGCGAATCAAGGTGCCAGTGCCGATCGACGCCCTCGCGCAGGAAGCCCAGCCGCACCGGATTCAAGCGGTGGAGCATCGCCGAGGAGCCTTTGGGATCCCACCAATCGGCCGCCAGCGCGCCGAAATGTGCCGCCTCGCGGCTGCGAATTGTTGCATTAGCCATGGACCCTCCCTAACAGGACGCCCGCCCCGAGGTAAGGGCTTGGCAACAGGGTTCTGGAGCGAAACGTGGCCCGCATCGTGATGAAATTCGGCGGCTCCTCGTTGGCCGGGTCCGAGCGGATCCGCCGGGTCGCCCAGATCGTCCGACGCCAGCAGGCCGCCGGGCACCAGGTCGCGGTGGTGGTTTCGGCAATGGCCGGGGAGACTGACCGCCTGGTCGGCTTCGCGCGTGAGGCCAACCCGCTTTACGATCCCGCCGAATACGACGTGGTGGTGGCCAGCGGCGAGCAGGTTACCGCCGGGCTCCTCGCCATGACTTTGCAGGCGCTGGGCTGCCAGGCGCGCTCGTGGCTCGGCTGGCAATTGCCGGTGCGGACCGACGATGCCCACGCCAAGGCGCGAATCGAGAGTATTGATTCGGACGCCCTGCTGGCCTCGATGGCGGCGGGCGAGATCGCGGTGATCCCGGGCTTTCAGGGCCTCTCCCCGCATGGCCGGGTGACCACGCTGGGCCGCGGCGGCTCGGACACTTCGGCGGTGGCGGTCGCGGCGGCAATCCAGGCCGACCGCTGCGATATCTACACCGATGTCGACGGGGTCTACACCACCGATCCCCGGATCGTCGCCAAGGCGCGCAAGCTCAAATACGTCACCTACGAGGAAATGCTCGAGCTTGCCTCGGTCGGCTCGAAGGTCTTGCAGACCCGCTCGGTCAGCCTGGCGATGAAAGAGGGCGTGCGGGTGCAGGTGCTGTCGAGCTTCATCGACGAGGACAGCCCGCTCGCCGACGAAATTCCCGGTACAATGATTGTTTCCGACGAAGAACTGGCCAAGACACAAGAGGACCTCGACATGGAAAGCCAGCTGATCACCGGCATCGCCGCTGACAAGAACGAGGCCAAGGTCATCCTGACCCGCGTGCCCGATCGCCCCGGCGCGGTGGCGCATATTTTCGGGCCATTGGCTGCAGCAAACATCAACGTCGACATGATCATCCAGAACATCGCGCACCGGTCGAGTGGAAGCAGTTCGGCGACCGACGTGACCTTCACCGTCCCCGCCGCCGATCTGCTGCGCGCGCAGACCCTGCTTGAGGCGCAGAAGGACGTTATCGGCTACAACCGGATCATCACCGACAGCAAGATCGCCAAGATCAGCGTCGTCGGCGTCGGCATGAAAAGCCACGCCGGCGTCGCCGCCACCATGTTCAAGGCAATGGCCGACCGCGGCATCAACATCCAGGCAATCTCGACCTCCGAGATCAAGGTCAGCGTGCTGATCGACGAGGACGAGACCGAGCTTGCGGTGCGGGTGCTGCACACGGCCTATGGGCTGGACGCGGTCGATTGAGTGTATTTGGTGGATGACACCGTATTGCGAATAACGGGGTGGTCGTGGGATTTAGGGGTTATTGCACCTGTCACCGTAATCCAAGGTCAGCGTGCTGATCGACGAGGATGAGACCGAGCTGGCAGTGCGGGTGCTGCATACCGCCTATGGGCTGGATGCGGACTAGGCTGGGTGAGGTAAGGCTGGCGTTGGGATTCAAGCGCTATTTGGCGGGCTTTGCACCTCTCAGTGTAACTCGCTGCTGTCACCGTAACTCATGGTAACTTCCAGCCATCGGAAATTCTGACTGGCCGAACAGAGGCCCCACGAACACCATCGAGCGCCGCCCCAAGCTTTCGCGATATCACGATGCGTTTGCTCGCGGCTCTTCCACTCCCGAAGTACTGGGCCGTCTTTACAATGTGGCCAAAT
>JANOGS010000270.1:0-8276 GCA_031414115.1 Novosphingobium sp. | reverse complement strand
CCTATTGTGACGAACGGCTGCCCGAGCTGGAGTTCGCCTATGCCGGTGAGGCCCACATCGCCCGGCCCGCCGACCCCTCGGCATTGAGCGACGCTGAGTGGGAACGCTACCTGTTCATCCGCGCCAACCCCAGGGGGCCGCCACCACGAACGCTGGCGCCACGTCCACGGCTGCGGGCGGTTTTTCAACGCGGTCCGCGACACCGTCAGTGACAAGTTCGAAGTGACCTACAAGGCGGGAGAGCCCCGCCGATGAGCGGCTATCGGATTGATGGGTTGGGGCGGATTGATCGCAGCCGCGCGGTCAATTTCACTTTTGACGGCAAGAGCTATCAGGGCTTTTACGGTGACACCTTGGCGTCAGCCCTGCTGGCGAGCGGCGTCACTTTGTTTGGCAGATCGTTCAAGTACCACCGTCCGCGCGGACTGCTCGGCGCCGGGGCGGAAGAGCCCAACGCGCTGGTCAGCGTCGACCGCGGCGGCGGGCGTTTCACCCCCAACCTGCGGGCAACGGCGGTGGAGATCTACGACGGGCTGAACGCCCGCAGCCAGAATCGCTGGCCCTCGCTCAGGACCGATTTCAGCGCGATCAACGACCGGCTCGGGCGGTTCTTCCCGGCCGGCTTCTACAACAAGACCTTCATGTGGCCGCGATCGTTCTGGGAAAAGCTTTACGAACCCGCGATCCGCCGCATGGCCGGGCTAGGCGATGCGCCGAGCGAGGCCGATCCGGACGAGTACGCCGCCACCTTTGCCCACTGCGATGTCCTGATCGTCGGCGCCGGGCCGGCCGGAATCGATGTTGCGCTGGAGGCCTGCGCCGCGCGCAAGACATTGATCCTGGTCGATGAACAGGACGAGCTGGGCGGCGGCGCGCTGGCCGACCCGGCGCTGTGGCCGTGGCTGGCGGAGAGCCTTAAGGACCTTGCCGCTGCGCCCAATGTCACCCTGCTGGCGCGCACCACCGCATTCGGGTTCTACCACGACAATTTCATCGGCGCTGTCGAGCGCCTGACCGATCACCTGACCAATCCGGGCGACGGTGCCCGCGAGAAGCTCTGGCGGATCCGCGCGGGCGAGGTGGTGCTGGCCCAGGGCGCGATCGAGCGGCCGCTGGTGTTTGCCGGCAACGATATGCCCGGCGTTATGCTGGCCTCGGCGGCGGTTACTTATCTGCACCGGTTCGGAGTTGCGGTGGGCCGAAATGTCGCGGTGATGACGACGCATGACAGCGGCTGGCGGGATGCCTTTGCGCTGGCCCGCGCGGGAGTGAAGATAGCTGCGATTGTCGAGCTGCGCGGAGAGGTGGCCCCGGCGCTGTTCGCCGAGGCCTCGGAACTCGGCATTCGCGCCGAGCTTGGCAGCGCGGTGATCGGCGTCGCCGGACGGCATGCGGTCGAGGGAATCGAGATTGCTCCCGCCAGCGGCGCCAATAGCCAGCGGATCGCCTGCGACGCGCTATTGATGGCGGGGGGTTGGACGCCTTCGGTCCACCTCTGGTCGCACTCAAAGGGCAGCCTGGTCTGGTCGGACGCGTGGGGCGCCTATCTTCCTGACAAGCCTAATGAAAAAACCCGCTGCGTCGGCGCTTGCGCGGGCAAGTGGGACTTTGGCGCCGGTCTGACCGTCGGCGCGCTTCCCACCCCGCGCGATCCGGCAAAGATCAAGGCCTTCGTCGATTTCCAGAACGACGTCACCGCCAAGGACATTGCGCTTGCCGTTCGCGAGGGTATGAAATCGGTTGAGCATATCAAGCGCTACACCACCACCGGCATGGCGACCGATCAGGGCAAGACCAGCAATCTCAACGCGCTGCAACTCGCCGCAGGGGCGCTAGATCGACCAGTGCAGGCAGTCGGGCTGACCACTTTCCGTCCGCCCTATACCCCGCAGACCTTCGGGGCATTGGCGGGCCACGCGCAAGGCGCGATGTTTCAGCCGACCCGCAAGACCCCGATCGATCCCTGGGCCGAGGCGCGCGGCGCGGTGTTCGAGCCGGTCGCACAGTGGCGACGGGCCCGCTATTTCCCCAAGGGCAGCGAGGATATGCACGCCGCCGTGGCGCGCGAGTGTCTGGCGGTACGCAGCGGCGTCGGCATTTTCGATGCCTCGACGCTGGGCAAGATCGAGGTAGTCGGACCGGATGCGGCCGAATTCCTCAACCGCATGTACACCAACCCGTGGAAGGCGCTCGAGCCGGGGCGTTGCCGCTACGGTCTGTTGCTGCGCGAGGACGGGTTCATCACCGACGACGGGGTTTCCGCCCGGCTCGCACCCGACCGCTTCCACCTCACCACCACCAGCGGCGGCGCGGCGCGGGTGCTGAACCTGATGGAGGACTACCTCCAGACCGAATGGCCCGATCTCAACGTCTGGCTGACCAGCACCACCGAGCAGTGGGCGGTGATCGCCGTGCAAGGGCCACTCGCGCGCGACGTGATTGCGCCGCTGGTCGATGGGATCGACCTCTCACCGGACATCTTCCCGCACATGGCAGTGCGCGAAGGCACGATCTGCGGCGTGCCGACACGGCTATTCCGGGTGAGCTTCACTGGCGAGCTGGGCTTTGAAATCAACGTTCCTGCTGCCTTTGGACTGCAAGTGTGGGAGCAGGTCTGGACCGCTGGGCAGGCCCACGGTATTGTCCCCTACGGCACCGAGACCATGCACGTGCTGCGCGCCGAAAAGGGCTTCATCATCGTTGGCCAGGACACCGACGGGACGGTGACGCCTTACGACGCCGGGCTCGATTGGGCGGTGGGCAAGAAGAAGCCCGATTTCGTCGGCAAGCGCTCGCTGGCGCGGCCAGATATTGCTGCGCCGGGGCGCAAACAGCTAGTGGGGCTGCTGACCGATGATCCGCGCGAAGTGCTGGAGGAAGGCGCGCAGATCGTCGCCGATCCGCGCCAGCCGGTGCCGATGACGATGATCGGCCATGTCACCTCATCCTACCATAGCGCCACGCTCGGTCGCTCGATCGCCATGGCGCTGGTGCAGGGCGGGTGTGACTTGATGGGTGAGACGCTGTTCGTGCCGATGCCGGGGCGGACGATTGCCGCGAAGGTCACCGGCACCGTGTTCTATGACCCGGAAGGGAACCGGCTCGATGGCTGACCCCTCTGTTCTCATCACGCTTGGTCCGCCGCTGGCGCGTTTCTCGCTGCGCGCCCGCGATCCCCGCGCGCTGGCCACGCTGATCGGTCGCCCGGTACCCGCGAAGATCGGCACGACCGAAGGTGAACTGACTTGCCTCGGCCCCGACGAATGGCTGCTTCGCGCGCCCGAAGGAACCACTGTTCCGGACGCAAGCGGCCAGCCACTGTCGGTGGTCGAGATTAGCGAACGCCAGGTCGCTTTGGTGCTCGAAGGTCCCCGCGCCGCCGAGGTACTGATGACCGGCTGCCCTCGCGACCTCGCTAAGTTTGCGATCGGGCAGGCGGCGCGGACGGTGTTCGAGGGTGTGGAGATCATCGTCCTGCGCACCGGCGCGGAGCGTTTCGAAGTCGAAGTCTGGCGCAGCTTCGCGCCATGGCTGGAGCTGGCGCTGCGCAAGGCGGCGGGGCACCTTGGCTAGGTCAATCGAGCGCTTGCGCCGCGCATTCCCAGAAGTCGATCAAGTCCGCCGCGTAGCTCGCCGGGACGTAAACCAGGCAGGCATCTGCGCTCGTAACCAGCAGCCGCACCGCGACATGATCGATCACTGTCGCGGCGCTGCAACCCGGTCCGAAAGCGGCCGACTCGGCGTCGAACACGCCGCCTTCCATCAGCAGCCGGCGCCAGCGCGAGCCGGATAGCTCGATCCGCACGATCCCACCGCCAATCGCAGTGAGCGCGCCGTCTTCGCCGAGCTGGGCGGAGAGCGGGGAGACATCGCCTTCCACCAGCCAGACGGTCGGTTCGTAGCGGATCAACCGCAGGATCTTATCGCCGGTCGAGCGGCCGATTGCCGGCAGGGCCAGGCCAGTGGTCTTGGCGATCCGCGCCGCGAGCTTGGCCGGATTGCTCCACACCTCCAGCGCATGGAGCGGGGCGGCGGGCAGGCGGCTGATCGTTACCTCAGTCACGGTAGCGCTCTCCGGCCGGGTCGTAGAAGTGCGGCGAGACCACCCGAACCGTGGCGTGCTGCTTGCGGGTCGGCGAATGCGCGACCAGTTCCTCGCCGTGGCGCGCCTGGCCATCGGCGAGCAGGGCCAGCGCGATCGAGACGCCTTCCACGGCGCGATAGGCCGCTGCGGTGACATGGCCCTCGGCGGGTTTGCCGTGTCGGGCAACGATCATCGAGCCTTCAGGGATTGTCCCTTCCAGCGCTTCCAGCCCGACCAGTTGCAGCCTGCCCGGCGCAGTCAGGCCGGGGCGCCGCATCCCGGCCTCGCCGATGAAGCCGCCAGCCTTGTTGAGCATCCCGCCGAGCCCGAGCTCGGGCGCGGTGCGGCGGCCGTCGAGCTCGCCCCCGACCACCACATGGCCCTTCTCGATCCGCAGCACTTCCATCGCTTCGAGCCCGTAGAGGCAGCCATCGCGCGCCATGACTTCGGCTTCGCAGGCGGACCAGACCGGTTCGGCCTGGCTGGCTTCGACATAGACCTCAAAGGCGCGCTCGCCGCTGTAGCTGGCGGCGAGGAGCAGCACTGGGATATGGGCGATGGTGGCGGGGACAAAGCCCATGTGGCGCGGTGGTTCGGCGCCGGTCAGCGCGGTGATTGCGGCGCCGGCCTTGGGTCCCGCCAGCGCTATCCCGGCGTAGTGCTCCTGGACGTTGACCACCGAGACGCGCATCGCCGGGAACAGCACTTGCCGCACGTAGGACAGCACCGTCGCCATCCGGTCAGCGCCGCCGGTCGAGCTGGTCAGCAGGTAGCGCTCCTCGCCGAGCCGCCAGACCGTGCCGTCATCGCAGACCAGCCCATCCTCGCGCAGCATGAAGGTGTAGCGCCCGCGCCCGACCGCCAGCTTGCTCACCGAGGTCGCGCAAACCTTCTCGAGCAGCGCGGCGGCGTCGGGGCCGGAGACTTCGAACTTGGCCAAGGTTGAAACGTCGGTCATGCCGATGGCGGTGCGCACGGTCAGAGCCTCGCGCCGGGCGGCGGCGGCAAGGTCTTCCTCGCCCTGCGGATAAGCGCGCGGGCGCATCCAGTGGCCGAGCGGCTGCCAGATCGGCGCCTTGGCCAGATGAAGATCGTAGAGCGCCAGCCGCCGCAGGTGCGCCCCGGCATCGCGGTGGTTGCGCCCTGCCAAAAGCCCCATGGTGACGGGGGTGTAGGGTGGGCGGAAGGTGGTCAGCCCGGCGTGGGGGATTTCCACGCCCTGCCGCTCGGCGAGGCGTGAGAGCGCAGCCATATTGCCCAGCTTGCCCTGATCGGTCGCCATCCCCAGCGTGGTGTAGCGCTTCAGGTGCTCGACCGAGCGGTAACCCTCGGCCCAGGCGAGATCGACGTCGGCGAGGGTGACGTCGTTCTGGAAATCGACGAAGCTTTTGCGCGGATCGCCCGCCGGGGCCGCGGCGTGGATGGGGGCGGGGGACGCGGCTCCGCCCACGGTCGTGACGTTCTGGCGCGATGTGGCGGGGACGAAGGCCTGCGCCGCTTCGTCCCAGCCCAGCGTTCCGCCGGCCTGCATGTGGAGATGGGCAACCGGAGTGAACCCGCCCGACATCGCGATCAGATCGGCGGTGAAGGTCTGCTCTCCCGCGCCAATCCGGGCGGTCAGCGCGGTTACGCCATGCTTGCCGCCCTTGGCCGCGATGGGCTGGGCGAGGTTGAACAGCGGCAGAGCGCCAGTCAGTGCCTGCCCGGCGGGGGCGGGGCGCGAATCGAGAATCGCAACCACCTCGGCCCCGGCCTCGCGCAGCGCCAGCGCGGTCAGATAAGCATCATCGTTGTTGGTAACGATCACCGCACGCTGGCCTGGCACCACCTCGAAGCGGCGGAGATAGCTGCGCACCGCCTGGCTGAGCATCACTCCGGGCAGGTCGTTGTGGGCGAAAGCCAGCGGCCGCTCCAGCGATCCGGTCGCCAGCACCACCCGCTCGGCGCGCACATGCCAGAGCCGCTGGGCGGTGCCATGCGGCGGCTCCTGCCCCGGCTCGGCAAGAAGCTGGGTGAGGGTGACGAGATCGTGCTCCCAATAGCCAGCGGCGCTGGTCCGGGTCAGAATCGTGCCGCCGAGTTCGCCGATGCGCGCGGCAGTTGCCGCGATCCAGCCAGCATCCAGTTCCTGCGAATCGCGCAGCAGCGAAGCACCAAGCACTGCGTCCTGCTCGACCAGCATCACTTTCTGACCGGTCTCCGCCGCCGCCAGCGCCGCCGCCAACCCCGCTGGCCCACCGCCAACCACCAGCACGTCACAGAACGCAGCGCGCTGCGCATAGCGATCCGGATCGGGCAGGGCGGGGGCGTTGCCCAGCCCCGCTGCGCGCCGGATGAACCATTCGTAGAACAGCCACAGCCACGCCGGGCCAAAGAAGGTTTTGTAATAGAACCCGGCGGGCAGCGCCTTGGAGAGCAGCCCGATTGCCGCGCCAATATCGAAGGCCAGGCTGGGCCAGCGGTTGTGGCTGGTCGCGACCAGCCCCTCGTAGACGAAAACATCGGTGGCGCGGGTGTTGGGTTCGGCCCTGCCGCCTTCGCCAACCGTGACCAGCGCGTTGGGTTCCTCCACCCCGGCGCTCATGATCCCGCGCGGGCGGTGGTACTTGAAGCTGCGGGCGACCAGCTTGACGCCGCCCCGCAGCAGCGCCGCCGCCAGCGTATCGCCGGGCTGGGCCTGCAAGCGCTTGCCATCGAAAGTGAAGCCGATCACGCCAGCGCCTCCGGCCCGATCGCGCGCGCAGCCGTGATCTCGTGCGTCACCCGGTGCCGGGTCAGCACCAGCCAGGCGCGGCAGCCATAGGTGTGGCGCCACAGCTCCTCATCTAACCCGCGCGGGTTGGTGCGGGCGTACAGCTTGTCCATCGCCGCATCGTCATCCGCGCCGGGCACGATCACCGATTCCAGCGCGCGCTCATAGACGAACTCGGCCTGGGCGCGGTTTCCGCAGTGGGGGCAGGGGATCAGCAGCATCAGCGATGGTTCGGCATCGGGCCGACCGCAGTCTCGTCGATCGTATCGCCGCGGCGGAAGCGATCGAGATCGAACGGGGCGTTGAGCGGATGGGACGCGCCGGTCGCGAGGGTGTGGGCGAAGGTCCAGCCTGAGGCCGGGGTCGCCTTGAACCCGCCATAGCACCAACCGCCATTGAGGTAGAGGTTCGGCACCGGAGTTGCGCCGATGATCGGCGCTCCGTCAAAGCTCATGTCGGTCACCCCCGACCAGGTCCGCAGCATCCGCAGTCGCGACAGCGCCGGGACCAGCGCGATCGCCTGGGCAATGGCATGTTCGGTAATCATCGGATTGCCGCGCTGGGCATAACTGGGCCAGTTGTCGGGATCGCCGCCCATCACGATCCCGCCCTTGTCCGACTGGCTGATGTAGCAATGCAGAGACTGCGACATGATCACCCGCTGGATCATCGGCTTGACCCCCTCAGTAACCAGCGCCTGCAGGGTCTGGCTCTCGATCGGCAGCCGCAGCCCGGCCATCGCCGCGACGTGCCCGCTGTGCCCGGCCACGCAAATTCCGACTTTGCCCGCACCGATCCGGCCGCGTGTGGTCTCCACCCCGATCACGCTGTCGCCCTGACGGACAAAGCCCATAACCTCGCATTTCTGGATGATATCGACGCCGATCCGGTCGGCGCCGCGGGCATAGCCCCAGGCCACCGCATCGTGGCGCGCGGTGCCGGCGCTGCGCTGGATCAGCCCGCCCTCGATCGGGAAGCGGGCATCGCGCGACATGTCGAGCAGCGGTTCGAGCCTTGCCACCTGGTCGCGGCTCAGCAGTTCGGCATCGATCCCGCTGACCCGCATCGCATCGCCGCGCTCGGCCAGCTTGATCATGTCGCCGTTATTGTGGCCGAGAAAAATCGAGCCGCGCGGACTGAACATGACGTTGTAGTTGAGCTCGTCCGACAGGTGCCGCCACAGCTCCATCCCGAATTCAAAGAAATCGTGCAAGGGCTTGAGGCGGTAGTTGGAGCGCACCAGAGTGGTATTGCGCCCAGTGTTGCCGCCGCCGATGTAGCCCTTTTCCAGCACCGCGATGTTGCGGATACCGTGGACCCGGGCGAGGTAGTAAGCCGTCGCCAGCCCATGCCCGCCGCCACCGATGATCACCACGTCGTAGCTCGGCTGCGGATCGGGATCGCGCCACGCAGGCTGCCAGTGGCTCTGCCCGTTGAACG
>JANOGS010000269.1:0-2101 GCA_031414115.1 Novosphingobium sp. | reverse complement strand
CCGCGCTGGACCCGCAGGGCGCCGCTTTCGGATTGGTCGGGAGCAGATAACCCATGGCAGAGGCAATCATCCGGTGCCAGTGCGGGCGCGTTGAATGCCTTGGCAATGGTCCGCCCATGCTCACCGCAGTGTGCTATTGTGACGATTGCCAGGCTGCGGCGCGCGCAATCGAAGCTGGCGGCGGTCCGGCCATCACCGATGCCGATGGCGGCACTGCGCTCAGCCTGTTTCGCCTTGACCGGTTCGCGCACCCCAAAGGCGCAGAACTGCTGGAAACGCAGAAGCTGCGCGCGGACTCGCCGACCAGCCGGATGGTGGCGCGTTGTTGCAACTCGGCGATGTATCTGGCCTTTGCCGACACGCGGTTTTGGGTATCGGTGATGAACAACCGCATAGTCGGCGAGCAACCCCATATCGAATCGCGCCTCGCGGTCGAATTCCGTGATCCCGCGCTGCCCTGGCCGGACACGGTGCCGCGCTACAAGGGCTATCCCAAGCGCTACATGCTGCGTCTGCTTGGCCAGTGGATCGCGATGAAGCTGGGCAGATCGTGACCTACGCCGGCGAAGCCAAGGAAAGAGATTGAATTATGACCGCCAAGAACACGATTTGCCTGTGGTACCCAGGCACGGCGCAGGAAGCCGCAACTTTCTATGCATCGACTTTCCCCGACAGCGCCGTCAGTGCGGTCACGCTCGCGCCTGGCGATAGCCCCGGCGCCAAGGAGGGCGAAGTCATCCTGGTCGAGTTCACCGTCTGCGGTCTTGCCTGCATCGGCCTCAACGGCCCGCCGATCTTCCCCCAGACCGAGGCTTTCTCGTTCCAGATCGCGACGGACAGCCAGGTTGAGACCGACCGCTATTGGAACGCGATCGTCGGCAATGGCGGCGCGGAAAGCCAGTGCGGCTGGTGCAAGGACAAGTGGGGCCTCAACTGGCAGATCACCCCGCGGGTGCTAACTGATGCTTTGGCCCAGGGCGGCGAGGTTGCCAAACGCGCGTTCGCAGCGATGATGACGATGGGCAAGATCGATGTCGCCGCAATTGAGGCGGCAGTGAAAGGCTGATCATGATCCGATTTACTGCAATCCGCGAACCTGCCAAGCAACCGGGCACATGCTTGCTGGCCCTGGCCGGCGGAGAGGATTGAGCCATGGCTGCCTACACCTTCTTCACCCATCCCATGTCGCGCGGCCAGATCGCGCGCTGGGCGCTGCACGAGGTCGGGGTCGACTACGATCAGGTGCTGGTCGACTGGGCCGCCAAGCCCGCCGCGCTGCTCGCCGCCAACCCGATGGGCAAGGTCCCCGCGCTGCTCCACCGCGCCGAAACCGGCGAGCGCGTGATTACCGAATGCGCGGCGATCTGCGCCTATCTGGGCGATGCCTGCCCGGAAGCGGGATTGCTGCCATCGGACGCAGAAAGCGCCGACTATTACCGCTGGATGTTCTTCGCCGCCGGGCCGCTTGAGCACGCGATTATCGGCAGCTCGATGGGCTGGGACGTGCCCAAGGACCGTGAAGGCATGGTCGGATTCGGCAGCCTCGATCGCACGCTCGATACGCTCGAGGGGCATTTCGAGGGCAACAACTATGTCTGCGGCACCCGCTTCACCATGGCTGACGTCTACGTCGGCAGCCAGATCGACTGGGGGCTGAACTTCGGCTCGGTGCCCCCGCGCGAAGCCTTTGTCGCCTATGCCGACCGGATCCAGGGGCGCGAGGCCTACAAGGCCGCCAAGGCGATCGACCACGCCCTGATCGAAGCCGCACGCAAGGAAGCCCAGTGATGGCCCACGAACTTTCCGTCACCCGCTATATCAATGCCACGCCCGAATTCGTCTGGGAGGTGATGACCGAGCGGATGGAGGAATGGTGGTGCCCGATCCCGTGGCGCACCGAGATCGTCCGGCTCGACCGCCATCCCGGCGGCACTTCGATGCTGCAGATGCTCGGCCCCAATGGCGAGGTCAACGAGCATCCCGGCTTTGTCCTCGCCTGGGACGATGGCCACCGCTTTGCCTTCACCGACGCGATCCGCCCCGATCTGCAACCCGACGGCCCGTTCATGATCGGGATCTGGGAGATCGTGGCCGAGGGCGA
>JANOGS010000268.1:0-7692 GCA_031414115.1 Novosphingobium sp. | reverse complement strand
ACCTTGGGCACCCCGCCCATGCGGTGGAAAGCGCTTCGGTTGCCGTCGATCAAGCCTTCCTCGGCCATGTCCTTGAGTAGCGCCTTGAGCGCGATCTTCTCCTGCCCCTTGAGCCCGAAAGCGCTCGCAATCTCGCGCTTGCCGGCGGGCTCGCTAGCGGCGGCGATGAAGTCGAGGATCTGCTGACGACTGGGCAGGCCGGGTTGGGGTTTGGGCTGCCTGACCAAGTCAATAGGCCCGCGCGACGTAGATCCGCTCGACCGCCGGCTGCCCGGTCAAGGGGCAGGTGCCGGATACCGTCTCGCCCCCCAGCGGGGTGTTGCGGATGGTCAGCTTGAGCGCCTTGAGCTTCTGCACAACCGCTCCGAGCGCCGCGCCGGTCGGCTTCGACCAAGCGAGTTCGACCCAGCCGGGGTATTGCTTGTCCTCGGTGAAGAACGCTTCGATCCCGGCCATGTCAGTTACCCCGCGTTCGATCTGGGCGTCGCGGCGTGTGGTGGCTTCAGCGTGGAGGCTGCGTTGCAAGTCTTCCAGTTCTGTGGCAGCGACGGCGAGGAATTCGTCCTTGCCCTGACCGACAAAATTGACCTTGCCGTCTTCGCGGTAAAGCCGGTCACGGCGCAGCACCGAAACCTGGCCGCCAGCGGCATCGCGCCCGCCGATCTCGAGCACCAGCGGCACCCCCTTCTTGACCCAGCCCCAGCGCTTCTGGGTCGCCTTGCCGGCGCGCTTGTCGAGCAAGACGCGGACCGGCTCGCCCAGCGCGGTCTGGCTCGCCAGTGCTGCGCGCAGGTCCTCGCAATAGGACAGCAGCACGGCGTCGCCCTCGTCTTCGCGCAGCATCGGCAGGATCACGATCTGGTGCGGCGCGATCTTTGGCGGCACGCGCAGGCCGTCATCATCGCCGTGAGTCATGATCACCCCGCCAATCAGGCGCGTCGAGACTCCCCAGCTGGTGGTGTGGCACAGCTGCTGGGCGCCTTCGCGGTCCTGGTAGCGGATCCCCGCCGCTTCGGCGAAGCCGGTGCCGAGGTAGTGCGAGGTGCCGGCCTGGAGCGCCTTGCCGTCCTGCATCATCGCTTCGATCGAATATGTCGCGACCGCGCCGGGGAAGCGTTCATTCTCCGGCTTCTCACCGGCGAACACCGGCATCGCGAGGTCAACTTCGGCATGCTGGCGGAACATCTCCAACGCGCGCAGGGTTTCGGCCATGGCGTCGGCCTTGTCGGCGTGGGCGGTGTGGCCTTCCTGCCAGAGGAACTCAGACGTGCGCAGGAACATCCGGGTACGCATTTCCCAGCGGACCACGTTGGCCCACTGGTTGGTCAGCAGCGGCAAGTCGCGCCACGACTGGATCCAGCGCGCCATCGCCTGGCCGATCACGGTCTCGCTGGTCGGCCGCACGATCAGCGGCTCTTCCAGCTTCGCCTCGGGATCGGGGATCAAGCCGCCCTTGCCATCCTGGATCAGGCGGTGATGGGTGACCACCGCCATTTCCTTGGCGAAGCCCTCGACGTGCTCGGCCTCCTTGGCGAAGTAGCTCAGCGGAATGAACAACGGGAAATAGCAATTCTCGACTCCCGCAGCCTTGATCCGCGCGTCCATCAGGTGCTGGATCCGCTCCCAGATCCCGTAGCCCCAGGGGCGGATCACCATGCAGCCGCGCACGCCGCTTTCTTCGGCCATTTCGGCTTCGGCAATGACCTCTTGGTACCAGGCGGCGAAATCGGCCTGGCGGGTGACGGACAGGGCGTGACGGATGTTCGAAGGCTGGCTCATCGCCGCCCGTTAGCGGCTTATCGCCGCTGGTTCAAACGCGGATCACTTCCCCAGCTTGTCGAGCTGCTTCTGCATCTCGGCCATTTGCGCGCGCAGCGCTGCGATCTCCTCGCTTTGGTCCTTGGCCTTAGCGCCGGGCTTGTCATCGGCCAGTCCGGGGACGAAGGCCGAGGCGGCGGCCTTGAACATTGCCAGGTTCTGCTGGGCAAGCTTGGCCAGCGGATTGTTGCCCAGGCTTGCCTCGAACGCCTCGCGCAGTTTCGACTGGTTAATGCGGAAGTTCTCCATCGAGGCTTCGAGGTAGTGCGGCACCAGCCCCTGCATCGAATTGCCGTACATCCCAATCAGCTGGCGCAGGAAGTTGACCGGCAGCATCTGCTCACCCGTGGCGCTTTCTTCCTCCATGATGATCTGGGTCAGGATCTGATGGGTGATTTCGGCCCCGGTCTTGGCGTCGAGCACTTTGAAATCGACGCCTTCACGGGTCATTTTGGCCAAGTGCTCAAGCGTAATGTAGCTTGATGATTTGGTGTTGTAGAGACGCCGGTTGGCGTACTTCTTGATGATGACGGTTTCGCCCCCGGACCTGCTGGTGTCGTCGCTCATATCGATTGTCCCCGTGGCGGGAGCGCCCCTCTGCGACCCTTGTTAGCACCTGCAACAACGGCAATGCAACATGGCAATGCTGCGCAGCATCACCGCGCGAAACGGCGCCCCAACACAGTGAGAAGTTCATATTGGGACAGCCCCGATGCGACAGCAGCTTCGGGCAGGCTGTAGTCGACCGCGAGCCAGTCACCTTCCTTAAGGTGCACGGCGTTCGACAGATCGACAACGGTCATGTCCATCGAGACCCGCCCAAGCACCGGCAGCGCCTGCCCGTCTGCGCGCATCGTGCCTTTGCCCGACCAGCAGCGCAGATAGCCATCGGCATAGCCGAGGCTGACCACCCCCACGCGCATCGGCCCCGGCGCGACGAAGGTGGCATTGTAACCCACTGCATCACCGGATTCGAGATCGCGGACCTGGATAAGCGCCGCTTCGGGGCGGACAACCTGGCGGATTTCGCCTGCCAGGGCAGCGCAGGGCACGCCTCCATAAAGCGCCAGGCCAGGACGCGTAAGATCGCCGTGGTAGGCGGATCCGAGCACGATCCCGGCGCTGTTGGCCAGGCTGGCGCGGCGATGCGGAACGGCGCGGCAGGCTTCGTCCCAGCGCAAGCGCTGCGCTCCGTTGTGCGGCGTTTCATCTTCCGCCGAGGCGAGGTGCGAGTGCAGCACGTCGATCGCGAGCCGGGCAATCGTTTCATCACCGAGCTCGGCCATCTGCAGGCCGAGCCGGTTGATCCCGGTATCGACCATCAGGTCGCAGGCCCCGCCCCCGGCTGCCAGCCAGCGCCGCGCCTGGGCGAGCGAATTGATCACCGGACGCAGGCCAAGCGCCTTGGCGAAAACCGCGTCCTGAGCGGTCAATGGCCCGTGCAGCACCGCGATCTCACCAGGCGGAACCAGCGCCGCCAGTTCTGCGGCTTCGTTCCAGTGGGCGACGAAGAAATCCCGGCACCCTGCCTCGCGCAGCACGGGCACTGCGACAGCCGCCCCCACCCCATAGGCATCCGCTTTGACAGCCGCGCCGGCACTGGCAGCGCCGGACAAGCGATCGAGCGCCCGCCAGTTGGCGGCAAGCGCTTCCCGGTCAATCGCCAGACGTTGCGGCGGTTCAGGCGGCATTATCACCAAAGTCGCGCGGCTTGCCGCTCGGAAGGCCCCACATCGCAACGAGCAAGGCGACCAGCACGACCACCCAGGTGTACCACAGCCCGGAATAGGGATTGCCGGTCTTGGCGACGATGTAGCTGGCGATGAACGGCAGGAACCCGCCGAAATAGCCAGTGCCGATGTGATAAGGGATCGACATCGAGGAGTAACGCACCTTGGGCGGGAACATCTCCGCGAGCAACGCCGCGACCGGGCCGTAAGTGGCGCCGGATAGGGCCATCAGCACCAGCAGCGCGGCAATGATCGCCAGCGACTGGCCGAGCGTCGGCTTGACCTTTTCGAGGTTGAACACCTTGGCTCCGAGCTGCTCTTCGATCTGGGCTTTACGGGACTTGGCGTCCTTCCAATCGAGCCCCTCGGTTGCAATCGCGGTTCCGCCGTAGCTTAGCGTCAGCTGCGGTGCGTTGCCCAGCTTGTAGGCTATGCCCGCAGCGCTAAGATCCCCGATGAGCTTGCCGCATTCGGTTTTTTGTACCGGGTCGAACGGGCTGAAATCGCAGGCCGGTCCGGCAATCGCCCATTGTTTCGACCCGCCTGCCGGCTCGGTGACGCT
This sequence comes from Novosphingobium sp., assembly GCA_031414115.1. Classification (GTDB taxonomy): domain Bacteria; phylum Pseudomonadota; class Alphaproteobacteria; order Sphingomonadales; family Sphingomonadaceae; genus Novosphingobium. The sequence continues at coordinate 3,582 of JANOGS010000268.1, read as the reverse complement.
GCCCAGCGCCCAATAAGCCGGGAACAGCAGCAGCAGCGTCAGCGCGTAGCCGATCACGATCGGCTTCTTGCGCCCGATCCGGTCGGAGAGGTGGCCGAAGTAGAGATAGAAGCCCATGCCTGCCAGCGCGGCGATCCCGACCAGGATTTCGGCGGTAGTGTCCTCAATCCGCATCGTCGTCTTGAGGAAACCGAGTCCGGAAAACATCGCAGTGTACCAGATCACGGTCAGCCCGGCAGCAACGCCGAACAACGCGATCAGGATCCGCGTCTTGTTGCCGGGGTAGGTGAAGCTCTCGACGAACGGATTGCCGGCCAGTTCGCCTTCCTCCTTCATCGCCTGGAACACCGGGCTTTCGGAGAGCTTGAAACGCATCCACAGCGAGATTGCCAGCAGGATCAGGCTAAGCAGGAACGGTACCCGCCAGCCCCACTCGTTCCAGGTCGCATCGCTCATCGCCGCCTTGCAACCCAGCACCACCACCAGGCTGAGCACAAACCCGCCTACCACACTAGCCTGGATGAAGCTGGTGAAGAAGCCGCGCTTCTCGAACTTTGAATGCTCGGCAACGTAGATCGCCGCGCCGCCGTATTCGCCGCCCAGCGCCAGGCCTTGCAGGATCCGCAGCAGGATCACGATCGCCGGGGCCCAATAACCGATGGTCGCCGCCGAAGGGATCAACCCGACCCCGGCAGTGGCGACACCCATCAACGTGACCGTTACCAGAAAGGTGTACTTGCGCCCCAGCTTGTCACCGAGATAGCCGAACAGCACCGCGCCCAATGGCCGGAAACCGAACCCGACCGCGAAGACCAGCCAGAACAGCAGCATTTCCAGCGTCGCATTGCCGGTCGGGAAAAAGGTCTTTGAAAGGATCGCGCCAAGGGTGCCGTAGATGAAGAAATCATACCATTCGAACACGGTGCCGGCTGACGACGCGCCGATTACCAGCCGCATTTCCTTCGCGCTTGGTTCGTGGTGTTTTGCGACGCCTGACGCCATGGTAATCCCCCGGTGATCGTTTTCGCCGCTGCTCTAGCTGGCGTTTTCGCTGGAGGGAAGTGCGCCCAGTGCCGCCCGCCAGGCCAGCAGCATCGCCCCGTGCCGGGCGGGATAGTCGCGGGCCGCCGCTATCGCTTCCAGGCCCGGCCAGGTCGGCAGGGAACCTCCGCTTAGCCAGGCTTCCAGTTCGCCAAGCGCCGCAGTCAGCTCGGCGCGCGATGCGCCCGGTGCGGCATTGGCGAAGATCGCCGCAGCGGCCTGGCCAACCGCGCAAGCATGGGCACGCAGCCCGATCCGCTCAATTCGCCCTGAACGATCGAGCGCCAGACCCACCTCCAACGTCGAGCCGCAAGCTGGCGACCGCGCAGTGCCGCGCAAGGTCAGCGCAGCTTCCAGCGGAAAGGCGGCAAGCGACGTTGCCAGCGCCAGAACCTGCGGCGTGTAGAGCGCAGCGGTGGAGGCCACGGCTAGGTCTTCTTCTTGAGCCGCTTCGCTTCGGCCTCAGCCGCTGCATTGCGGCGCACGGCGATCAGCTTGACAAGTTCCTCGCTCGCCGCGTTGACGAAGGGATAGGCGCGCGCCTGGGTGATCCACACCGGCCGCCCGCCCGCGCCCCAGATCGTATCGTAGCCGAGCGCCAGCACCGAAAAGGCCATGACCGCGATGATCATGCCCTTGATCGCGCCAAAGCCGAAGCCCAGCACCCGGTCGATCGGCCCAAGCACCGAATTGCGGCTGGCTTCACCCAGTCGGTTGGAGAGCAGCTTGACGATCGCGTAAGGGATCAACAGCAGCAACGCGAAAGCCAAGACCGCCGCTCCGCTTTCGGTCCCGACTATATCGATTAGCGCCGCCGTCAGCGGGGTGTGGAGGTTGCGGATCGCGACCAGCGCCAGCACCCAGGCGGCAAGCGCGAACACTTCCTGCACCAGCCCGCGCATGAACCCGGTGATCGCACCAAGGCCCAACAGAACAAGGATCGCAATGTCAAAACCCGTCATGACCCGGGAAACTATGCTCCAGCCATGATCCGGTCAACGAGATTTGAAAGTATGGTTATCGCGCAGAAGGATGAATCGCGTTGGCCAGCGCTGGCATCGGGTGGCCCGAAGGCCCTGCGAAAGCCCAGTTTTGCCCCCTCGCGCAAGCGGATCGGGGTATGGGCAACGGGGCGAATTTCGCCCGCCAGCGAGACTTCACCGAACCACATTGCATCGGCCGCAAGCGGCTTGTCGGCCAGCGCCGAGACGAGCGCTGCGGCCACCGCGAGGTCTGCCGCCGGATCGGTTAACCGGTAGCCGCCAGCGACATTGAGATAGACTTCAGCCGACGAGAAGTTGAGTCCGCAGCGCGCCTCAAGCACCGCCAGCAGCATCGCCAGCCGTCCGCTGTCCCACCCCACCACCGCGCGGCGCGGGGTGGCGCCGCTGGCCAGGCGGACGATCAGCGCCTGGATCTCGACCAGCACCGGGCGGGTCCCCTCGATCGCCGGGAACACCGCGCTGCCCGCCACCGGCGTCTCGCGGCCCGAAAGGAACAGCACCGAGGGGTTGCCGACTTCGGCCAGCCCCTGCCCTTCCATCGCGAACACCCCGATCTCGTCGACCGGGCCGAAGCGGTTTTTGAGGCAGCGCAGCACCCGGTACTGGTGGCTGCGCTCACCCTCAAAACTCATCACCACGTCGACCATGTGTTCGAGCACGCGGGGCCCGGCGATGCTGCCGTCCTTGGTGACATGCCCGACCAGCACCAGCGCGACGCCGCTCTCCTTGGCGAAGCGGATCAGCTCGAAAGCCGAGGCGCGGACCTGGCTGACGGTGCCTGGCGCGCCCTCGATCTGGTCGGAATGCATGGTCTGGATCGAATCGATCACCAGCAGCGCCGGCGCCGCCATCCGCCACAGCGTGGTCAGGATATCGCGTACCGAAGTTGCCGCGGCGAACCGGATCGGCGCCCCGGCCAGGCCCAGCCGGTCGGCCCGCAGCCGCACCTGCCCCGCCGCTTCCTCGCCGCTGATGTACACCACCTCGCCGCCGCTGCTGGCGATCTTGGCAGTGGCCTGGAGCAGCAGGGTCGATTTTCCGATCCCCGGATCGCCGCCCATCAGCACCGCCGATCCCGGCACCAGTCCGCCGCCCAGCGCACGGTCAAATTCGGTCAGTCCGGTCGAGCGGCGCTGCAGCTTTTCGCCCGGCGCATCCAGCGCTTCGAAGGCAATCGCCCGGCCACCTCTGGCAAGGCTGTGCTTGGCCGAGAACGCCGTTTCCGGCGCTTCCTCAGCCAACGTGTTCCATTCCCCGCAATCAGCACACTGGCCCTGCCAACGCTGGGCGAGCGACCCGCAGGCCTGGCAGACATAACGGCGTTTGGGCTTGGCCATGGCCCGGCTCTAACTGGAACGTAAGTAGAACGCAATTGCCTTGTTGGACTCGGTCTATCGACCGGAAAAAGCGTTTCATCGCGCTACGCATTTCCTGAACGAACCTTTCATCTGGGATTAAGCTGGCGGGGCAGAGCCAGCGCGTCTGCCAAAAAATTCCCGGCGGCACTGCGACAAAGGAGAAGTCTCTTGAAATTCAC
>JANOGS010000267.1:0-3654 GCA_031414115.1 Novosphingobium sp. | reverse complement strand
ATATCGGCGGTGGAAACAGTGAAACCGCCGTCCTCGAAGCGCAGCAGGTTTTCGAGCAGCACCTTCATGCTGAACGGCAGGCGGCTGATATCGCCGAGCTTGGCCGCCGCCTTCTTTAGCGAGTAATAGGCATAGTCCTTGCCGCCGACGCTGAGCGTGGAACGAGTGCCGAGCGTGTCCTGTCCGACCTGGGTCATGGGCTTCAAGTCTCCTGTTGAGCGCCCGCCGCGCGCGCCAATTCGTGGCTGCGGCAGGACCGGCTGTCGGCGCCGCCGATGCGCGGGAATGGGCGGCGCGTCAAGGCCCCCCAAGCGCCGATTCGGATCAAAGCGCGGTCGCCTCGATGTGCTTTCGGGTCGCGATCCAGCAGCCGATCACGATCAGAACCGCCCCGGCCACCGTCGGCAGGGTCAATGCCTCGCCGAACAGCATCCAGCCGAACAGTGCCGCCCAGATGAAGGCGCTGTACTCCATCGGCAGCAGCACCTGGGTTTCCGCGCGGGCATAGCCCCAGGAAATCACCATCAGCGAGACCGCCGCGAGCACCGCCGAACCGGCGATGTCGTACCACACTCGCAGCGGCGGAAACTCGGCCAGCCACGGCGCCAGCACGGCCAGGAACAGCCCGGTGAACACTGCCTGGAACAGTGCGATTTCGCGCGGATCGGCGATCTGCGCCTGCTGGCGCTGGAGGATCAGGTTCCAGGCATAGAGCACTGCCGAAAACAGGATCGCGGCGATCCCCCAGGCGGCATCGGCATCGTACTTGCCCCCGCCCAGCCGCCCGGCGGCGATCACCAGCATCCCGGCGAGGCCGAGCAGCGAGGCGACGATTGCCTTGCGCTCGATCTTCTCGCCCAGCGTCGCAGCGGCAAGATACAGCGCGATCAGTGGAGCGATGAAGGATAGCGCCATGCCCTCGGCCAGCGGCAGGTATTTCAGCCCCCAGAAGAAGCTGGTTGCCATGGCGGCGGAATTGAGCCCGCGGATCGCGTGGAGCTTCAGCACCGGCCGCTGCGGCCAGCGTCCGCCGCCCAGCTTCCACACCGGCAGCATCAGCCCGGTCCCAATCAGCGAGCGCCACAGCATCGCACTGTAGGCGCCGACCGCCAGGCTGGCGCTTTTCATCAGCCCGTCCATCAGCGAAAAGGTGGCGATCCCGAACAGGACCGCGAGGAACGGCAGGGCGTGATGGTGTTGCGGAAGGCGGCGGTCCTGTTGCACGGCCTCCCCTTAACCGCCCGCCCCGGGCTTGTCGAAGGACTTACAGCGTCTTGATGATGCCTGAGAAATCCATGCCGCCGTTGCCTGCCGCCGCGAAGTCCTCATAGAGTTCCTCGGCCCGCGCGCCCATCGGCACCTTGGCTCCGGCGCTCTTGGCGGCTGCCATGGCGAGCTTGAGGTCTTTCAGCATCAGCGCCGCGGCGAACCCGCCCTGATAGCCGCTGTCAGCGGGCGATTGCGGGCCGACCCCCGGCACCGGGCAGTACGCGGTCATCGACCACGACTGGCCCGAGGCTTTGCTGGAAATGTCGTAGAAGGTCTGCAAGTCGAGCCCGAGCTTGTCGGCCAGCGCGAAGGCCTCGCAGGTCGCGATCATCTGCGAGCCGAGGATCATGTTGTTGCAGATCTTGGCGGCCTGGCCGGCGCCCGAGCCACCGGCGTGGATCACCGCCTTGCCCATCGCGGCCAGGATCGGTTCGGCGCGGGCGAAAGCAGCATCGCCGCCGCCGACCATGAAGGTCAAGGTCCCGGCATTGGCCGCGCCGATCCCGCCCGAGACCGGGGCATCGACCATCGCGTAACCGGCGCCAGCGGCGGCTTCGGCAACCTTTCGCGCGGTATCGACGTCGATCGTTGAGCAATCGAGCAGCAGCGCGGAGGTGGGCGCCTGGCCGAGGACGTCGGCGCTGTAGACAGTGTCGACGATCTTGCCGTTGGGCAGCATCGAGACCACTGCCTCGGCGCCCTGCACCGCCTCGCGGACCGAGGTATAGGTGGCGCAGCCGTTCTCCTTGGCGCGGGCCAGGGCCTCTTCAGCGAGGTCGAAGGCATGGACCGCATGCCCGGCCTTGACCAGGTTCGCGGCCATCCCGCCGCCCATGTTGCCGAGGCCGATAAAGGCGATTTTCATGTCACGCTCCCAAAGTGCTGTAACCGGCTACCAGCATCGCACCACCGATCAAAAGCAAGCATAGAATTCGGACCCACGACATCGCATTTGCCATGTCCGAGATGTTTGGTACGGGCATGCCGAGCAGCTTGCGAACCTGTGTGGAAACTGCGCTTGTGGCATCGAGAATCTCAAACAAAGCAATCGCAACGGCGATTGCCCCGAGTGCCGTCAATGCGACTCCCGCTATCACCGCCCCGTCCACACCCCCGGCCGCTTGTCGATAAAGGCAGCCATGCCTTCCTTCTGGTCGTCAGTGCCGAACAGCCCGTTAAACAGGCGGCGTTCGAACAACACGCCCTGGGCCAGCGTGGTTTCGAAAGCGGCGTTGACCATTTCCTTGGCGGCGATCGCGGCGATCGGGGGCATCGCCGCGATCTCGGCAGCGGTCTTGAGCGCGGTTGCGACGAGTTCTGCAACCGGCACCACCTTGGCGGCCAGGCCCGCAGCCTCAGCTTCTTCGGCGCCCATCATCCGCCCGGTCAGGCACATTTCCATCGATTTGGCCTTGCCCACCGCGCGAGTCAGGCGCTGGCTGCCGCCCATGCCGGGAGTGACGCCCAGCTTGATCTCGGGCTGGCCGAATTTGGCATTGTCCGCAGCAATGATGAAGTCGGCCATCATCGCCAATTCGCAGCCGCCGCCCAGCGCATAGCCGGCAACCGCGGCGATCCACGGCTTGCGGGTGGCGGTGACGCGGTCATAGCCGGTGAACAGCCCGCCGCCATAGACATCGCCGAAGTTCTTGCCCGACATTTCCTTGATGTCGGCGCCGGCGGCAAAGGCCTTCTCGCTGCCGGTCAGGACGATGCACTTCTGGCTGTCATCCTCATCAAAGGCGGCGAAAGCGGCGATCAGGTCGTCAAGCACCTGGCTGTTGAGCGCGTTGAGCGCCTGCGGCCGGTTGAGCGTGACCAGCGTGACCGCGCCGTGCTGCTCAACCAGGATCGTTTCGTAGCTCGCGCTCTTGTCAGGATTCATAGGGGTTTCCATTCCTCATCCGCCGGTAGCGGCGCAAATATACTGGCGATCAGCGCATCGCTGACGCCTTCGGGGGTGGCGGGATCCCATTTCGGGTCCATGGTCTTGTCGACGATCACCGCTCGCACCCCCTCGGCAAAGTCGGGGCGGGTCAGGACGCGGCTGGCGATGCGGTATTCCATTACCATGTTGGCGGCGAAGTCCGCACACTCCAGGCTGTCGTGCAACTGGCGCAGCGCGACCTTGCAGGTCTGCGGGCTCTTGGTGTGCAGGGTCGCAAGTTCCTTCGCGGCCCACTCGCTGTCGTCGGCTTCCAGGCTGGTGAGGATGTCCTCATAGCGGTCCGAGGCAAAGTGCTTCGCAATCAGCGCGGCGTTGTCCGCGATCCGGGCATGCGGCGGGGTGACGGCCAGCGCGGCGAGGACCTGCGCCGGATCGTGGCCGTGGGCGATCCGCTCCTTGGCCTCGGCCAGCGCCTCGTGCGGCAGATAGTGGGTGGC
>JANOGS010000266.1:0-4575 GCA_031414115.1 Novosphingobium sp. | reverse complement strand
GTCCCTCCCGAGCAGGTGAAGCGGCTGCCGTCGATCTCGATAATGCTCTTGGTCACGTCCAGCGCCGGGAAGTTCTCCGCCAGGGTTTCAAGGTCTTCCCAATGCCCGGTGCAGCGCCGCCCATCGAGCAGCCCGGCATGGGCAAGGATGATGCTGCCCGAACAGACCGAGCCGATCAGGCAGTCCCGCCGCGACAGGCGCCGCAGTTGCGCGGCGACAGCGGCATCAATATGGTCATAGGCGCTGACCCCGGCGCAGATTACCACGGCGTCGACCGGAGCACTCTCAGCCAGAGCGCCGTCCACCTGAACCTGCGTGCCGTTGCTGGCGATGACCGGCTTGCCGTCGGCGCTGAGCGTCGACCAGCGATAGACCTCGCGCCCGTGCATCCGGTTGGCGACCCGCAGCGGTTCGATCGCCGCGGAAAACGGCATCAGCGAGAACTCCGGAACCAGCACGAAGGCAAAGCTGCGCGGCCAGGCGGAACGGGCTGAATATGCCTCGTCGCTCACGAATCATGCCAAATCGTCATGACGCAATTATGCCATAAAATGTCGCCTATGGAACATAAGACTTCGCCGGAATGCAGCATGATGCAAGACGATCCGGCGCACCCGCGCTGAGATTCGATATCGAGAGGTGCCCGATGGCCGACGGTGAAGACATCATCCTGCGCGATCTCAGCGACGACGACCTGGTCGAGCAGATGAAGGACGACCTTTACGACGGCCTGGCGGATGAAGTCCACGAGGGCACCCAGATCCTGCTCGAACGCGGCTGGGATGCCAACCTGGTGCTCAGCGAAGCGCTGGTCGAGGGAATGCGGATCGTCGGCGTCGATTTTCGCGACGGTATCCTGTTCGTCCCCGAAGTGCTGCAATGCGCCGGGGCGATGAAGGCCGGAATGGGGCTGATCCGTCCGATCCTGTCGCAGTCCGACAACAAGGCCAGCCTGGGCACCTATGTGATCGGCACGGTCAAGGGCGACATCCACGACATCGGCAAGAACCTGGTCGGGATGATGCTCGAGGGCGCCGGGTTTGAAGTGATCGACCTGGGGATCAACAACCCGGTCGACAACTACCTCGCCGCGATCGACACGCACCGGCCCTCGGTGATGGGGATGTCGGCACTGCTGACGACCACCATGCCCTACATGCAGGTAGTGATCGAGGAACTCGACAAGCGCGGCATCATGAAGGAGTTGCCGGTGATGGTCGGCGGCGCGCCGCTTAACCAGGAATTTGCCGACGCGATCAACGCCACCAGTTATGGCCGCGACGCCGCAGTCAGTGCCGAGTTGGCCAAGGCGCTCGTCGGCAGGAACCGTTAGGGCGCGCTGGCCGTGCAGCATGGCAAATGCCTGGTGCTGGCTTGCGGCGCCTTGGCGCGCGAGATTCTTGCGCTCAGGGACCAACTGGGGCTGGCCGAAGACGCCTTTGACTTGCAGTGTATTCCGGCCGAGCTCCATAATCGCCCGGCGCTGATCGCCCCGCGGGTTGAAGCGATCCTGGCCGAACGCCGCAGTGACTATGACCGGGTGCTGATCGGCTATGGCGAATGCGGCACCGGCGGCGCGCTCGACAAGGTGCTCGAACGGTACGATGCGCAGCGCCTGCCCCACGCACACTGCTATGAGTTTTTCGCGGGTTCAGCACAATTCGCCGAGATCACCGAAGCCGAGATTGGCAGTTTCTTCCTGACCGATTTTCTCGCCCGGCATTTTGAGCGGCTGGTCTGGCAGGGGCTCGGGCTCGACCGGTTTCCCAACCTGCTCGAGGCCTATTTCGGCAACTACAAGGATCTCGTCTATCTGGCGCAGACCGACGATTCCAAGTTGCAGGAATTGGCCAGGGCCGGGGCCGAGCGGCTGGGTCTGAACTATGTCTACCGCCAGGTTGGCTATGGTGATCTCGCCGATGCGATCCGCGGGACCGCAAATGTATAGCCTGCGACTGTGGTCAGTTCGCCATTCGCGCGGGCTGGAGAGGGTCTACAACGCCCTTGATCCGGTCATCCTGGCATTGCTGCGCGGTGTCACCAGACGATTCGGCACCCGGTTGGACAAGCCGATCACCCGGCTCGAGGCCGCAGCCAAGGGCTTGCTGTTCGATTGCCAGATGTGCGGCGACTGCGCGCTGTCCAAAACCGGCATGTCGTGCCCGATGAACTGCCCCAAGACGATCCGCAACGGGCCTTGTGGCGGAGTGCGCGAAAACGGGATGTGCGAGGTCTTGCCCGAAATGCGCTGCGTCTGGGTCGAGGCCTGGGACGGCGCCGGCCGGATGCAGGGCGGCGAGGCAATCCGGGAGGTGAGCTTCGCGGTCGACCACCGGCTGCGCGGCAGCTCCAGCTGGCTCAAGCTGGCGCGCGATGACTGATCTGGCGATCCTCAACGAAAGCGGGCTCAACCCCGGCGATCCGCTGACCAAGCTGCCCGGCCACGTCTCGCACGGGCGCTTTGAGCGGGTGCTGCGCGCTGGCCAGTTCGCGATTTCGACCGAGATCGCTCCGCCCGACTCCGCCGATCCAGAGGAAGTGCTGCGCCGCGCTGCGGTGTTCGATGGCTATGTCGATGCGATCAACGCCACCGACGGATCGGGCGCCAATTGCCACATGTCGAGCCTGGCGGTCTGCGCGTTGCTGACCCGGGTCGGCTATTCGCCGATCATCCAGGTTTCGTGCCGCGATCGCAATCGCATCGCGATCCAGGGCGACCTGCTCGGCGCGGCAGCGCTGGGGGTGTGCTCGGTGCTGTGCCTGTCGGGCGACGACGTTTCGGTTGGCGATCATCCCCAGGCCAAGCCGGTGTTCGATCTCGATAGCGTCACCCTGCTGCAAACCGCGCGGACCCTGCGCGACGAGGAGCGCTTCCTGTCGGGCCGTCACATCGAATTCGCCCCGCGGCTGTTCCTCGGCGCCTCGATCAATCCCTTCGCACCGCCACATACCGCCAGGATCGACCAGTTCGCCAAGAAGGTCGCGGCGGGCGCGCAGTTCGTCCAGTCGCAATATTGTTTCGACATCGCCATGGCCCGCGAGTTCATGGCCCGCGCCCGCGACATGGGGCTGACCGAGCGCTGCTACGTCCTGATGGGCGTGGGCGTGCTCGCTTCGGCCAAGACTGCCCGCTGGCTGCGCAGCGCGATCCCGGGCGTGCTCATCCCCGAAGACATCATCCGCCGGCTTGAGCAGGCCGAGAAGCCCAAGGCCGAGGGCCGCCGGATCGCGGTCGAACTGATGCAGCAACTCGCCGAGATCGCGGGGATCTGCGGCATCCATGTGATGGCCTACAAGCAAGAGGAATGGGTCGGCGAGATCGTCACCCAGTCGGGCGTGCTTGGTGGCCGCCGCCCGTGGATTCCGACCCACCCCGACGTTTCCAGTCAACTCGTTCAAGCCTAAGGGAACATCCATGACCCGCACTGTCCTCAGCTCTGCCTCCAAGGAAGTCATCATCGGCTTCGATCAGCCGTTTGTGATAATTGGCGAGCGGATCAACCCGACCGGGCGAAAGCTGCTGGCGGCAGAAATGAAGGAGGGCAATTATGACCGGGTGGTCGCTGATGCCCTCGCCCAGGTGGCCGCCGGCGCGCAGATGCTCGATGTCAATGCGGGCATCCCGCTGGCCGACGAGCCGAAGATCCTCGCCGAGATCATCCAACTGGTCCAGTCGGTCACCGATGTGCCGCTGTGCATTGACAGCTCGATCATCGAGGCGCTGGAAGCCGGCCTCGCGGTTTACCAGGGCCGCGCGCTGGTCAACTCAACCACCGCCGAGGATGAGGTGATGGAGCGGGTGCTGCCGCTGGTGAAGAAGTACGACGCCGCAGTGGTCGCCATCTCCAACGACGATACCGGCATTTCCGAAGATCCCGACGAACGATTCGAGATTGCCAAGTTGATCGTCCAGCGCGCCCAGGACCACGGGATCAAACCGCAGGACGTGGTGGTCGATCCGTTGGTGATGCCGATCGGCGCGATCAACAAGGCCGGGCGCGACGTGTTCCATCTGGTCCGGCGGCTGCGCGAGGAGCTCAAGGTCAACACCACCTGCGGCGCCTCCAACATCGGCTTCGGTCTGCCCAACCGCCATGCGATCGGCAACGCCTTCCTGCCGATGGTCGCCGGCGCGGGGATGACCAGCGCGATCCTCAACCCGCTGCACGATGGCATGGTCGCCGCGATCAAGGCCGCCGACACGCTCAACGGGGTCGATCCCAACTGCGCCCAGTGGATCCGCATGTTCCGCGAGCCAAGCGCCGAGGGCGAAGGCCGCGGCGGGCGCGGTGGACGCGAAGGCCGCCGCCGCCGTGGCTGAGGAACACACCGGCAAGTGTCTGTGCGGCGCGGTGACGTACCGCGCGCGGGGGCTGGCCGACATCTGGTATTGCCATTGCCGCCAGTGCCGGCGGCTGACCGGGCACTATTTGCCTGCGAGCCGGACCACGCGTGATCGGTTGATCGTGTCGGGCGAAGTGGTCTGGGCGCCGCATTCGGGCAAGTCCGAACATGGCCGCTGCGCTTCTTGCGGCAGCCTGCTGTTCTGGATGACCAAGGGCACCAAGGAAATCA
>JANOGS010000265.1:0-14455 GCA_031414115.1 Novosphingobium sp. | reverse complement strand
CAACAGAGGTGACAACCGAAAGATCGGCAGCTAGCTTGCTCATGTGGATGGTGCTCCTTTGGTGGACTTTTGACCGTCACACCGTGGAGGATCGGGATGCCCCGAATCAAACCCTCAACAGAGCGCCGTCCACACCATCACCGTAATTCGGTAATTCGGCCGTAATTCCCATGGGAGTTGCCGGAGTCTTCTTTTACCCTTGAAATCCTTCTAGTCATTGTTGGGCGCTGGTGGAACTTTCAGCGCATCACGAGCAGCGGCCGATGTTGCAGCAAGCTCCGCCCGATATTGGTCAGGGTCGAGGATGCCCATGCCATAGGCTTTGCAGTGCTCAAAGAATAAGTGGCTGATAATCTGAGTTCTCTCGCTGCGCTCGGACGTTTTCAGTGCCTGAAGACCATACTCCTCGAGGAGAGACCCAGTTTTGCTGGTTGCAATTGTCAGTGAAGGATTAGATTTCGACGTAACGCTTGATGCGGCGTCGGGCAGAGGCTCCAAACAATATGCCGGTTGCTGACCCCCATGCCGACTAATCATGAAGACGAGCCGACGCTCTCCGGTAATCGTCCAAAATTCACCGGTTTTTAAGTCGTGTTGAGCGGCGACTCTCGCCTTCCACGAAGTCAGCGGGGCAGAAACACACCCCGATGACCAAAGGGCAAGCGAACTGGCGACCAAAAGTTTTTTGACACGCATATCACGTCCCCTTTAGTTAAACGCGACTCACATCTACTGCATTGGTCAATTATGCCATATCGCCACAAAGAGTCGAATCCGATTTGGCTAACGTCTCGATGAGAACCTAAGAATTCTGCGCCGAGGCAATTCTTACTGGGGGCGGTGTCGGCGGCGTCAACCTGAAGCGCAACACTGCGGTCCAGTAGCCTGGGCCTCTGCGAGCAGTCTTGCAAAGACCTCATTCGGCGTTTCGAAGTCGAGCACCTTGCGGGGCCGGTTGTTGAGGCGTTCGGCGATTTCGTTCAGCTCGTCCTGCGTGTGGCCGCCGAGGTCAGTCCCCTTGGGCAGGTATTGCCGGATCAAGCCGCAGCCCGCCGGCGATGAGCAGCGGACAGACCAGCACCACGAACAGCAGATCGAACACCCACGAGCGCCCCCCGATCATCGCAATACCCCCGAACAGAACCGGCATGGCGGCAAATGCGAACAGCTTGGAAACGCGCAGGGGCGGCGTATCTCCCCACAGCCGCCAGATCAGCACGCCGATCGCATAGGGCAGCAAGACCCTGGGAATGCCAAGCAACATGGTTTCCGGCCGGGCCCCCACGGCGAGTCCGTGATCCAGTGCCATCCACGTAACCGGCACCAGCAGGGGTTACGGTGCCACGTGCAATAACCCCCAAACTCACCCCATCCGCTCAATCAACGCCAGCGCTGCCTTGGGATCAGCATCGACCATCCCCAGCAGCGTCCGCGCGGGCGCATCGGGCGAGCGGCGGTGTTGTTCCCAGTCGCGCACGGTGGCGACCGGGACGCGCAGTTTGGCGGCGAACTTGGTCTGGCTGAGCCGGGTCTTGGCGCGGATCGCCTTGACGTCCGGCCCGGCCGCGACGCGGCCCCTGGTGGTGTCGCCTTGTGCATAGGCGATGGCGTCGGCCAATCCGGCCGCGATCTTGTCAAATGCCTTGCTCACAGTTTCGGCCTCCTTTGCCGGCGGGTCCCACAGGGGATCTGAGCGCTCATTAAAATTCTAGACTGCCTCTCAACGAAACTACCATCGAACGCAGGGCGTTGCGTTCGCCTTGGGTCAGGTTGGCTTTTTCGCCCTTGCCAAACACGGTGAGCAGGAACACCGGAATATGCCCGCCGCCAAAATACCAGACGATCCGGTAGCCACCGGACTTGCCCTTGCCGCGACCGGCGAGCCGCGCCTTGCGCACACCGCCGGTCCCTTGCATCACGTCGCCCGACTCGGGATTTGCCGCGACCAGATCGACCGCGGCATTCCGCTCGTCCTCGGTCATCCCCGCGTCTTTTGCATCGCGCAGATAACTCTCGGTTTCGATGACGGTCTGCATGGGAGAGCTATACGGCATGGCCGTATAGTTTTCAAGTGGGAAACTATCCGGCACTGCCGTAGTTGGATCAGGTCCAAACCCCCACCTTTCCTACACCCCCGCACCCCGCTAACCTCGCATCGGTTTCCTGCACCCGCAATCCCCGCATTCCCGCAAGTTTCAAGCCCATTCCCCCATGCCCCAGCGTGCACTTCATCAACCAAACCCCGCGACTCGGGGTATCCGCCACCCCACCCGGCAAAACTGCCGCAACTTCACTTGGCGTTCAGCCGCGCTCTGGCTATAGGCTCAGCCCATGTCCGCACGCTCCCCGCTCAAGCTCGCCGTTCTGGCCGCCTCCACCACCGCGCTGCTGCTCACCGCCGGCTGAGCCGGGCGCGGGGGCAAGGCCAAGGATACCGCGTTTGTCGCGCGCGATGTCGATACGCTCTATGCCGCCGCCAAGGACCGGCTCGACAACGGCAATGCGCGGATCGCGGCGGCGCTGTTTGACGAGGTTGAGCGCCAGCACCCCTATTCGCCTTGGGCGCGCCGGGCGCAGCTGATGAGCTCGTTTTCGTACTATGTGGCGAAGGATTACACCAAGTCGATCCAGTCGGCGCAGCGCTTCCTCTCGATCCATCCGGGCAACCGCGATGCGCCCTATGCCTATTACCTGATCGCGCTGAGCTATTACGAGCAGATCAGCGATGTCGAACGCGACCAGAAGATCACCAATCAGGCGCTGACCGCGCTGAACGAGGTAGTGCGGCGCTATCCGGCGACGCGTTACGCCGCCGACGCGCGGATCAAGATCGATCTGGTCAACGATCACCTTGCGGGCAAAGAGATGGAGATCGGGCGGTTCTATGAGCGCTCGGGCCGCTGGCTCGCCGCCGGGCTGCGCTTCAAGAACGTGGTCGAGAACTACCAGACCACCAGCCACGCGCCCGAGGCGCTGTTCCGGATGGTTGAGACCAGCCTCTCGGTCGGCGTGCCTGAAGAGGCGCAGAAGTATGCCGCCGTGCTCGGTGCCAACTATCCGGGCAGCGAGTGGTACCAGAAGGCCTACAAGCTGATGCAGGAGAATGCGCCCAGCGTGGCGGCGCGCTGAGCGGCGGCGGCGGGTTCGGGCGGGCTATTCGGCGGCTGCGGTCAGCTCGCGGTCGCGGATCGCGGTGATCAGCCCCTGGCGCTCAAGGCTGTGGGCGAGGATGCATTCGACCAGCTGAGCGTGGCTGTAACCCAGCGAACGGGCCGAACGGCTGATCGTCTTCTTCGACCACAAATTGCACGACAGGTTGACTTCCATGAAGCGCAGCTCCCCGGTCGCAGGGTCGTGGCGGAACTCGAACCGACCATAGTCGAACGGCCACAGCTCGGGCAGCATGGCGCGGGTTGGCGGCGGGATCCATCCGGTCGACAATTTCAATCGCGGCGGGCTTGCCGCAGTGGTTGGTGATCGCGGCGAAGTTGCGCCGTTCCACATCCACGACAGCGGGTTGGCGCCCAAGATCGTCAATGCCCATCCGGCCAGCGACGCGCCGCTGCCCGAGGCTTTGCCGTCCGAGCTTTGCAGCGACGTCGACCGGATGGCTTGCACGGCGCATCGTGCGATGGTTCCCGACCATGCCATCGTCGGTTGGGATATCGGGCTGTCCGGCGCCGGCGCGGTGATGATCGAAGGCAACTGGAACCCGGGAACCAATGTCACCCAGTTGCTGGGCGGTGAGTCGGTTTGCTGCGGGCGATCGGGCGAACTGTACCTCCATGCCTTGCAGCAGGTTGCGCCGGAAATCTGGCGCCGCGCGAAGCCGATCCAGCGCGACAATCCGTGAACTGAGCCTTGGTGAATTGCGCAGGCCTGCCCGGCAGGCGCGCGCAATTGCATGCTGTCGGCATATGGCAACGGGTCAGTCCGGCCCGAGGCCTCTCTCGTGTGGCACGATCTGACCTCACCTGCAGTCACGAATCTTGCGTGTTTCCACACCTGCCAAGGCCGCCACAGCCTGTTTTGACGCCGTTTCAGGCCGACGAGCCAGTTTTCTAATGCGCTGTTTAGGCAAAGTTTAGAATTGGTTCATGCGCGGGCATGTTTAGGTCTGCCATATCTAGCCATGAAGAGATCGAACGAAATTCGGCTTCTTGGCAAATCAGAAAAATAACTAGATCTGAATTTTGATAGATCGTCTCGAAACGATCAGGTTTTTAATTAGTCCAATTTGCACAAACTCCAGTCAGGCAGAAGGAATTGAAGAATGAAACTCGCCAATACTCTTCAGAATTTCGGTCAGAGCCGCGCTGAGCGAATGCAACAGCGGCTTGGTCAAGCCAAGCGTGCTTTCACGACACGGCACGTTGATTGTGCCGAGGCAGCACGCCTGGTGCGCGCCGGACGTGTGCCAAAGGCGGGCGATGTCATTCTTGCCCGGGTCAAGTCCGTCGGTCAGCACGCCAAGATCGAAAACATCCATGGCCGCCGCGGGCAGCTGTATGTTGGTGACGAAATCATCGTCGCCTACGGCAACCGCTACGCCCCCGATCAGTTCGAGGCGTTTGTTCCCGCCGATCTGGAAGACTGCGATCTGGTTGCAGGCGGCGGTGTCGCGTCGCGCGTGACCCGCAAGCACGCCAGCATGAAGAACCCGACCGGGATCGAAGTGATCGGGCTGCTTGCGCGCCTGGATGGATCGATCCTCAATCTCGCCGACTTCGCGTTTCGCCCCAGCGCCAATCCGAGCCGCCCCCGGACGGTCATCTTTGTGGTCGGAAGCTCGATGAACGCGGGCAAGACGACCACCGCTGGCGGGTTGGTTCACGGCCTGTCGCGCGCTGGATTTCGCGTCGGCGCAGCCAAGCTGACCGGCACTGGTTCGGGCGGCGATCTCTGGACAATGCAAGATGCCGGCGCGATCGCGGCGGTCGATTTCACCGATGCCGGACACGCCTCGACCTTTGGTGTGAGCGGCGAAGATCTGACCTCGATCGGGTCGATCTTGCTCGACCGGCTGGCCAGCGCCGGGGCCGAGATTGCGATTGTCGAGATCGCCGATGGCCTGTTGCAAGGCGAAACCGCCGAACTGGTGGAAGCTGCCAGCGCAAAGGGTTGGTTCGACGGCGTGGTGTTCGCTGCGGCCGACGCGATGGGCGCCGCCTTTGGCGCCACCTGGCTGGCGCAACGCGGCATTGTTCCGCTTGCCCTTTCCGGCCTGGTTTCGGCATCGCCGCTGGCAGCTGGCGAGGCAGCCCGGGCGTCTGGCCTCACGGTTGCCGCGCTCGATGAACTTCGCGATCCGGTTGCGGTCACCAAGATCATCTTTCGCGAAGCCGGTTGCCTGCGCGAGGCCGCGTGATTGCGCCGAAGCTGCTCGCCGGTAAACGCCGGGGTCTCGGGTTGCTGCTGGCTCTGGTAGCGGTCGCCCAGGCCGCACTGGCCGCCGCCTTTGCCGAAGCAATCAGCGCCATGGTTGGACAAGGAGCCGCTGGCGGCGTTGCTGCCAGCGGCCTTGCCTTGGCCTTCGGCGCGGCGATGCTGGCCGAACGCTGGACCGCCGAACGCTTCGCCCAGTCGTTTGTGATGGATTGCCGGTCCGGCCTGTTTGAAAGCGTCATCAGAAATCGCGGCGAAGGCCAGGAGGCCCGCTGGCTGACTTCGCTGGTGGGAGACCTGAGCGCGATCCGCAACTATGCGGTTCGCGGGTCGGTCAAACTCTGGACCAGCATGCTCGCAGGTCTGGTGGCAAGCGCCTGGCTGATCCATACCGCGCCAGCCATGACCATGGTCTTGCTGCCGTTTCTGGTCGGCATTGTCCTGATTATCGGCGCGACTTCGTTGCTCCAGCGCGAGATCGCCCAGCAACGCAACGCGCGCGGCCGATTGAATCGCTTTCTGCTGCGCCGGGTCCGGATCGAGATGAGCGGGGTGCCCAGCCCGCGCGGGCACGGCCGGCTGCGTCTTGATGAGCTGTCGAGCCAATTGCGGTCCAGGGTTGAGCGGCGGGCGTTCGTGTTTGGCACGATGGAGTTGTTGGCGGCGGTTGCGGGCGGGATCGCGACAGTGCTGCTGGTGACCATGCCAAGCGCGGCTGGCTCAGCTGCGGCGCTGGTCGGTCAGATCTCCCTGATCGGCTTTATCTCCAGCCGCTTGCTGGAAACCGCCAGAGCGCTGCATGCCCGGGTGGGCGGAAGGATCGCGCTGGATCGGCTTGCAGTTCTGCTTGCCCGGGTGCCGTCAGACGGCTCCGGGCGGAAGGGACCGGGCTATGGCGACGGCGACTGAGGGAGAGTTCCGCTTGCGTCAGCCCAATCGCCGGGTCGAATTCCTGCCCGCGCCTTCCCCAGACCTGCCTGACTGCTTCGTCGCGATTGCCGGGCCAAAGGCTCAGACCTTGGTCGCGATCCACGGTATCAGTCGCAATGCCGCCGAGGTTGCTGCCCGGTTTGCCGATCATCCGGCTTTCCGCGACATCAATGTGGTCGCCCCGCTGTTTGAGCGAGAGCGCTTTGGCAAGTACCAGCTGCTCCAGGCCCGCAAAGCGCACAAATTTGCTTCGGATCGCGCCTTGTTCGAATTGCTGCGGCGGCTTGAAACCAGCGCGAAAATCGCAACCGAAAAGCTGCTGCTGTTCGGTTTTTCCGGCGGCGCCCAGATGGCGCATCGCCTGGCAATGCTGCACCCGCGCCGGATCGACCGGCTCTGCGTTGCGTCGGCCGGCTGGTACCTGCTGCCGGATCCCGAAACGCCCTATCCCTATGGCCTAGGCGGGGGCTGCCCGGTAGCCGTGTCCGGCGACGATTTCCTGGACGTGCCAATGACTGTCTTGGTTGGTTCGCGAGACACGCGGATCGACGCCTCGGTGCGCCAGGATCCGTTGATTGTCGATCGCCAAGGCACCAATCGGCTGCGGCGCGCGCGGGTGTGGGTCAAGCTGATGAACGAGCGCGCCGCCGCCCGGGGAAAGGCCCCGAACGCCACATTGCAGACACTCGAACATGGCTCACATGATTTTGGCCAATGCGTCCGGGAAGCAGGGCTGCTTGAAAATGTCGCCACCGCCTTGCTGGCTTGACGCCGAATATCTGACGCAACCCACCAATCGGCTGGAGCGCAAGGCAATGGAGATCACTGTGCTGCGGATGGCTTGCCTGGCGCTGTCGCTATGCGCCTCTGCACCGGCCGTTGCCCAGATTCCGCCGCTCAAGATCGAAGCGGGCGATCTGGATCTTCGCCTGACCGCGGGTGCGGCCATCCAGGTCGCACGGGTTGACGACGACACGGACGCCGCCGCGAAAACTGACCATGAATTGGAACTGTTCGCTCGCCTCGATGCCGAATGGATGATTTCGTCGGATATCGAAATCGGTGCGAAAGTTGAGGTGGCCAATACCGATCGCGACACCGAAACCCTCGATACCGACGAGATCTATGCCTTCGTTTCGACTGCACTCGGGCGTCTGGAGGTCGGCAAGCAAGACGGCCCGGCCGACACCTTGTCCTATGCCGCGCCGGTGATCGCGCTCGGCCAGGTCCGGGGCGATTTTTCGCGTTACGCCGGTTCACAGGCCCTGCTCAAGCCGCTGGATACGCGCGATTCCTTCAAGGTTCTGTATCTGTCGCCGGCGATCAGCGGGTTTCGCGCGGGGATTTCGTGGGCTCCCAGGTTCGCACAAAACCGCACGGCGATCGATCCAAGATCGCGGACCCTGGTCAGGGATGCCGTCGAACTCGCGCTTCAGGTCGAACGACCAGTCGGCGAATGGAGCCTGGGGCTGAGCGGCGGCTACGCATTTGGCCAGGCCGATGCGATCACGACCAGGGCTGACCTTGATAGCTGGAGCATCGGGATCAGGGCGCGGCGCGGGCCGTTGCGGATCGGCGGGGCCTATGTCCGGCGCGGTGACAGCAACCGGCTGGAGCGCGGGTTCGACCAGTGGGAACTGAGCGGCGGGATCGGCTGGGTCAAACGCCGCTGGGGCATTTCGGGCAGCAGTGCCATCACCAGGTCATCCGATCGGAGCAATCTGCTGTTCGGCCTGGGCGGGTTCTATTCGCTCACTCCCAATATCCAGCTGCGTTCGGACCTGGTCCGGTTTCGCGAGCAGCGTTCCGGGCGTTCCGCCGAGCACGGCACCGTCGCGCTGCTCGAGCTGCAGCTGAAGATCTGATCCGCCGGGCACGCGCCGGCATGTCCTTGGAGTCGCCCGATAACAGCGCCAAATACTTTTCTACCCCCCAAGTTGACATTCCCCCCCCGGCAGTGCTCTATGAGTTCCGTCCATGCTTTCGCAAAAAACCCGTTACTCGATCCGCGCCCTGCAGCACCTTGCCGACA
This sequence comes from Novosphingobium sp., assembly GCA_031414115.1. GTDB lineage: Bacteria > Pseudomonadota > Alphaproteobacteria > Sphingomonadales > Sphingomonadaceae > Novosphingobium. The sequence goes on along the minus strand of JANOGS010000265.1, from coordinate 6,108 downwards.
CCTGGCGGCAGGGGCCGGTTCGGCTCGATGCGATTGCCGAAGCACAGAACATTCCGCGCAAGTTCCTGACCGTGATTCTTTCGGAAATGGTTCGCGGCGGCCTGGTGATCTCGCACCGCGGGCGCGAGGGTGGATACGAGCTCGCACTCGATCCGCTTGATGTGCGCTATGGCGACATCATCCGCCTGACCCGCGGGTCGCTGGCGCTGGTGCCCTGCGCCGCGCGCAACGCCCACGAACATTGTACCAATTGCCTGCCTGAGGCCGAGTGCCGGCTGCGCGGGCTGATGCTGGTGCTGCGTGACGAGATGGCGGCGATGCTCGACCGGGTCTCGCTGGCCGATGCAATTACGCTGGAACCGCCATTTGAGGAAGCGGCGGGCTGATCGCCCCAGTGCCGCTGAGCGCGGTCAGGAACTGATCGGTCGCGCGGTCCCAGCTGAACCTGGCGCCAAAGGCCGCCGCCGCAGCGCGATCGAGCTGCAGGGCCTGCGCAATTGCGCGGCCAAGATCCTCATCGAGCACGCCGACGGCCTTGTCATTGCCGTCATCTTCGCCCTTGCCCATGCGGCCGATCACGTCGAGCGGACCGGCGACCGGATAGGCCGCAACCGGCACGCCGCAAGCTAGCGCTTCGATCATCACCAGCCCGAATGTATCGGTGCGGCTGGGGAATACGAAGACATCCGCCGAGCAATAGGCCCGCGCCAGCGTTTCCCCCGACATCGCGCCGAGGAACTTCGCTTCGGGATAGCGCCCGCGCAGCAGGGCCAGATCGGGACCGTCGCCGACGATGACTTTGGTTCCTGGGGTCTGCGCTTCGAGGAAGGCGGGCAGGTTCTTTTCGATCGCGACCCGGCCGACATAGAGCTGGATCGGGCCGGGCAGCGCTGCGATTTCGGGCAGCGGCGCGTGATCGGCATGGAACTGCGCAGGATCGATCCCGCGGCTCCACAGCCGCCATTGGTCAAGACCGCGGCCCTGCAGTTCGCGGCCAAGCGCGAGGGTGGAGACCAGCACTGCCCGCGAAGGCGCGTGGAAGCGGCGGATCAGCGGCCAGAAGCGCTCGGCATCCAGCCCGGTACGGACCGCAGCATAGTCGGGAAAGCGGGTGTGGAAGGCGGTGGTGAAGGGCACGCCGTGGGCCTGGCACCAGCTTCTGGCGCTCCAGCCAATCGGCCCCTCGGTGGCGATGTGGACCACGTCGGGTGCGAATGCGGCGAGCGAGCGGCGGGTGCCGAAACGCGGCACCAGCGCCAGGCGGATCTCGTTGTAGCCGGGCATCGGGATTGTCCGGAACTGCTGCGGGGTGATCAGTTCGACCGCATAACCGCGCTCGACCAGCTTGCTCACGGTCATCGCTAGCGAGCGGACCACACCGTTGATCTGCGGGTGCCAGGCATCGGTGCAGAGCGCTATCCTCATGCCGGTTCCTTCTCGCGCGCAGGCTTGCCGGCGGGGGCAGCGGGGCGCTCGGCGGCCGCATCCCGGCGGTGCTCCTCGGCCCAGTCGACGATCGTGATGACGCCGTCGCGGTCTTCGACCAGTGCGGTGCAGCTTTCCACCCAGTCGCCGTCGTTGTAGTAAGTAACGTCGCCGATCTGGCGGATCTCGGCGCTGTGGATATGGCCGCAGACCACCCCGTCGACCCCGGCATCGCGGGCGGCGTGAGCAACCGCTTCCTCATAGGCACCAATGAATTGAACCGCGTTCTTGACCCGCTTTTTCAGGTAGGCCGAAAGCGACCAGTAAGGTAGCCGCAGCCGTCGCCGCACCGCGTTGACCACAACGTTGAGCCGCAGCAGCAGGTCATAGGCCTGGTCACCCAGGAAGGCGAGCCAGCGGGCATAAAGCACCACCGAATCGAACCCGTCGCCGTGCACCACCAGCAGCCGCCGGCCATCGGCAGTAACGTGGATCGCTTCCAGCGCGATGGTCACTCCGCCAAAGCTCATGCCCGCATAGGGCCGCAGCATCTCGTCATGGTTGCCCGCGATCAGCACCACCCGGGTGCCGCGATGCGCCAGTTTAAGCAGGCGCCGCACCACCTCGTTGTGGGCATCGGGCCAGTACCAGCCCTTGCGCAGCCGCCAGCCATCGAGAATGTCGCCGACCAGGTAGAGCGTCTCGCACTCGATCGAGCGGAGGAAATCGAGCAGCAGCTCGGCATTGCAGCCGCGGGTGCCTAGGTGAATGTCGGAAATCCACACCGTGCGATACTTGCGCTTGGGCCGGAAACCGCGCGGTTCGGGTTGGTCGAGCCAGTCCGGAAGACGTCCCGGGATTGACGAGGAAAATGGCAACGCCCGGGCAGGGTGCCCGGCAAGCAAAGCATTCGGTCTGGTCATGCGGCCCCCAACTGGCTGCGATCACTATTCGTGCCTCTAGCGCGGCCCTGTTGCCGCAGTGTGGCGGGGCGGTTGCGGTTTTGTGACGTGGTTTGCCCGCGAACGGGGTGACTCCCGGCTCGGCTCGCGCTAGAACAGCGCGCGAACATGCTGACCCGGCTTTCCATCCGCAATGTCGTGCTGATCGAGGCGCTTGACCTCGATTTCGGTGACGGGCTGGGTGTGCTCACCGGCGAGACCGGGGCGGGCAAGTCGATCCTGCTCGATGCGCTGGGGCTGGCGCTGGGGGTGCGCGCCGATAGCGGCCTGCTGCGCGCCGGGGCGAGCGAGGCCAGCGTCACCGCGCTGTTTGAGTTTGACCGCTTTCCCGCCGCGATCCGCAGCGTTCTTGCCGCAGCGGAGCTCGACTTCGAGCCGGGCGAACCGCTGATCGTCAAGCGGCGGCTCAAGGCCGATGGTGCCTCAAAGGCTTTCGTCAACGACCAGCCGGTCAGCGCCGTCCTGCTCCGCGACCTCGCCGGCCACCTGGTCGAGCTTCACGGCCAGCACGACGATCGCGGCCTGGTCAACCCGCGCGGGCACCGCCTGCTGCTCGACCGCTACGCCGCGAGCGATACCGATGGCGTCGCTGCCGCCTGGCAGGCCTGGCGCGAGGCCGAAGCGGCGCTGGAGACGGCGCGGGCGAGCATCGTCAAGGCAACTGCCGACCGCGACCTGCTGATCGCCCACCTTGCCGAACTGGCCGCATTGGAACCAGAAGTCGGCGAGGAAGAGCGCCTCGCCGAAGCCCGCGCAGCGATGCAGAAGGGCGAGAAACTGGCTGACGATCTGGCTGCCCTGCAGAAGCTCTGGGCGGGTTCGGATTCGGCCCTCGCCAGCCTGAGAAGCGCGGCGCGGCGGCTTGACCGGATCGCGGCCGAGCATCCCTTGCTCGGCGAAGCGCTGGCCGCGCTTGACCGCGCGGTGATCGAGGCGAGCGAGGCCGAGGACAAGCTCGAACGCGCTGCCGAGGCGATGGCCCACGATCCCGCCGCGCTCGACCGGATCGAGCTCAGGCTGTTCGAACTGCGTGCCGCCGCCCGCAAGCACCAGTGCCAGGTTGATGACCTGCCGCAACGGATGCGGGCGATGCGCGGCGAGCTGGACGCAATCGAACATGGCGAGGGCGAACTTGCTGCGCTTGGAGCCGCCGCTCAGGCCGCCGGGCTCGACTACCGCGCCCGCGCCGGAGCGCTCTCGGCCACGCGGGTGAAAGCAGCGGCGCGGCTCGATCGGGCGGTGGCGGGCGAGCTGGTGCCGCTCAAGCTCGACGCCGCGCAGTTCTGCACTGCGGTCACCCGGCTGGGCGAGGATGCCTGGGGGCCATTCGGGATCGATCGCACCGAATTCCTGATCTCCACCAACCCCGGCGCCGATTTTGCCCCGCTCACCAAGATCGCCTCGGGCGGCGAACTCTCGCGCTTCATCCTCGCGCTCAAGGTCGCGCTGGCCGAGCAAGGCGGGGCGGCCACGGTGATCTTCGACGAGATCGATCGCGGGGTCGGCGGCGCGGTCGCCAGCGCGATCGGCGAGCGGCTGGCACGACTGGCCAGCGGCGGGCAATTGCTGGCGGTCACCCACTCCCCCCAGGTCGCGGCGCGCGGAGAAACGCACTACGTCATCGCCAAGACCAGCGAAGGCACGGTCACCCGCACCTCGGTCCACCTGCTCGATGCCGCCGGAAGGCAGGAGGAAATCGCGCGGATGCTCTCCGGCGCGGAGATTACGGCGGAGGCGCGGGCCCAGGCAGATCGTTTGCTGGAGGGGGTGTGAGTTGACGAGACCTGTTAAGAGACCTATTAAAAGGCCATGAACAAGCCCTTCAAACCCGAACCGATCACCCCGATCCTCGCCGATGTCGGAGTGAGTATCAGCGATCTCAAGCGCAACCCGGCGGCGGTGGTGGCCGAGGCCAGGCTGCATCAGGTGGCAATCCTCAGCCGCAACAAGCCCGTCGCCTATGTGGTTTCGCCCGAGGTGTGGGATCACATCCTCGACATGTTCGACGAACGCAAGCTGGTCCGCGAGGCGCAGGAGGCGCTGGAAGAAGACGGTGACGACGTTGTGATCGACCTTGATGACTTCCTTTAAGGTCGCTTTCAGGCCCCGGGCAGCAAAGTCGTTTCGCAAACTGGCCACAGCCGAGCAGCGGCAGATCGCCAAGAAGCTTAAGGAGCGGTGCCTAACTCCGCGCGTACTGGCCGATCAGGTGCGCGAAATACCGAGCGGCTATCGCCTCAAACTGCGTGCGGCCGGCATTCGCCTGATCTACCTGGTCCGCGATCAGGAACTGGTCATCCTGGTGCTTGCCATTGGCAGACGCGAGCGCGAGGAAGCCTACAAGGACGCCATTTTGGAATACCTCCAACTCGATATTTGAAGATTGTCCAATGACCTCCCACACCCCCCTCGATCGCCCGGTCTGGTCGATGCTCACCACCCGCCAGCACTTGCTGGCGCGCGGCGACGTCCGGGCATGGCGGATCGATCCGCGCTATGGCCCGTTCGCAGCTGCGCGCGATGCCGGAGAGGCGGCGCAGGCGGCACTGACCGGGCTGGTGGCGCCGGGCGAGCAGGTCTGGCTGGTCGAGGGCGAGCAATGGCCGGTGCCGCCGGGGCTGCGGCTGGTCCGCACCGCGCCGCTGCTGCAGATGCTGGCCGAACACCCCATGCCGCTGCAGCCGGGCGACGAGGAAGCGGTTCTGCTGGGCGATGGTGATGCGGGCGAAATGGCTGACCTGGCGCTGGCCACCGAACCCGGGCCGTGGCGCGCCAAGACCCGGCAATACGGCGCTTTCTATGGCATCCGCCGCGTCGGCCGGCTCGCCGCCATGGCGGGATCGCGAATGCTGCCGGGGCCGGGGCTGGCCGAGGTATCCGGGGTCTGCACCTGGCCCGAATACCGCGGGCAGGGCCTGGCCGCGCGGCTGATCCGCCGGGTCATGGCCGGCTTCACTGCCCGCGGGCAAGTGCCGTTTCTCCACTCCTATGCGGGCAATACCAAGGCGATCGGGCTCTATCAGAGCTTGGGTTTTGAACCGCGCCGGGCCATGGTGGTGACCGTGCTTGAGCGCGAGTAACCATGCTGACCCTGCCCGATCCCGCTCCCTACCATAGCGACGGCTACTTGCCGCTGGCCGGGCTGATTCCGCGCAGTGTCGCCACCGGCATGCTGGCGCGGCTGCGCGCCGATTTCGCGCGGCAGGAGATCGATCTGGCCAGCCAGCAGAAGGACAGCCCGCTGCTCGCCCGCCCGGCGATCGAGATTTACGGCTATCACTATCCGATGTTCGCCGCGTTCCACTGGGGCCTGACCGCGACCGTCGCGGCGCTGGTGGGTGAGGAGCTGCTGCCGTCTTATTGCTACTTCCGGGTCTATCGCCAAGGCGACATCTGCCGGGTCCACGGTGACCGTCCGGCCTGCGAGCATTCGCTGTCGTTGACGCTGGGCTATGGCGACGATCTGCCCTGGCCGCTCGAGGTTGCGCGGCGCCCGGTCACCGCACCGTTCGAGCGCGCCGATGCGGCCTTTGCCGCTGACGAGGATGCCTGCGCGGTAGCGATGCTGGCGGGCGACGCGGTGCTCTACCAGGGCGTCCACCACCACCACGGCCGCACCGTACCCAACCCCAACCGCTGGTCGGCGCACCTGTTCCTGCACTGGGTGGCCAAGGACGGGCCGTTCGCCGATCAGGCGTTCGACGGGCAGCGGGTGCCCGAT
>JANOGS010000264.1:0-7025 GCA_031414115.1 Novosphingobium sp. | reverse complement strand
CTATGGGTGGTCGGGCCGGGGGAGCGGGCCGGTGTTGCGCTGTTTCAGTCCAACTGAAAAAGACTTTAGGCCAGCATCGGCGCCATGCCCGGCTCGGCCTTGGCCATGGCGGCCTGATAGGCCGGGCGCTCGCCAATCCGTTTGAGGTAAGCGGCGATGTTGGGGAAGGGTTCGAGCGAAGCGCCGCCGAACGCGCGGCTGGTGGTTAGGTTGAAGCCCATCATGATATCGGCGGTGGTCAGGTTGCGCCCGCCAAAGAACGGTGCCTCGGCCAGCCGCGCTTCGGCAAGTTGCCAGCCTTTGGCGCCGCGATCGGCAACGAAGGCCGGCAGTTCGCTTGCCCCGGCAGCGTTGGCGGCCAGTGCCATCATGCCGCTCGCCATGAAAGTGGCGTTGGAAAAGTGGAACCAGAACAGGTGATCGGTGAAGTCGGGATCGCCGAACCCGGGTGACAGCGTGCCGCCGCCGTACTTCGCGCACAGATAGTCGCAGATCGCTCCGCTTTCGCCCAGCACAAGGTCGCCATCGGTGATTACCGGGGCAATCCCCATCGGGTGCAGCGCCTTGTAATCGTCGGGAGCCATGCGGTTGTCTTCGCGGCGGGTGTAGAGCTTGACAGTGTAATCAATCCCGAGCTCCTCGCACAGCCAGACGATCCGTTCGGATTGGGAAATGCGCAGGTGATGAACGGTCAGCATGGCTTGATTCTCCTGATTGAAGCCGCTGCCTATCAGACGAACGAGTAGGGGTCGATATCCACGCCCACCCGCACCCCTTGCGGGAAGCTCAGCGTGGCAAGCCAGTCGCGAATGATGTCCTGCAATTGCGCCGAGCGGCGGGCGTTGATCAGCAGGCGGTAACGGTAACGGCCGCGCAGCAGCGCCAGCGGGGCAGGGGCAGGGCCGTGGATCGCGACGTCGGGCAACATGGGCCGCTTGCCGCCGATTGCGCGGGCGGCGTCGCGGGCTTCGGCCTCGTCCTCGCTGCTGACGATGATCGCGGCCCAGCGCCCGAATGGCGGGGCACCGGCTTCCTTGCGTGCCTCGGCCTCGGCAGCATAGAACGCGTCGCGGTCCCCGGCGGCGAGCGCGGCGATTACTGCGGCTTCGGGGTGGCGGGTCTGGATCAGCACTTCGCCGGGCTTCTCGCCGCGGCCAGCGCGCCCGGCAACCTGGGCAATCTGCTGATAGGTCCGCTCGCCCGCGCGCAGATCGCCGCCTTCCAGGCCAAGGTCGGCATCGACCACGCCGACCAGCGTTAGTTCGGGGAAGTGGTAGCCCTTGGTCACTAGCTGGGTGCCGATGATCACGTCGATCAGGCCTTGTTCGGCATTAGCGACGAAACTGGCGATCTTCTCCGGCGAGTTGAGCGTGTCGGAAGTGACCAGCGCGACCCGGGCTTCGGGCATTATCTCGGCGACCTCGTCGGCGATCCGCTCGACCCCGGGGCCGCAGGCGACCAGGCAATCGGGGGTGTGGCATTCGGGGCAGGCCTCGGGCGGCGGCACCTGATGCCCGCAATGGTGGCAGGCAAGCCGGCGCGAGAGGCGGTGCTCGACCAGCCAGGCCGAGCAGTTGGGGCACTGGAAGCGATAGCCGCAGTGCCGGCACAGCGTCAGCGGAGCATAGCCGCGGCGTTTGAGGAACAGCAGCGACTGCTCACCGCGCTCGAGCCGTTCGCGCAGCTTCGCGACCAGCTTTGGCGCCAGCCAGCGGCCGCGTTCGGGGGCTTGTTCGCGCAGGTCGAGCACTTCGATCGCGGGCATGGTGGCTCCGCCGAAGCGATCGGGCAGATCGACTTTCGTGTAGACCCCGGCCTCGGCCAGCTGCAGCGATTCGAGTGCCGGGGTGGCGCTGGCAAGGATTACCGGCACGCCCTCGAACCGGGCCCGGATCACCGCGACGTCGCGGGCGTTGTAGCGCACTCCGTCGTCCTGCTTGAACGAAACCTCATGGGCCTCGTCGACCACGATCAGGCCCAGCCGGGCATAGGGCAGGAACAGCGCCGAGCGCGCGCCAACCACCACTTGCGCCTCGCCCGATACGATCGCCCGCCACGCCCGCCGCCGCTCGCTGGCCTTGAGCGAGGAGTGCCACAGCACTGGCGGGGTGCCGAAGCGGACCTCGAAACGGCGCAGGAAGTTCTGGGTCAGGGCGATTTCGGGGAGCAGAACCAGCACTTGCCTGGCACGCCGGATCGCCTCGGCGATCGCTTCGAAATAGCACTCGGTCTTGCCTGATCCGGTCACTCCGTCGAGCAGGAACGGCTGAAAACCGGCTTCGCGCACCGCAGCAACGAACCTGACTGCTGCTGCCGCTTGCGCTTCGGACAGCTCGGGCAGGGCATGGTCGGCTTTGGCGCGGGGGTAGGGGCGGTCGAGATCGACCGTGACCGGCTCGAGAATCCCGGCGCTGACCATGCCGCGCAGCACCCCTTCGGAAACCTCCGCGATCGCTGCCAGTTCGCGGATGCTGGCTTGCTCGTCCAGCAGCGCGTCCATCGCGACGGCGCGTTGCGGGGTAAGGCGGGCGGGCTCGTGGCCGGAGAGCTTGTATTCGGTCGCCGTTCCGCCGCCGCGCAGTGCCGCCGTGCTGCCCAGCGCCATCCGCGCCACCGAATTCAGCGGCGCGACGTAGTAATCCGCGCACCATTCGATCAGGCGGCGCAGCGGCGCGGCCAATGGTGGCACCGGCAGCACTTCCAGGATCGGGCGCAGCTTGGCCTCGGGCACCTCCTCGCCGCCCAGCCGCTCTGGCTCCCAGACGATCCCCAGCACCTGGCGCGGGCCCAGCGGGGCGATCACCACACTGCCGAATTCTGTCGCCATTCCAGCAGGAAGGCGGTAGTCCAGCACCGATAACACGGGATTGAAGACAAGGAGTCGGACGCGGTTCATCTGCCGCGGCTATATGGCGGCAAAGCCGGGTTGGCGACAGTTCACCGGGCATGGGTGCACAGGATCGAGGAGCTGAGCATGGAGAGAATTGGAACCGGGGTCGTGGGGCGCCGCGCATTCCTTGCCGGAGCGGCGGGGACGGCCGTGCTGGCGCTGCCGGGTTGCCAGAGCATGGGCGGCTTTTCGATGGTCGAGGCGGTTAAACGGCTGCTAACGCTGTCGGCGCAGAACAGCTTCGCCAAGCTTACCGCGCCCGGCGGGTTCTGGGACAGCTCAGTGGCTCGCTTTGATCTGCCGATTTTGTTCACCAGCAGCGGCGGCTTGCTGAAAAGCCTGCTCACTTCGGGCCCGTTCAAGCAACAGCTCCAGCGTCAACTGAACCTGATTGCCGAAAAAGGGGCGGAACGCGCCGCACCGGTGGTTGTGGAATCGGTGCGCAACATTTCCATTCCCGATGCAGTGGCGCTTATTCGCGGCGGGCCGACTGCGGCGACCACCTGGCTGCGCAGCGAAATGGGCCCGGCACTGATCAATTCGATGATCCCCGGCTTGTCCGACGCGCTGCGTGTCGCGAGTGATCCGATCCTGGGTCAGGCAATCGGCGCGCTCGCCGGGGTCGATGTCGGCCAGGTTGCCCAGGCGGTGGCAAACCGCGCCGACAATTCGATCTGGTACCAGATCGGCGCCGAAGAAAGCGCGATCCGCGCCAATCCGGAAAGCACCAACGATCCGCTGCTGATCGGTGCCTTGAAGATACTCTGAGGCAAACCTGCTGCGCAGGCTTTAACCGGCATCGATTCCGTGTCACTAGCGACCCCTGATCCCCGCTCAGGAGCGCACCGCCTTGAAATTCTTTGCCGATACCGCCGAAATCGCCGACATCAAGGAATTGGCCGCGACCGGGCTACTGGACGGGGTGACCACCAATCCTTCGCTGATCATGAAGTCGGGCCGTGATTTCATGGAAGTGACGCGCGAAATTTGCGGGATCGTCGATGGACCGGTCAGCGCCGAAGTGGTCGCGCTCGACCACGCCGGGATGATGCGTGAGGCCGAAGTGCTGCGCAAAATTGCCGACAATGTCTGCATCAAGGTGCCGCTGACGCTTGACGGGCTCAAGACCTGCAAGGCGCTGACCAGCGAGGGCACCATGGTCAACGTCACGCTGTGCTTCTCGGCCAACCAGGCGCTGCTTGCGGCCAAAGCCGGGGCGAGCTTCGTCTCGCCGTTCGTCGGCCGCCACGATGACAACGGCTTCGACGGGATGCAGCTGATCGCTGACATCCGGCTGATCTATGACAACTACGATTTTTCCACCGAAATCCTGGTCGCCTCGGTTCGCCATTCGCTCCATGTCCTCGAAGCCGCCAAGATCGGCGCCGATGTGATGACCGCGCCGCCAGCGGTGATCAAGGGCCTGGTCAAGCATGTCCTGACCGACAAGGGGATCGAGGGCTTCCTTGCGGATTGGGCCAAGACCGGGCAGTCGATTTAGGGCTGGGGCTAAGGTTGGGCATGATCCTTCGACAGGCTCGGGATGAGCGGATGTTTTGCGAATTTATGGCTCCAACCTCCCAAACCCGCTCAGGCTGAGCTTGTCGAAGCCCGCGCGCTGATCTAGCCCGACGAACGATGTCTGACGAATCCCCTCTCGACCGGTTCAAGACCGTGCTGGCCGGCACCGCCCGGGCGGTCTCGCGCGAGCCTGAGGTGGAGATCGCCTGGACCGCCGACGCCCCGGTGATCAACGGCAAGAACCTGCGGGTGCCGATGCCGGGCCGCAACCTGCCGCGCGATCAGGCGATGGAAGCGCGCGGTTATGCCGATGGTTTCGCACTGAAACTGCGCCACCACAGCGAAGCGCTCCACGCCAAATCCGCTCCGGCCGAACCAGTCGCGCGGGCCTGTTATGACGCGGTCGAGGCGGTGCGCTATGAGGCGCTGGGCTCGAAAGCCTATGCCGGGATGCGTGACAATCTCGATGCGGCGCAGCTTGCCCGCACCGTCGGCGATCCGATCACCCGCGCCAGCCGCGCCGACGAAGTGCCGGTCCAGGCCGCGCTGGCGCTGTTGCTGCGCGAACACCTGACCGGCCAGCGGGTGCCCGAGATTGCGCGCGGCGGGGTGGACATGCTGCGTGGCTGGATCGCCGAGCGGGCGGGGAACGATTTTGACGCACTTGCGCTCTCGCTCGACGACCAGAAAGCGTTCCAGAGCCTGACGCTCGACATGCTCCAGCACCTTGAGCTGACCCGCGCCGAGCAGCTCGAATCCGAGCCCGAGGACGGCGAGGACCAGGACGGCGACGAGCAGCAGGATCAGGGCGACGACAGCGAATCGGGCGAGGACCAGAACCCCGCCGAAATGGCCGCCGAACCCAGCGAAGGTGACGACGACGGTGACAGCGAACGCCGCCAGGAACTCGACGAGGATTCGACCGACGCCGAGACGAGCGACGACGGCGAAGAGGGCATGCTGCCGACCCGCCCCAACCGGCCGTGGACCGAACTGCCCGCCAACTTTGACTACAAGGCCTTCACCCTGGCTTTCGACGAGGTCGTTGCCGCCAATGAGCTGTGCGACGACGAGGAACTGACCCGCCTGCGCGCCTATCTCGACGCGCAGTTGAAAGGCCTGCAGGGGATCGTCACCAAGCTCGCCAACCGGCTGCAACGCCGGCTGATGGCGCAGCAGAACCGCAGCTGGGATTTCGACCAGGAAGAGGGCCTGCTCGATGCCGCGCGGCTTGCCCGGGTGGTGATCTCGCCGGGCCACTCGCTCAGCTACAAGATCGAACGTGAGGTCGAGTTCAAGGATACCATCGTCACGCTTCTCATCGACAATTCCGGATCGATGCGCGGGCGGCCGATCTCGATCGCGGCGATCAGCGCCGATGTGCTCGCGCGCACGCTGGAGCGCTGCGGGGTCAAGACCGAGATCCTCGGCTTCACCACCCGCGCCTGGAAGGGCGGACAGAGCCGCGAGGCCTGGCTGGCCGGCGGCAAACCGCCGCACCCGGGCCGGCTCAACGACCTGCGCCACATCGTCTACAAGAAGGCTGGCGAGCCCTATCGCCACGCCCGCAAGAACCTCGGCCTGATGATGAGAGAAGGCCTGCTCAAGGAAAACATCGACGGTGAGGCGCTGCTCTGGGCGCACGCCCGCCTGCTCGCGCGGCCCGAGGACCGCCGGGTGCTGATGGTCATCTCCGACGGCGCGCCGGTCGACGATTCGACGCTCAGCGTCAACAATGCCGGCTACCTCGAACAGCATTTGCGCAAGGTGATCGACTGGATCGAGCGCCAGTCCCCGGTGCAGCTCGTCGCCATCGGGATCGGCCACGATGTCACCCGTTATTACCGCCGCGCGGTGACGATCATGGACGTCGAACAGCTTGGGGGGACGATGATCGAGCAGCTCGCGGGACTGTTCGAGGAGGAGTGAGCAGTTTGGCCGGCACCGTAACGATCAGGCTGCTGGGTCCCGGCGATGAGAGCCTGGTCTTGTCCGCGGCGGAGTTGTTTGACGATCCGCCGATTCCCGAGCAAACCAGCCTTTTCCTCGCCAGCGAGCGGGATTTCCTTTGTTTTGCGATAGCGAACGGGCGGCCAGTCGGTTTCGTCAGCGCCTCTGTCCTGCTCCATCCCGACAAGCTGCCACATCTGTTCATCAACGAACTCGCCATCGCCGAGAGCCATCGCCGTCGCGGTATCGCTACCCGGTTGATACAAGCCGTTGTCGATCTTGGCCGGGAGCGCGCGCTGTGGCCGGTCTGGGTGGTTGCCGAGAGCGACGACGATCCGGCGCAGGCGTTCTATCGGTCGCTCAGCGGCGCGACTGAGCGCGGTGCGGTAGTGTTCGAATGGGAGTAGCAATGAACGTCTCCGAAGCCGTCGCCACCCGCCGCACTGTGCGGGCGTTCCTTGATAAGCCGGTCGATCCTGCGATACTGCGCCGGGTGTTTGACAAGGCGCAGCGGGCGCCTTCGGGGGGGAATACCCAGCCGTGGCACGCTTCGGTGCTTACCGGGGTGCCGCTGGGAAAACTGCTCGATACGGTCGCTGCGGTGCTGCCGCAGGGGCGCGAGGCGCATGCGCCTGAATACAACATCTATCCGCCCGAGCTCGAC
>JANOGS010000263.1:0-1699 GCA_031414115.1 Novosphingobium sp. | reverse complement strand
GATTTCGAGCAGGTTCATCTCAATGTTCCATGCCGCCGAAGCGGCACCTGCGACGCATGCAACGAGCATCGGCTTGCGGCCCGATGCGGAAGTTTACGAACGAGTGCTTTGGCGCTGCTCGCGTTCCTGCATCGGTGCGTGCCGCGAGCGCGGGGAGGCCGCTTACGCTCATGTCCCCCGACGACGGCCTGGCGGCCGTTGTCTCCTCCTTTACTTCGCTACAGCGGCCGCCCCACGCCCGCGGCAGGCTGCTTTGGGGGCGCTCGGCGTCCGAGAACAGCCGCTGCTGCCAGATCGGGACGCCGGGCTGCCCTGCGCAGCGAAGTAAAGGAGGAGGCTTCGGCCGCAGGCCGAGGCCGGGGGACATGAGCGGAGCAGGGCAGCCCGGCGGCCTGATCCCGCGCCGATGCAGGCCCGCATGGGCAAGCCCAGACGCGAACGACCGCAACGGGCCGGGAACTGACCAACGTACCGTACCTGCGCTCGATGCATCGTGGGCGGCGTTCGGCGGGGTGGGCCACTGAGATGTCAACGATCAAGGCGCTGATCTTCGACATGGACGGGACGATGATCGACTCGATGGGTCACCACCGGCTGTCGTGGATCGAGTTCGCGCGTCGGCATGCCTTGATGATCGACGCCGATGAGCTGATGCGCCAAACCACCGGCCGCACGGGTGCCGAATGCATGAACCAGCTGTTTGGCCGCAGGTTGGGTGCCGCCGAGTCCTGGGCTTTGGTGGCCGAGAAAGAATTGATCTACCGCGAGCTGTTCGCGCCGGTGTTCCGTGAGGTGGCGGGCTTTCGCGCCTTCGCTGCGAAAGCGGGGGCTGCGGGCCTGGGCATCGGCGTCGGCACCGCCGGTGACCGTCACAACATCGCATTTGCCCTGCAGCACCTGGCGATGGACCCGGCGCCCCGGGTCATCGTCGGCGGCGACGAAGGCCTGCCCGGCAAGCCCGATCCCGCCATCTTCCTCGAAGCCGCACGCCGCCTGGGTGTTGCGCCGGCACACTGCCTCGTGTTCGAGGACGCGCCCTTCGGCATCGAAGCCGCGCGCCGCGCCGGCATGGCCGCGGTGGCCGTCTGTTCCAGCCACACGGCGCAGGAACTGGCCGGGCCCCACGTCCTGGCTGCGATCGACGACTACGACGGCGTTGTCGCAGCCGACCTGCTGAAGAGACTGACCCCTATGGAGACGCGCCATGTTGCGTGAAGGCACCGCCCCCCTCGTCCGTCGCGAGGACTACAGCGCCCCGGCGTTCTGGATCCGCGAGGTCGATCTGAGTTTCGACCTCGACGGCGCCAAGACCCTGGTCGCCAGCAAGCTGCGCATCGAGCGCAACGCCGCGCAGCCCGCCCAGCCGCTGCGCCTGCACGGCGAAGGATTGACGCTGCTGCGCGTGATGGCCGACGGCCAGAGCGTGTCGTTCCGCCAGGAAGCCGACGGCATGCTGGTGATCGACAACCCGCCGGCCGCCGACAGCTTCCTGCTCGAGATCCGCAACACCTGCGCGCCCGACAAGAACACGCAGTTGTCGGGCCTGTACACCTCCGAGTCCGGCCTGTTCACACAGTGCGAGGCGGAGGGCTTCCGCCGCATCACCTACTTCCTCGACCGGCCCGACGTGATGGCCGTCTACCGCGTCACCCTGCGCGCCGACAAGGCCCGCTTCCCGGTGCTGCTGGCCAATGGCAAC
>JANOGS010000262.1:0-22431 GCA_031414115.1 Novosphingobium sp. | reverse complement strand
TAGCGCAAACACAGCGGCAATCCGGTTCGACTGGCTCAACATTGCTGTTCTCCTGATCATCAGACGTTGGCGGCGGCGAGGTAGCCGGCACCGCCGCGCAGCCAGGCCGCAGTTCGTCTCACGCCTTGGCAATCTGCACCTCTGCTGTCCGAATGGAAACCCCTCGACTCGAGTCTCGCAAATACACGGTCCTTCTTGAACAGTCGGTTCGACCGGGGCAATTGTACCAAAGTGCACACCCGAAACCCAAACATGCGATTGTCGTGGGGGCGATGGCAGTCTAGGATGCGGCCAGAAGGATCGAGATGACCACGGCACCACCTGCCTCCTTGTCCATACTCACCGACAAGCAGCGTGAAGTGCTGGCGCTCGTCGCCGACAATCGCACCAGCAAGGAAATTGCCGGACTGCTCGGGGTTTCGGAAAGCGCGGTCAACCAGCGTATCGAAATGGTCCGTGCCCGGATGGGCGGATTGCCCCGCGGTGAGCTGGCTCGGCTTTATCGCCAGGAGTTCACTCCCGAGGATTCGGAACAGGAAAAACTCACATGGCAGAAAATCCAGCTTCCGGCGGGCAGCCTCACTCGGCAAGGGAGCCAGGGGGGCAGCGTGGAAAGCATCCCTTCGCCAGTCTTCGGTGGGTCGTACACCGGCCAGACCGGCGGCGGGGATGGGTCGCAGCTTTCCGCGTTCCTGTTCGGCTCAACACCGGCTTGGCTGTCGCGCGATGATCACGCGACAGCCTTGGTCCGGTTTGGAGCGATGGCCGGGATCGTGATCGCAGGGATGGTGATCGCCGCGCTGATTACGCAGATGCTCGCATCGGGCTTTGGCTGAGCCAGCAATTTTCCTGCCCCAGGCGCTTGCCCCGGCGCGGTGAATCGCTAGAGAGAGCCGCAAAGCGGTACTGCGCCGCAGGCTAACCGGGGTTCTCATGGCGAGTTTCACACTTCCCGCGAACAGCAAGATCAAGCACCAGGGCAAGGTCCACTCCGCCAAAGGCGCGACCCGGGCCCGCAACTTCACCGTCTACCGCTATGATCCCGACAGCGGCGAGAACCCGCGCTACGATAGCTTTGAAATCGATCTCGACAGCTGCGGGCCGATGGTGCTCGACGCGCTGATCAAGATGAAGGCGGAAATGGACCCGAGCCTGACCTTCCGCCGTTCTTGCCGCGAGGGGATCTGCGGATCCTGCGCGATGAACATCAATGGGCGCAATGGCCTCGCCTGCACCACCGCGATCGAGGACCTCAAGGGAGAAATCCGCATCACCCCGCTGCCGGCGATGCAGGTGATCAAGGATCTGGTCCCGGATTTCACTCACTTCTACGCCCAGTACGCCTCGATCCGGCCGTGGTTGCAAACCGTCACCCCCACCCCCTCGGGCAAGGAGCGGCTGCAAAGCCCCGAACAGCGGGAGAAGCTGGACGGGCTCTACGAATGCATCCTGTGCGCTTGCTGCTCGACCTCGTGCCCGAGCTATTGGTGGAACTCGGACAAGTTCCTTGGCCCGGCGATCCTGCTGCAGGCCTATCGCTGGCTGGCCGACAGCCGCGACGAGATGACCGGCGAGCGGCTTGACGAGCTTGAGGATCCGTTCCGGCTCTACCGCTGCCACACGATCATGAACTGTGCCAACGTCTGCCCCAAGGGTCTTAGCCCGGCCCGCGCGATCGCCGAGATCAAGAAGCTGCAGGCCGAGCGGCACATCTAGGTGAGCGACGGCGTTTCATGAGCGACGACAGGGGATTCAGAAGCGAGCCCGATCCGGACAATCCCGGCTGGCACATCTGGCAACTCAACGATCCGACCCGGTTCAACAGCTGGATGTTCCCCAGGCTTCTGCTTCGTGCCGAGCCCGACGGCAAAGCCCGCCTCAGGATGTTTCCCGAGCACCACCACACCAACCTCTCTGACAACATGCATGGCGGCACGGTGCTGGCGCTGATCGACATGGCTTTGTTCGCCTGCTCGCGAATGCTCGGCATCATCGAGGCTGGAACCGCCGTAACGCTTGACCTTTCAGTGCAGTTCATTGGTGCGGGAAAGCCCGGACAGCCGTGCGACGCGGTCACCGGACTGCTCAAGGAAACCCGCCGCCTGGTATTTCTGCGCGGCGTGGTCGAACAGGGCAAAGGCAATCTCATCGCCGCTTATTCGGGCACAATCCGCAAGCCAACCGCGCCGCAATGAGCGGCGTCCTAGTGCGCTATGAAGCGCTGGTTAAGGCCGGCGAACTGAAGCCCGATCCGCAACAGCTTGTCGCCGCCCGGCAACTCGACCGGCTGCAGCAGGAACTGGAAGCCATCCCGTCGCGCGGCAGCCTGTTGTGGCGGCTGTCCCGGCGCAAGCCGGAGCCACCGCGCGGCATCTATCTGTGGGGCGGGGTCGGGCGCGGCAAATCGATGCTGATGGACCTGTTTCACGAATGCCTGGCGATCCCGGAAAAGCGCCGCACCCACTTTCACGCCTTCATGATCGAGGTCCATGCCCGGCTGCGCGAAGCCAGAAAATCGGAGAGCGGCGATCCGATCCCGCCAGTCGCCGCCGCGCTCGCCGAAGGGCTCAGGGTCCTCGCCTTCGATGAAATGGTGGTCAACAATTCGGCCGACGCGATGATCATGAGCCGGCTGTTCACCGCACTGATCGAAGGCCACGGCGTGGCGGTGGTCACCACCTCAAACCGCGCGCCCTCCGAGCTTTACAAGGACGGGCTCAACCGCGAGCATTTCCTGCCGTTCATCGCCCTGATCGAGCGCGAACTCGACGTGCTCGCGCTCAACGGCCCGGTCGATTACCGGCTCGAACGGCTGGGCGGGATGGATACCTGGCACACTCCGCTGGGTGACGCTGCCACCGCTCAGGTCCGCGAAGCCTTCTTCCGGCTGACCGACTATCCGCCCGAAGATTCGGCGCATGTTCCCACGGCCGATCTCGATCTCGGCGGTGGACGCCAGCTCCACGTGCCCAAAAGCCTCAAGGGCGTCGCGGTGTTCAGTTTCCGAAAGCTGTGCGGCGAAGCCCGCGGCGCGGCGGATTACCTGGCAGTGGCGCAAACCTATCACACCGTGATCCTAGTCGGAATCCCGCAAATGGGCCCCGAAAACTGCAACGAGGCGGCGCGCTTTGTGACCTTGATCGACGCGCTTTACGAGAACAAGGTCAAGCTGCTGGTCACTGCTGCGGCTGACCCGGCAGAGCTCTACGAAAGCGGTGACGGCCGCTTCGAATTCGAACGCACGATCAGCCGCCTCAACGAAATGCAAAGCGCCGATTACCTCGCCGCCGGCCACGGTGAGAGTTAGAGCTCGACTCTCACCGAAAGCCTGATGTCGCGGCCTGCCAGCGGCGCATAATCCTTGAGGAACGAGGCATGGCGCCGCGCCACCACATCGAACAGGTTGTTGCCAGAGAGCATCAGGCTGATCGTCTTCTCGCTGCCCCACGGCCGCCAGACCGCCTCGACGTTGACCAGGGTAAAGCTGGGGGTCGCGGTTTCGAAAGCAGCGACGCGGTCTTGCTTTGTGGAATGTTCGACCTCCGCTCCGAAATCGAGATGCGGTGATTTGGCATGCAGCCCGCCCTTGACCCGCAGCGGCGGGATCCGCGGTGCTGGGCCCGAGCCTGCAATCGTTGTCCGGACATAGTCTATCAGCCCTTCAGCGGTTATCGACCAAGGCCCCGGGCGCGCCAGCACGACTTCCGCCTGGGCCTCGAAACCATAGAGCCTGGCATCGGTCTGGGTGATCTGGAACTCGGGCAGACCGTCTTCGATATTGCCGGTGGCAGCCTCGTAAATGAAGTTGCCGAACCACGAGTGAAAGGCCGACAGCTCGATATCGAAGCCATCACCGCTGCCACGCAGGATCGCCTCGATGCTGCGAGCGCGTTCCTTGCGCAGCGCCGGATTGCCGAGCTCGAAAGTCTCGGTGCCGATGTGCGGTCCATTGGCGAACAATTCCTCGGCCGCCGGCGCACGGTTCGACTCTGAAAGGTTGATCCCGACTTTCCAGCCTGCGGCAAAATCGAAAGCTGCCCCCAATGACGCTGAAACCGCGTTGAAGCGCCGAACGCCGCTAAAAAACTGGGGCTGCCCGACCCCGGGAAGCGCAGACTGCCGGGTCCGCTCATATCGCAGCCCCCCTTCGAAGCGCCACGGTCCGGACTGAACCTGCTGCACCGTGAACAGCCCAAACTGAGCGGTTTCGTTTCGCGGCAGGTAGGCTTCCTCGCCCACTACATCGAAATCCCGCCGCACGAATTGCAGACCGCTGGCCCCGGCCCAACCACCGCGCTCTGCCTGAACCAGTTCCAACCGGCCTTCCATGCCTTGATTGAAGAAGGTCGTCGCAACCGTGCCATCTTCCTCGATTTCGGAATGGCGGTAGTCGGCATAGGCATAGCGCAGCGCAAGCTTTTCGAGCAGACCCTCGCCCAGCATTAATTCGGCGCGGGCATCGATCCGGTCTTGCTTGATCTGGATTGTCGGGTTTTCCTGACCGTCACCGGGGCTGGTGGCGAAGCGGACTGGAATGCCGTAGCGGTTGTCCAGTCGGCTGTATGCGAAACCAATCGAGCCGCCTTGCGCGATGTAACCGATCCCCCCGGCGAGGCTCCAGGTTTCGGCAGCGCTGTTTGGCAGCCGGTCCCTGACCGCAGCGTTCGCGGCGAAATCGATCTCGGGGTCAGCGTCTGGATCGAACGGCAGCAGGCTGGTGACGATCGCTTCGGCGCGCAAGGCCGGGGTCATCGCAAAACCGCCGATCCTGAGGTCATCGGTCTTGAGCCAGGCGCCATCCACATGCGCCACCCAGCCCCCGCCCAGCGCGACATCGGCCGACGCAGTAATCGAGCGTTCCGCAGCCGCCGAGGCATAGCCGCCCATTGCTGCAAAGTGCACCGGCTCATCCGGCACCGCATCGGGAATGCGGCGATCGATCACGTTCACCACCCCGCCGATCGCTGCCGAGCCATACTGCAGCGCCTGGGCCCCGCGCAGCACCTCGATCCGCTTGGCCAGCAGCGGGTTGATTGCCGGGGCGTGGTCGGCCGAGGTGTTCGAGGCGTCGATCGAGCCGATTCCGTTGGACAGCACCCGCACCCGCTCGCCCTGGAGGCCCCGCAGCACCGGGCGCGAAGCATTGGGGCCGAACGAAGTGGCTGATACTCCCGGCGTATCCGTCAAGGTTTCACCCAGCGACGAGCGCATCGCCGAGGCCAGCTCTTGGCTGCTCAGCACCGCGACGCCAGACAATGCATCCTGGCGTGACACCCGCAGCGCGCCGGTGACAACGATGTCCTGATCGGCGTCTGAGTGATAGGAGTCGTCTCGGTCCTGCGCCAGAACTGGCGAGGACAAGGCTGATCCGGCAACCAGCAGGCAAAGGGCAATTCGGCGCATTGACTATTTCTTCTTTCGACAAATCGACCGATTCTGATCGTGGCAAGCTCGGCGATCAGCGAGTTGGCGGAACGTGCCTATAGGCTGGAAGCTTCCTTGTTACAATATCTCATCGCCATACCGCCGCGCCCCTTGAACGGATCGTCGCAATCCCCAGATGCGGTTTGTTCCGGCGATCACACCCCGCCGATGTGGAAAATCCGATGATTGAGATCAGACCCTTTGCCGGGCTCGGCCATGCCAACCATGGCTGGCTGAATGCCGTCCACCACTTCAGCTTTTCCGGATACCAGCACCCCGAGCGGATGGGCTGGGGCCAGCTCCGCGTCTGGAATGACGATACTATCGCCGCGCAGAGCGGCTTCCCGCCGCATCCGCATGCCGACATGGAGATCATCACCTTTGTGCGCAGCGGCGCGATTACCCATAAGGACAGCCTTGGCAACCAGGGCCGCACCGCCGCCGGCGACGTTCAGGTGATGAGCGCCGGAACCGGGATCACGCACGCCGAATTCAACCTGGAGGATGAAGCCACCACCCTGTTCCAGATCTGGATCCTGCCTGACCGGACCGGCGAGGCTCCATCTTGGGGGCAGCGCGAGTTTCCCCGGGGCGAGCGCGCCGGGCGCTGGGTCACCGTGGCCAGCGGCAATCCTGCGGGCGACGGGGCGCTACCGATTCGTGCCGATGCCCGGGTGCTCGCCGCGACGCTACCGGCCGGGCAGGTCCTGCGCTATCCAGCCGACCAAAGCCGCCATCAGTACATCGTCGCGCCGCTTGGCCGAATTCGGGTCAACGGCCATGACGCTCAGCCGCGCGACGGCTTTGCGATAGCCGGTGAAGCGGAGATTGTCGTCGAAGCGCTTGACGATGCCGAAGTGGTGATGGTCGACGCGCGCTGAGCCTTCAGGCTGCGGCGCGAAGCAACTTGGCCTGGGCTCCGGCCAGACGGTGCATCAGCTTGAGGTCCTGCTCGCGCAGCTCCAGCGCCGCATTGGCCCAGTGATCGACGATATCGCGCAATTCGGCGAGCGTGATGTTTTCCGCTCGCCGACTGGCCCGGCGCGCACCAACCAGTCCGGCATGGCGGCGCGCCGCTTTGGCGATGAAGTCGCGCACTCCGGCTTCGCCTTCACCCGGTTCGGCGAGCTGGTGGACGATCCCAAGCTCGTACATCGCCTCTGCGCTGTAGGTTTCGTTGCCCATGATCACCCGGTCGGCCATGGCCGTGCCCAGCTTGCGCGAGAGGATCGCATGCGCGCCCATCCCCGGGAACAGCCCGAACATCACCTCGGGCAAGCCAAAGGTCGAGCCACGCTCGGCAATGATGTGGTCAAACGAGAGCAGCGCCTCAAACCCGCCCCCCAGCGCCTGGCCCTGGACCAGACCGATGGTCAGCATCGGCAGTTCAAGCGCATTCATGTTGCGGTGGAGAATTTCGACGCAGCGATAGCCATAGGCAGCAAGGCCGTCGCGATTACCTTCGCGGATCAGCCCCTCAAACAGCGTCAGATCGCCGCCGAAGCAGAACACCCCAGGCGCGCGGCTACCAAGCACCAGATACTTGAGCGGAACCCGGTCGGGTCCGAAGTGAGCACCGATCAGCCGTTGCCAACTGCTGAAATCAGCCAGCATCGGCGGGGTGAAACTGGGCCGGCCGGCGGGCGTCATGAAGGTCCACAAGGCGGCCTCGCGCTCATTGTAGAGCACATCTAACTCGCCCAGATTGAACAATTCGTCGGGGATGGAAAGCCGCAGCTGCGACTGTGCGATCAGCTCTTCGGCGCCGGAGGAAAGACCGTAAACGGGGTCATGCCCCATATCGAGCCCCCCCGTACAACCTACCAGATCGCTCGAAAGTCGATCCATAAATCCCTCTTTCACAACCCGTTATTTTTACTCAATCCGTAGGTATACTAACCGACGATAAGGAAGTCTAAGCGAGGGTGGAGTCACTTGGCAAAGGAATTCTCGCAGTTCTGCGACAGGCTGAGTCCCATTTCCGGTCAAGCGCTGCGCCAGCGCAACACTCCGGTCGCCAGCACCAGTGTCGACAACCCAACCGCCAGCATCGGCCAAGTGTGGCCCAGCACGATCGTCGCCGGCATGTCCTTGAGAAACAGGCCGTGGCTGATCGTCAGCATATGGCTGAGTGGGTCGATCCGCGATACCAGTTGCAGCCAGCCGGGCATGGCATCGACCGGGCTGGCATAGCCTGACAGCAGCATCATCGGCACGATCACCAGGAACCCGCCAAGGAACGCCTGTTGCTGATTTTGCGAGATCGTCGAAATCGCCAGCCCGATTCCGGTAATCGCCAGGCTGAAGCTGGCAACGGCGAGCAGCATCAACAGCAACGAGCCGGTGAAGGGCACGTCGGAGACCAGCGGGATCATCAGCACATAGAGCGCGCCGTTGAACAGCCCTGCCAGTAGGGCCGGTACGCACTTGCCGGCGATAATCTCCCAGTGCCGCAGCGGCAGCGCCATGACCTCGTCCCAGGTGCCAAATTCGCGCTCGCGGGCGATCGCCTGGACCGAGACCGAGAGCACCAGCACCGTTGCGATCAGCGTGATCATCCCCGGCAGGGTGAACCAGCGATAATCGAGATTGGGGTTCCACCAGTGCCGCGCCACCACTTCGGGCTCGGGATGGGCCAATTCGGGGCGCATTCGTCCG
Source organism: Novosphingobium sp. (assembly GCA_031414115.1). GTDB lineage: Bacteria > Pseudomonadota > Alphaproteobacteria > Sphingomonadales > Sphingomonadaceae > Novosphingobium. The sequence goes on along the minus strand of JANOGS010000262.1, from coordinate 14,349 downwards.
CCTGCCTCGTGGGCGATATCGGCCATGTAGCCGGCGACGATCTGCGCCGCGTTGATCCGCCGACCGTCAAGCAGCAGACCCATTTCCGCAGTTTCGCGCCGGGCATAGTGGAGCGACAGGTCGGGCGGGATCAGCAGGCCGGCGATCACTTCGCGTCGCTCGATCGCTTCCCGCAATGCCGCTTCGTTGGGGTAGAAGCGGACCTCGCGCATGTTGCGGCTGCCACCAATCGCTGCGAGGAATTGCTCGGAAGCGACACCGGTGTCGCGGTTGACCACCCCAAGATCGATATTCTTGACTTCCAAGGTGGTTGCAAATCCGAACAGGATCAGCTGGACTATCGGCGAGATCACCAGCGTGGTCAGCACCCGCCGGTCGAGCAGCACCACCTTGAGTTCCTTCAAGGCCATTGCCACGATCCGCAGCCAGGCTCCTTTCACACGATTGTCCTCTTGATCGCCTTGGTCACCCGCACGAAGAAAAACAGCCCGAACCCGCACAGGATCAGGATGTTGGGCAGGAACAGCGGCCAGATGTCGCCGACCAGGAACACGCTCTGCAAGGGTGGGATCAGGTAGCGCGCCGGGACGATGTAGGTCAGCCACTGAATCGCGGTTGGCATCGAATCGATCTCGAACAGGAAACCCGAGAGCAGCAGCGATGGCAAAAAGCCCGAAAGCAGCGCGAACTGGGTCGAGACAAACTGGTTCTTGGTCCCAGCTGAAATCAACAGCCCCTGACCCAGCACCGCTGCAAGGAACGCCGAGGCGATCAGAAACAAGGCGAACAGCGAGCCGCGAAACGGCAGGCCATAGCCCCACACCGCGACCACCACGCAAATCGCGGTCGAAGCAAGGCCCAGCACGTAGTAGGGCAGCAGCTTAGAGAGCACCAGCGAGGGGATCGAGATCGGGGTCGAGAGCAGGCCCTCCATTGTCCCGCGCTCATACTCGCGGGCCATGATCAGCGCGGTCAGTAGGCTGCCGATCATCGCCATGACAATCCCGATCGCGCCCGGCACCAGCATATAGCGGCTCTCCAGCCCCGGATTGTAGGTATAGCGCGGCAAGATCTTGAGCACCGGCGTCACCGGAATATCAAGCTCGTCCGCCTCGGCCTCGACCCAGTCGCGCAATGCACCGCGCAAATGCCCGGTCAGGAAAGTTGCGGTGTTAACCTGTGAACCATCGGTGATCAGCTGGATGTCGAGCGGCTCAAGCCGGGCAAGCCCGGTCTCAAAACCATCCGGAATCACCACGATCCCGCGCAGCTCTCCGGTCTCGAGGCCCTTCTCCAGCTCGGCAATCGATTGGCCTTCGTGGATGCTGAAATAGGAGTTGTTGGCGAGGTTCGCCGTCAGTTCCCGCGACATGCGGGTGTGGTCCTGATCGAGCAGCCCGGTGCGGGTGTGGTGAACATCAAGGCTGACCGCCGAGCCGAACAGGAACATCAGGATCAGCGGCATCAGCACGACCAGCCCGAAAGTCGAGGGATCGAGCCAGATCTGCGCCCATTCCTTGGCGCGGATCGCCGCCGCGCGGCGGGCACCATGCGGATCGCGGCTCATGCTGCCGCGGCCTCGCCGGCGCGCTGGGCTTCGATCAGCGCGATGAAGGCATGTTCCAGCGTCTCGGCCCGGCCGCCACGAATCGCGTCGCGCTTGAGTTCGGCCGGGGTACCCTGGGCGATCGCCTCGGAAGCGTTGACCAGCACCAGCCGGTCGCAATTCTCGGCCTCGTCCATGAAATGGGTGGTGACCAGCACTGCGGTACCGCGCGCGGCGATGGCGTTGATGTGATGCCAGAATTCACGCCGCACCAGCGGATCGACACCCGAGGTCGGCTCGTCGAGAAACAGCACCGGCGGGGTATGGAGCACTGCCGCGCCAAGCGCCAGGCGCTGCTTGATCCCGAACGGCAAGGCACCAGCAGCGCTGGCCCAATAGTTCTCAAGCGCCAGCGCTGCGGTGACCCGTTCGATTGCCTCAGCCGCCGTCCCGCCGGTCAGGCCATAGACTCCGGCGACAAAGCGCAGATTGGCCGCCACTGTAAGGTCGCCGTAGAGCGAGAACTTCTGCGGCATATAGCCCATCGCCTCGCGCGCTTCGGCCCGCGCGGTGAGCAGATCGCGGCCCGCCACCGTGCCGCGCCCTCCGCTGGGCGCAGTAAGACCCGAGAGCATGCGAAAGGTGGTCGATTTGCCGGCGCCGTTGGGGCCGAGCAGTCCGACGATCTCACCCGGGTGAACGGTGAACGAGATATCCTGCGCCGCAGCAAACGCGCCATAGCGCTTGGTCAGTCCGATCGCGGCGATTGCCGGACGGTCCGGATCCACATCGCGCTGGGGAAAGGCGGCTGCGAGCGCGCTGGGTTGAAGCGGTTGGCCATCATCGAGCACGGCGACAAAGCCATCCGCTGCATCTGGGACGACCGCTACCCAGCCCGAGTCAGGAGGCATCGAGCCGCGGACTACCGCGCGCAGAGCATCGCCAACGATCGCTGCGCTTGCTACTTCAGGGCGCTCCAGCTCATCCTGCAGAGCCTGCCGCCGCCCCGCAGCCGCAAGCGGCCGGGCATAGGTTCGGCCTTTGGCCATGGCTGCCAGCCCAGCGGGGGGCCCGGCATAATGTACCCGCCCTTCGTGGAGCAGCAGCACTTCATCGCAGCGCTCGGCATCTTCTAGGATCGAAGTGGTCCAGACCACGCTGCTGCCGGGCCCGGACAACTCGTGCGCGAGTTGCCAAATCTCGCGGCGCGAGACCGGATCGACTCCCACCGAGGGCTCGTCGAGCAGCACCAGCGGCGGGGCCGCAACCACCGCGCAGGCCACCGCCAGCTTCTGTCGCATCCCACCCGAAAGCTGGCCTGCGGGACGATCCTTGAACCCCGCGAGCCCGGTGCCGCGGTAGAGCTGCTCCATCCGCTCGGGGCTGTGATCAGGCTCAATCCCGCGCAGACGTGCGTAGAGCTCGAGATTGCGGCGGACCGAAAGTTCGGAATAGAGCGCCCCGCCCTGGGGCATGTAACCAAGGCGCGCGCGATCGAGCTGGGCTACCGGGCGGCCCAGCACTTCAACTTCGCCGCTGTCGGGTTCGGACAGCCCAGCCAGGATTCGCAACAAGGTAGTCTTGCCCCCGGCGTCAGGACCGACCAGCCCAAGCAGCCGGCCAGGTGCAAGCTCGAAGCTGACCGTGTCCAGCGCCTGTACCGGCGCTGCCCCGCGCCGTGTGCCCTTGAAGCGCTTTGTGAGCCCTGAAACCCTGATCAGCGGCGCTTCGGCCACGATTTTGCGCTCAGTTGCCGCTGGCGGCGGGAATGGTCACGGTCACCGGTTGGCCCTGGCGCAGTTCGCCCTTGGGATCGGCCACGGTCAGCCGCAAACGGTAGACCAGATCGGTGCGCAATTGCTCGGTCTGGACGGTCTTCGGGGTAAATTCGGCAACCGATGAGATGAATCCGATCTTCGCGTCCCATTCCTTTTTCGAACCGTCGACCCGGACCCTGACCTTCATTCCCGGCGCAATCCTGGGCAGATCGGGTTCGGCGACATAGGCACGTACTCTGACTGGCTGGGTCAGCGCCAACGTCAGCACTGTCTGCCCGCCCTGGACGATTGCGCCCACCTCGCGCGCCCGGGTCAGTACCTGGCCCGGCTCAGCGGCGCGGATCACGGCATCGCCGATATCGGTCTGAACCGCCTGACGCTCGGCCAGGACCGCGGCGCGGTTGGCATTGCTGGCGGCCCTGTCTTCCACGCGGCTGCCCTCGCGCATTAGCGAATAGTCGGCCCGCGCGGTGTCGAGCCTTGCCTCGGCGGCGCTTACTGCGGTTTCGGCAGTCTGCAATTCCGCCTTGGACATAAACCCTTTGCCGGCCAGCAGCTTGCGCCGATCAAACTGGCGGCGGGCCTCGGCCAGCGCGGCCTGGGCATCGGCAACCCCGGCGCCGGCAGCGGCGACTTCCTGCGGGCGCGATCCGGCGACATCTCGGGCGGCGCTGGCGCTGGCGGCGTCAAGCCGTGCCTCGGCCCCAGCAAGCCGATCTTGCAGCGGCTGTTGATCAAGCTCTGCCAGGATCTGTCCGGGCTCGACCCGGTCGCCTTCGTCAACCAGGATCCGTGCGATCCGCCCGCCGACGCGGAAACCCAGCTGGACCTCGCGAATCTCGACATTGCCGTAAAGCCGAAGCTGGCCATCGGCTTTTTCGCCCCACCAGCCCAGCGCTTGCCCGCCGTACCACAGCGCCGCAACCACGGCTGCCGCGATCAGCAGCAGCCGAAACTTGTTCTTCTTACCGGCAGTTTCCGGTTCCGAACCCATACCTGATCTCCAATGTATCCTCGCGGATACGTGGAGGCAAAGCTAGAGCATGCACTGGCGCGGTCAAGCGGTGGTCAGGCAGCGATCCCCATCCGGGTCAAGGAACGATCGAGCATCAACAGCTGCCAGAGCAATCGCGAATGGTCCGAGCGGCCGGAAATGTGCGCTTCGGCCAGGCTGGCAAGGCGGCGGCCATCGAACCAGCCGGTGCGGGCGAGCGCCGCGCTGCTCCCGATCCCGCGTGCCGCTTCAGCCAGCGGACCGCGAAACCACTGCGCGATCGGGGTCACGAAGCCCTGCTTCTGGCGGAACAGGATGTCGTCGGGCAGATAGCGGCGCATGGTCTTCTTGAGCAACCACTTGCCCTGCCCGCGCCGCAGCCGCAGCCCTTCGGGCAGGCTCGCGGCGAATTCGATCAGGCGGTGATCGAGCAGCGGTTCGCGTGCCTCAAGGCTGACCGCCATGCTCGTGCGATCGACCTTGGTGAGAATATCGCCGGGCAACCAGAACTTGAGATCGGCATATTGCGCGCGGTCGAGGCCCGAGCGTGTGGGCGCACCGCGCATCAGCGCCTCGAACGGCTGCTCAGCGCGGTAATCACCCCGCAAGCGCAGGAAATCGGGGCTGTACAGGCTGTCGCGCAGCTCTGGCGGTGTGAACCCCACCGCCCGGGCATAACCGGCCTCGCTGCTGTCCGCGAGGCTGAGCAATGTGGTCTTGGCACGGAGCGGCCGCGGCGCCCAGTCGGCCTTGGGATAGATCGCACCCAGAGCGCCGAACAGCGGACCGCGCAGGCCGCGCGGCATGACCGAGCGCATCTGGTCCTCGCGGCGCTGGAAGCCGTGTCGGCGATAGCCGGCCAGCGCCTCGTCCGCGCCGTCGCCTGAGAGCGCCACGGTGACGTTTTCGCGCGCCAGTTGACAGACCCGCCAGGTCGGCAGCGCCGAGGCATCGGCAAAGGGCTCATCGAACATCGCCACCAGATCGTCGAGGTGCTCGAAATCGTCAGGCGAAACCTGCCGCGCGCGGTGATCGGTGGCGAAGAGCTTGGCCACCTGACTGGCATAGGCACTCTCATCCAGCCCGGCGTCGTCAAATCCGATGGTGCAGGTCTTGACCGGCGCAGAGCTTGCTTCGGCCATCAACGCCACGACCGCAGAGCTGTCCACCCCGCCCGACAAGAACGCGCCCAGCGGCACGTCTGAAACCATCCGCGAAGTTACCGCCTGGCGCAGCAGGTGAAGCATTTCCGCCTCGAGATCGGCGGCGCGGCCCCTGCGGCGCTCAGCGAAGGACACGTCCCACCACTTCACCGGCGCCGGCAAAGGGCTGTCGTGGCGCAGCAATAGGAAGTGACCAGCGGGCAGTTTGTGCACGCCCTGCAGGATCGAGCGGTGATCGGGAACGTAGCCCCAGGCAAGAAAATCCTCGATTGCCAGCGGATCGACCTCGCGCCGCAGCAGCGGATGGGCCAGCAGGCCTTTCAGTTCCGAGGCAAAGGCCAGGCTGCCATCGCTCAGCGGGGCATAGAACAGCGGCTTCACCCCAAGGCGGTCGCGGGCGAGAAACAGGCTGCGCGCCTGGGCATCGTAAATCGCGAAGGCGAACATTCCGTGGAGGCGGCTCAGGCAATCCGGACCCCAGCGCTGCCAGGCGGCCAGGATCACCTCGCTGTCACCATCGGTATGGAACTCGGCGCCGAAGCCTTTCAGTTCCTCGCGCAGTTCGCGGTAGTTGTAGATCTCGCCGTTGAAGATCAGCATCGCCCGGCCATCGGCGGAGGCCATCGGCTGCGGCGATCCGGCGATGTCGATGATCGAGAGGCGCAGGTGACCCAGCCCTACCCCCGGCGCGGTCCAGAAGCCGCGACCATCAGGTCCGCGGTGCGCCATTGCCTCGCACATCCGCTCAAGCCGCGCCGGATCGACCGGTTTGGGCGTGGCGAGATGAAAAATTCCAGCGATTCCGCACATGGCGCAGGCGCTTAGCGCAGGGTGGCGATACGGTCCATCCAGCTATCGAGCGGACCGGTGGACTGGCGAAATTGGGCCAGCGCCGGTTCGGCCTGGACCCCGGGCTGGTTTTCGGCGCTGAGGATCAGCATCACTGTCGGTTGCGCGCGCAGCAGCAACCGGTCAGCGATCGTGGCAAGTTTGAGCCGGGTGTTGCTGCCAGTGGTCAAATCGCCGCTGCGGTACCAGGTATAGGCCAAGCGCTCGACCCGCCCTTCCCCGCGCAGCCATTCCGAACGCGCGGGCGGCAGGGCCGGCCCTGCGCCTTCCCAGGACCAGCCGCTATCCGGGCGCAGTGCGCCTTCTCCAAATCCGCCAGCCTCCTTGCCTTCGCGCTGCGCGGCATAGACTGCAACAAAGACATCGATCCTGCGCCCATCGGCATCGGCATAAGAGCCCAGCAGGCGATGCTCGGCACCGCTCGCGCGCGGCTGCCACGGGATTGTCGGGCGGTAATCGACCCGCTGCCAGCCCGGCACTTCGGGTAGAAAGACCTGTTGCGGCAGGGGTGCCTCCAGCCCCTCGACCCCGCGTGCCCAGCCCTGGGCCGCGATCATCGTCAGCACCAGTCCGGCCAGCGCCGCAGATGGGGAGAGCGACGCCTGCTCAAGCCGGGCAAGCAGCGGCGAGGCTGCGATCCGCTCCGGATCGATCATCGGATCGTCGACTCCGCGGTCGAAAAAGCGCCAGGCTATGGCCAGCACCGCGGCAATCACCAGCGCGAAGAAGACCCAGCCATAGATCAAATGATCGACCCCGGCGGCACGGTCCGCGCCGACATATTGCGCCGCCCAGACGATCCCAAAGGCACGCAGGCCATTCGCCAGGATCGGCACTGCCAGGCACAATGCCATAAAGGCAGCACGGCGATGCCAGCTCTTGAAGCACAGGTTGCAGACGAGAACTCCCAGCGCGATCATCGCGATCAGGAACTTCACTCCTGAACAAGCTTCGGCCACTTCAAACAGGCCCGCTGGGGTATCGATGAACACCCCATCGATTGCCGCAGGGATCGAACTGAGCCGGACCATCGCAATGGTGATCGCAGCAGTGATCATTTGCAGCGAGGGAACCAGTTCGTCGCCGAACGGAACCAGAAATGCCATATAGGCTAGCGGAAACAGCTGGACCGCAACCGCCCGGGGGCCCAGCAGCAGCAGCATAGTCGCCGGCAAAAGCGCTACCGCGCCAGCCTGGCGCAGCAGGCTTAGCCCGGCCGAGGCGCCCAGCACCCAAACCAGCAAGGCTGCAAATACGGCCACCAGTCCCCAGCGTGATGGTTGTGGCGCGATGGCCAGCAGGACCTCGCGGCGCTGCCAGGCTAGCCAGGCAACGATCGCAGGGATCAGCAGAATATGATTATAGGTCGAGCTGTTCAGCCATTGCCCCAGCATCGCCGCCCAATCGGCCGCGAACAGCGCGATCAGCGACAGCCAGACCAGTGCGAGCCGCAGCAGGGCCCGTTGCCAGGGCGCTACTGCGGCGATTTCACTCCGGCGCGCCGCTGCGGCTTGCGGTTCAAGCGGCATCGCGCCGGGCCACAGCGCTGCGGCCCAGCATCGCCGCGAGCGGGGCAAGCGTCGCTTGCCAGCTTAGCTCGTCGACCACAAAGCGCCGGGCCTCGTTGCCCAACGACCAGCCCTGGCGCGGGTGCGAGAGTAGCGCCGTGGCGCGGTCTGCCAGCTCAATGTCGCTTTCGGCCGCGGCAAAATGCCGGCCGTCGGCGCCGCCGATACCGCAGGCAGCCGCCGGGGTCAGCACCACCGGCAAGCCCATTGCCATCGCTTCCAGCACCTTGTTCTGAACGCCCCGTGCAATCTCCAGCGGTACCAGGGCAAGATCGGCAGCGGCCAACCAGGTGCGAATATCGTCAACCCCGCCCCAGACATGGCAACCAGCCTTGCCGTGAAGGGCGCGCAGTTCCTCGGCCGGATTGCGCCCGACCACGTGGAAAGTGGCTTTGGGCAAAGTCTGGCGGATCAACGGCAGCAGGCGCTCGGCAACCCGCAGTGCCGCTTCGATATTGGGTGCATAGTCCATCTGTCCGGTGAAGATCAGCCGGGGCCCTTCGCATTCGAGCAGGCTCGGTTCGGGTCTGACAGCGGCCGGATCGAAGAAGCGACTGTCGATCCCGTTTCGAAGCGTTCGCACGTCGCTGGCGGCGAGATCCTCCGGGCTGAGCCGGGCCCGGAACAGCGCAGCCTCTTCGGCCGAAACCAGCAGGCTGATATCGGAGCGGCGAGCCATGCGAGCTTCTTCGGTGCCAAGCAACCGCGCCTCGCGGGCGTTGACCCAGTGCTTCAGGCCTCCGCTGCGCTGGGCGTATGCTTCAAATTTGGCCGAATCGACATCGACGAAATCGCAGATCACCTGGCCAGTGAAATCCTTGGGCACGTACTGACCCATCTGCCCTGAAAACACATAGATCGTTGCGATCGGGCGTTCGCGCAGAACTTTCGCCACATAGTCGGCAATTTCGGGATTGTGGAACGCCGGCAAGCTGGCCGGCAGCCCCTTCAACAACGATTGAAACCCGGCCAGCAGCAGCGGCTTGACCCGGCGGACCAGGCGGTAGCTCTGCACCAATGCGGCGAGCTCGACTTCCTCGGCGATGTCGCGCTCGTCGTCAGCAAAAGTTGCGACGTGGACCGGGGCGAGCCCGGCAACCCGTTTGAGGATATGGTGCGAACGGATCTTGTCCCCGCGGTCGGGCGGGAACGGCATGCGGTGCGACAGGAACAGGACTTCGTTGCTCATCCCAGCCCCCGCGCGATCCATGGGCCAAGGATATTGGCGAGCGGGAGCGGCAAGCGCTTCCACACCGCGATCTGCGCCGCGTGACGGGCGCTGGTCGGATCGGCATCACGTGGGTCGGCACCCGGCGCGGTCCAGACGGCATAGTCCAGCGGTTCAGGTTCGAACCCCCAGTTCTTCTTGAAATCGTGCGCCCCGCTGGCAGTCTTTGAACGGCCGAAATCGAACCGATCACAGCTACGGTGGCGGGCGTGAAGCATAAGCTCGTAGTACATCCGGTCGTTGGCGCGAAGCTGGCGCGCGGCGCGGGTGCCGCCACCCCAATAGGGCATCACCGCGCCCTTGTGGTAGAGCGAAAGCACCGAGGCGACCGGCTCGCCCTGATGCCGCACAGTCAGAATGTCCGCATCCTCGCCAAAGCCATCGAGCACAGCTTCAAACAGTCCGCGCGGGAACACCGGAGTGCCCAGGTTGCGGACGCTTTCGGCATAAACCGCATGGTGCGCGTCGCGGTCAGCCTTGCCGGTGCCAACCTCAACCGAGAGTTCACCGGCCAGGCCTTTGCGCACTTCTGCGCGCTGCTTGCGTGGGATCGCCAGCAGTTCAGCCTCGTCGTCAGCGGCCAGCGGGCGGACGAAGCCGCAATGCGAATCGTGCCGCAGCACCCAGCCCTTGCGCCCTTTGGGCAGCAACCCGCCGCGCAGTTCGGCTGCCGGGCACGAACGGCGCAGCGCGGTTTCTTCAAGCGCATCGAACAGCCCGCGCGCGTCCTGCTCGGTCGCTGCAAGCACTCCGCCGCCGACCGCAAAACCGCACGAGGCCAGCACCCGGCCAAACAGCGGTGAATGAACTTCGCTCAGCGGCAAATAAGCCGCCAGTTCGCCGCCCCGCTCGGCGATCAACGCCAGTGCGCGGTTGCCGGTCCCGCGAGCTACTGCCTGAAGCCAGGCGGGACGATGAAATGCGGTGCCATCGGGATGCGCCGCGACAAAGCCTTCCAGCCGCCGAACCTCGTCCGAATCGGACAGATCAGCCTCGCGCAGCACCAGCGCGGCAGGACGGAACGGCGCGTTCATGCCGCCAGCTCGACTGCCGCCGGAGCCTCGCGGTGGGCAAGCAGGTCCATCCGCCCCCAGGCGAACTCGCGGATCAGCTGCTCCAGCTTGTCCGCCATGACCCCAAGATTGGTATAGTGCCGCATTCGCGATTTCAACGAGGCTCCGGTTACCCGCGGCTGCCCGGGATCGATCTCCCAGGGGTGGAAATAGAACACCGCCGGACGGCGGTCCTGATCGTTGACCTGCCGGATCGCCCAGCGCGAGAACCCATAGGGTAGCACCCGGAAGAACCCCCCGCCCCCGGCGGCAAGGCGCTTGCCGGCAAAATGCGCGGTTGTCACAGGAATTTCAACGATATCGGCCCAGGGGATCGGCTTGAAGGCGAACCGCGGGGCGTTGCGCCAGCCGTAGTGATCGTGGGTTATCGGCGCGACGCTGGAGCTGTAGGCATAGCCTTGTTCAGCCAGCGCGATATAGGCCCACGGGGTGCGTTGATCGATCGAGAAACTTGGCGCCCGATAGCCGGTGACGGGCGTTCCGCTGGCATCCTCGATCACCTTGCGGCTGCGTTCGAGATCGCGGCTGAAGCTGTCACGATCGAACCGGAAGACGCGTTCGTGGTCCCAGCCGTGGCTGGCCAGTTCGTGCCCGGCATCGACGATCCGGCGCATCAGTGGTCCGTGGCGCTGCGCGATCCAGCCCAGCGTGAAGAAGGTCGCCTTGACTTCGGCCGCATCGAACATCGCCAGGATCGCATCGACATTGGCCTCGACTCGGGAAGCGAGCGAGTTCCAGCTATCCTTGCCGATCACCCCTTCAAAGGCGCCGACCTGGAACCAGTCTTCAACATCGACCGAAAGGCCGTTGACCAGTGGGGGCGGAGGCACGCGGGTTCTCCTGATGCCGGATCAGGCAGCCGCGCGCGAGGCGTCGTCGGCTTCGATCCACTCGATCAGCATGGTCAGGGTGTGACGGATTGTCCGCTCCTGCTCGAGCATCTTGCTCTCGATTCCGGCCAGCTTGGCCTCGATCGCTGCAATTGCCTGGGCCTGGCCCGGATCGGCCATCGCCGCAGCCGGCGCTTCGTCCCGCTCGTTGGCCAGTTCGATCACGGCCTGCTGCAGTTCAAGGATCTGGGCGTCACGCTCTGCCAGCATCGTCTGCAACTGTTCCAGCGCGACGCCGGCAATCGCCGCAGGCGCCGAGGTGAGATGCGGCAGATTGAGCGGCTCAACCGCTTCGCTCATCTCAGTTTCCGGGCGCTTGAGCTGCATCGTGCCGTCAAGTTCCAGCTCTTCCAGGACCTGGCTGAGGATGGTGCCGTCGATCCGGCTGCGCTGTTCGACCGAGCCGAGCAGCATCAGCCGGTTGCAGATCTGGTTGATCCGCCGCGGCACGCCGCCGGTCGCCTCGAAAATCCCGGTAAAGACCCGCTGGTCGAAGTTGGGATTGGCATCCCAGCCGACGCATTTGAGGCGGTGTTCGATGTACTGCTGGACTTCGCCCGCCTCCATCGCATCAAGATGGTGCGCCGCAATCACCCGCTGGCGCAGCTGTTCAAGCTGCGGATGGTCCTGGATCAGATCGCGGAACTCAGGCTGGCCAAGCAACAGTGTCTGCAGCAGCGGATGCGCGCCGAGCTGGAAGTTTGAGAGCATCCGCAGCTCTTCCAGCGCTTCGAGCTGCAGGTTCTGCGATTCGTCAACTACCAGCAGACAGCGTCGGCCAGAACGAGCTTCGTCGTGCAGAAACGCCTCGATAGCGCCAAGCGCGGAGGCCTTGTCATGCCCGTCGACGATCAGCCCGAAGGCCTGCGCCACGAGGTGAACCAGCTCTTCGCCATCAAGCTTGGAGGTAACGATCTGGGCGGCGGTCAGCCGCGCCGGGTCGATTGTTGCCATCAGGTGCGCGACCAGCGTCGATTTGCCCGCGCCAACCTCGCCAGTGATGACCACAAAGCCCTCACCCTGGGCCAGCCCATAGGACAGATAGGACAGCGCCTTTCTGTGCGTCAGGCTTTCAAAATAGAACGCCGGGTCAGGTGTCAGCTGGAACGGCCGACCGGTGAGCCCGTAGAAATCGTTGAACATCTCTCTTCCCTTCCCCCCCGATCAGAACGAATAGCGCACGCCGACCATGGCCTGGGCCGACCAGACGTCTTGCAGCCGATCGCGGTTGACCCCCTGGATCCCGACTGCGGCGGTCGCCGTCAGGTTGCCACTGATCGTGCGATAGTAAGCAGCCGTTGCCCCAACCGCGTTGACATCGCCAGACAAGGCATCTCCGCTTTGGTACCAATTGGCCCAGGCGGTGGTGCCGAAGCTGGAATTGTTGTCGATCCGGCCGTTGAGATAGGCAGCGGTCCAGATGTTCTTGTCGACCACCCCGTTGGCCACCGCCAGCACGGTTCCCGGCGCGGCGATGAAGCGGCGGCGGTCATAGCCGGCGCCAATCCCGTACTGCAGCGCCGATTTGCTGATCCCCAGCGTCGCCATCACCCCGCGACCGCGGAACGCCGCCGAACGGATCGAGCCAAGCGCGCTGGTCAAGCAAGTGCTCTGCTGGCCGCTGACCGAACCGGTTGCAGCAACGCAGGAACCGATATCGCCGTTGAGCGGGTTGCGGACTGCCTGAAATTCGGTTGGCAAGGCGGCAAGGCCGGTGGTCAGCTGCCCGCCCAGGCTGGTGACACTGTCATAGACCGAGACGTTGATGCTGGTCGCGCGGTTGGGCGCATAGGCAAAGCTGCCATAGTAACTGGTTGAACCATAGCGCTTGCCGACATGAGCCTCGAGCGCGGTGCGCTTGCTCGGCCGCCACATCACCCCGGCATCCCAGATCAGGCCATCGGCTTCGTATGCGATCTGGCGCGGCTGGCTCTTGTCGGTGACATAGCGACGGTCGGCACCGATAACCGGCAACCCGGTTATGGTATCAATCAATGCGTCGCGCGCTGAAATCTTGACGTCCTCATAACCGACACCGCCGATCAGCTGGATATCGCTGCCGACCGGCAGGCTGATATCGCCGCGGACATGCCTGTCATCGATACGCTGGTCGAGATTGGAGACATCTTCACGGTTCCAGCCCGCGCCAATTCCGATCCCGACCGGCAGAACTTCGCCCGCCTTGGTGCCGAAATGGATCCCGGCATTGTGGACGATGGCATCATCGAACACGTCAAGCCGGGGCTGCCCGGGGGCAATCGCGATGGCATTGGGCTCTTCAACCCGCGAGTAGCCGACCCGGTAGTGCCCTTCGACCCCTACCGCGCCGACGTGGGTCTGCAAAGTCGGCCCGGCATAAAGCGAGTAGATCTGCGAAACCGAATCGCCGAACGCCTGGCCGGTTACGGCCGCACCGTTGTTCTCAACGCTAAGCCGCGCGGCCATGGCCCCGCCTTCGATCGTCAGAACTCGCGGCACGATTGCAGTGCTGGCCCGGGCAACGCCGCTCACCGCGTCGCTGTCCGAAGTGCCACCAACCCAGCCGAAACGGCGCTCATAGCGCAGCGACAACGCACCCTGGGTGTTGCGCTGGGCAATCCCGGCATCGATCCCAGCGGCGAGCGTCGACCAGGTCAGCACATCGCTGCCCGGTGAGAGTTCGGCCGAGACTACCTGCTGGGCTTCGATATAGGGCGTCACGTAGCTGCGCTTGCCGCGCAAGCTGATTTTCGAGCCGATATCATCGCCTTCGTCAGCGTCACTGACAACATCGTCGGATTCGCCTCCGGTTGCCCCGGAAACGTCGCCATAAGGCAACAACTGGGCTTGCGCGGCCAGTGGCATCGTCGCCGCAAGAGCTGCGGCTAGAATTACGAAACGCTTGAGAAGGTGGGACTTCATGGTCATCCCCCATATCCATAATAGGTCCCGAAGCGGCGACCGCTTGGGCTGAAGTGCACGGCGTTCAGCAGCAGCTGAATGTTCGGGCAGGCGGAAAGCAGTTTGATCGCGTCTTCGAGTGAGCCCTGACCGGTGCGGTCGCAGCGCGCGACCACCACGGCCTGGCCGACGTACTTGGCCAGTTCTGCGGCGGGTGAGGCCGCCAGAGCCGGGGGCGAATCGAAAATCACGAAGCGGTTGGGTGTGCCTTCGGTAAGGCGGTCGATCACCTGGCGGGTCCGCGAGGTGGAGAGGTACTCGCTGTCGGTCGCAGAGGTTTCACCCGCAGGCAGCACCCACAAGCCGGAAATATCGGTGCC
>JANOGS010000261.1:0-14854 GCA_031414115.1 Novosphingobium sp. | reverse complement strand
GCCCGGGCATGTGCATCTGAAGGATATGGGCCAACTGGTCGCGCGTGAAATCGAAAAACACGGCGGCGTGGCAAAGGAGTTCAACACCATCGCGGTCGATGACGGTATCGCCATGGGTCACGACGGCATGCTGTATTCGCTGCCCTCGCGCGACATCATCGCCGACTCGGTCGAGTACATGGTCAACGCGCATTGTGCCGATGCGATGGTGTGCATCTCCAACTGCGACAAGATCACCCCCGGCATGCTGATGGCAGCGATGCGCCTCAACGTACCCGCAGTGTTCGTGTCGGGCGGCCCGATGGAGGCCGGCAAGACCAAGCTGGCCAAACACCGGCTCGACCTGATCGACGCGATGATCATGGCGGCCGATCCCAAGGTCGACGACGAGACCTTGGCCGCGGTGGAGCGCTCGGCCTGTCCCACCTGCGGCTCGTGCTCGGGCATGTTCACGGCCAATTCCATGAACTGTCTGACCGAGGCGCTGGGGCTTTCGCTGCCCGGCAACGGCTCGCAGCTTGCAACACATTCGGATCGTAAAGAGCTGTTTTTACAGGCAGGTCGGACGGCAGTTGAACTGTGCCGGCGCTACTACGGTGAGGACGACGAAAGCGCGCTGCCGCGCAACATCGCCAGCTTCCAGGCTTTCGAGAACGCGATGAGCCTCGACATCGCGATGGGCGGATCGACCAACACCGTGCTCCACCTGCTCGCCGCCGCGCACGAGGCCGGGGTCGATTTCACCATGACCGACATCGACCGGCTGAGCCGCAAGGTGCCGTGCCTGAGCAAGGTCGCGCCTGCGAAGAGCGACGTCCACATGGAAGACGTCCACCGCGCCGGCGGAATCATGGCGATCCTGGGCGAGCTTGACCGCGCCGGGCTGCTCCACACCGGGCTGCCGACTGTGCACAGCCCGACGCTGGGCCACGCGCTCGACAAGTGGGACATCAAGCGGACCAACGATCCGGACGTGCAGACCTTTTATCTGGCCGCCCCCGGCGGGGTGCCGACCCAGACCGCGTTCAGCCAGTCACGCCGCTGGGACGAGCTCGATCTTGACCGCGCCGGCGGTGTGATCCGCAGCAAGGAGCACGCCTTCAGCCAGGACGGCGGGCTGGCGGTGCTCGCGGGCAACATCGCGCTCGAAGGCTGCATCGTCAAGACCGCCGGGGTTGACGAGTCGATCCTCAAATTTGCCGGCCCGGCCAAGGTGTTCGAAAGCCAGGACGCCTCGGTTGCCGCGATCCTCACCGGCCAGGTGGTCGCAGGCGACGTGGTGGTGATCCGCTATGAAGGGCCAAAGGGCGGTCCCGGCATGCAGGAAATGCTCTATCCGACCAGCTACCTCAAATCGAAGGGCCTCGGCGCGGCCTGCGCCCTGCTCACCGATGGGCGGTTTTCGGGGGGCACTTCGGGCCTCTCGATCGGCCACGTCTCGCCCGAGGCGGCCGAGGGCGGCTTGATCGGGCTGGTCGAGAACGGCGACCGGATCGAGATCGACATTCCGGGGCGAACCATCCACCTCGCGGTTGACGATGCCGAACTCGCCCGCCGCCGTGCCGCTCAGGACACCAGGGGCTGGCACCCCGCCAAGGACCGCCCGCGCGCAGTCTCGCCGGCGCTTCAGGCCTATGCTGCAATGACCACCAGCGCCGCGCGCGGCGCGGTGCGCGATGTCTCGCAGCTGAAACGCGGGTGATGCGCGGGGCAAGCCTTGGCCTGTTGCTGCTCGCATCGTGCGGCCAGGCCGCGCCAGAAGAACCAAAGGAGCGGATCGCCTGTGCAGTCGGCGGGGCGGCGGAATTCACCGAGGACTGCGGACTCGAACGGGCCGTCGTCGAAGGCGCGCAGGTGCTGGTGGTGCGCCACCCGGATGGCGGGTTCCGGCGGCTTGAGGTGAGCCAGGACGGGCAGAATCTGGGCGCCGCCGACGGTGCTGAGGTCTCCCGGTCGGCACGCAAAGGGGATCGCTGGGAAGTGATCCTGGGCGAGCATCGCTATGTCATCCCGGTCAAGGCCGATGCCCCGCAGCCGTGACCAGATCCTTACCGTGGCGCAGCTGCGCAGCGGCGAGGAGGCGCTGATCGCGGGCGGGACCAGCGTTGACCAACTGATGCAGACCGCCGGGCGCGGCGCGGCGGAATGGGTCTGGCGGATGTCGGGCGGGCGAGGCGTGACGGTGCTGACCGGCCCCGGCAACAACGGCGGCGATGGCTGGGTGATTGCCGAAGCGCTGCGCGAGCGGGGAGGCGAAGTGGCAGTGATCGCAGCGGCAGAGCCGGCCACTGCGGCGGCGAAAAGCGCCCGTGCGCACTATCGCGGCGAAGTGCTCGACGCGACGGCTGAGCGCGAAGGAGAGGTGCTGGTCGATTGCCTGTTCGGCTCCGGGCTGACCCGGTCGTTGACGGCAGAACATTCCGCGTTGCTTTCGCGCCTCGCTGCAAGCCATGACAAGCGCGTGGCGATCGACTTGCCGAGCGGGGTCGACAGCGACCTTGGCCAGCCGCTGGACGGTGCGCTTCCTGGCTATGACCTCACCATTGCGTTAGGCGCCTGGAAGTTCGCACATTTCCTGATGCCCACCGCCGCGCGAATGGGCGCGTTGCGGCTGGTTGAAATCGGCATCGACGCGGTTGAGGGCGCGGCGCAGGTGATAACTCGCCCACAACTGGCTGCGCCCGGCGCGGATGCCCACAAATACAATCGCGGATTGCTCGGCGTGGTCGCGGGGGCGATGCCGGGCGCGGCGCTGCTCGCTTGCACGGCGGCGCAAGGGGCGGGGGCGGGCTACGTCAAGCTGCTGGCGGACAACCCGCTGGCGGCACCGCCCGAGCTGGTGGTTGACCGGACTCCGCTCGCCGAATTGCTCACCGACCGCCGCTTTGCCGCCCTGCTGGTCGGCCCAGGGCTGGGGCGGGGCGGGGAAGCCCGCGAGCGGTTGGCGGTGGCGCTGTCTGAGCCGATCCCCGCGGTGCTTGATGCCGATGCGCTGGTGCTGCTCGCGCCGCGCCTGCTCGCCGAACGCTCGGCCGCGCTGATCGCCACCCCGCACGAGGGCGAGCTGATTGCGCTCGAGCGTGCGTTTGATCTCGACAGTGCTGGCAGCAAGCCTGAACGGGCTTCGGTGCTGGCCCGGGCGAGCGGAATGACGGTGGTGGCCAAGGGCGCCGATACCGTGATCGCCGCGCCCGATGGCCGGATGGCGCTGGCTCCGCGCGCCTCCTCGTGGCTCTCGACCGCGGGAACCGGCGACGTCCTCGCCGGCGCCATCGCCAGCCGCCTCGCCACCGGGGTGGAGCCGTTTGCGGCGGCCTGCCAGGGGGTCTGGCTGCACGGCGAAGCGGCGCGGCTGTGTGGTGCGGCGTTCACCGCCGGTGCGCTTGCCGGAGCGGTCCGCGAGGCCTACGCCGCCTGCCTGTGAGCCAGGACGAAGCAATCATCCGCATCGCCGCTAAGGGCGACGGCGTCACCGCCTCAGGCCGCTATGCCTGGGGCGCGGCGCCCGGCGACCTGCTGCTGGGCGATGGAACGCTCCAGCCCGGCCCGCACCATGTCACTCCGCCGTGCCGCCACTTCGGCCAGTGCGGCGGTTGCCAGCTCCAGCAACTCGACGAGGAGGCACTGGCGGGATTTGTCGAGGCGCGGGTCGCCAATGCCTCGGCCGCGCAGGAACTGGGCGCGGAGCACATCGCCGCGCCGCAGCTCTCGCCGCCGGGCAGCCGCCGCCGCGCCGCGCTGCGCGCCGAGAGCTCGCAGGGACGGGTGGTGATCGGCTACCGCGAGGCAAAGTCACACCGGCTGGTCGAGCTGGCCGAATGCCCGGTGCTGCACCGGGAGCTGGTCCAGCTGCTGGCGCCGCTCCGCAAGCTGCTGATCCGGCTCGGGCAAGGACAAGCCCAGCCAAGGAAGACCAAGGGCAAACACGCCCACGCCAAGCTGGCCGCCGATCTCGAACTGACCCTGACCGACCAGGGGGTCGATCTCGCGATCAAGGGCCTCAGCGCCGAGGGTCTGGCCTTGACCGAGGCCTTGCTCGATTTCGCCCGCGACTTGGGGCTAGCCCGGCTGACGCTCGACGCCGGCTACGGCCCCGAGACGGTGTGGGAGCCCGAGCCGGTGACGGTAGCTCTTTCTGGCGTGGCGGTGGCCTATCCGCCGGGCAGCTTCCTCCAGCCGACCGTCGACGGCGAGGCGGCGCTGGCGGCGGCGGTGCGCGCGTGGCTGGGCGACTGCGCCAGTGTGGCCGACCTGTTCTCCGGCCTCGGCACCTTTGCCTTCGCGCTTGCCGGGCCGGGCTGCAAGGTGTTGGCGGTGGAGGCCGCGCGCGATGCCCATCTCGCCTGCAAGGCGGCGGCGGACCGCGCCCAGCTACCGGTCCAAACGCTCCACCGCGACCTGTTTCGCAATCCCTTGCTGCCCGACGAACTCAGCCGCTTCGCTGCGGTCTTGCTCGATCCGCCCCGCGCCGGCGCCCGCGAGCAGGTCGAGCGGATCGCGGCGAGCAGTGTGGGCCGGGTGGTCTATATCAGCTGCAACCCCTCCAGCTGGGCGCGCGATGCGCGGATGCTGGTGGAGGCCGGCTTCCGGCTGGAAGAGTTGCGCCCAGTCGGGCAGTTCCGCTGGTCGACCCATGTCGAACTGGCGAGCCTGTTCGTGCGGTGAAGGGGTGGGTGAGCGGGATGCAAGCCAAAGGCAGTCGTTCAAATCAGTCCAACATTGCCGAGCTGCCATTTTGCAGCCAACTGGCATAATCGGGCGGCAGTTTGCTCATTGCTTTGTCGTAAAGCGCCAGGTCCTCTTCATCCAGCACATCGACCCAGCGGCCATTTGTGCCTTTATGAATGAAAGTGTTGGCCCCACCCTTGAATGCAAAGGAGATATTCTCCCCAACGACTTTCGACGGATCTTTCTTCACCTCAGCAAATGTGCAGCGTCTGACGACATCGGGCCACATTTCGTCTGAGACTTGGATTTCAAGGTAGTTTGCGATGCCTCTCATCTGGCCATCGAGATCGGCCAACAGGTCGCTGAAATGGACCAGCTTGATATTGGGCAGGTGGCGATAATTCCAGAAGGATTGCGTATAGCTGAGGTGTGACCAATACGGGTAACCGCCAAGTTCCCAATCGAACCAGCTTCGTGTGATCCAATCGCGCCAGATTTGCTTTATATCGCCGCCAAATCTCGGAAATTCGGCTCCGACCCGGCCGGGAACGCTATTTGCCGCGATGTAGAATTCGTCGGTGTGACTGCCCCAGTGATTTAGCAGAGACATAAACACGTCCCTCGGATCGCGGCTTACACAAATGTATTTTGTTTGCGGGTAATATTTCAGGCCATCCAACGGCGTGTGCGTCTTGATATAGCGGCGATGCTCTTGCGCTTCGAGCTGCCCTAGAACCATCTCCAATGGTATCAGGCGGAAGTCGAGCCAGGGCGAAATGAATGAAGCCGGGCCGGGCAGATCGCCAGTCGGGAACAGGAGATTGCCCACTATTGTCTGCATCAATGTTGTCCCGGCCTTATAGGAAGTCGCGATCACAATATCGTCGTCGCGCGGATCGAACCAATTCCAACGCGTCGAATCCAGATGATGATTTTGGTAGATGCGCGCTCGCTTCGGGTGGCTGGACATCGGATTTTCCCTCATAGTGCGCAACCCCTATGCTGGAGAGGTTAGTGGAGATATCCGAATTTCTCAACCGACCGATGCTGTTCTTTCTCTCATCCCCACGCCACAGCAAATGGGGCCGGCATTGCTGCCAGCCCCACGCTCGTCGGCGCTTGTTCCGGTTGAGTTTGGGCGATCGCCTTTCCCGGGGTGTTCGGCAGCGCGACCGCGGTGATGCGTGGTAGAGCACCCGTGTGCAAAGCACCGAGGGTGTCAGCATCGTGATGCTCATCGCATCGGGTCTGGCCAACATTCGCCTTGCGGCTCTTGCTTGCCTGCTACCGTTTCTTCCGGCGGTCCCTGAGGACCAGCGTTCCTCGCCCGGCTCATGCGCCGGCGTCCGGTCCCGTCAGGCGGTTGGTTCGGGTCCGAAAACCTTCTCCTTCCACCTGGCGGTTCCGAGACCGCCCTTCAACTTTCATTCCGGACTTTCCGTTCTGCTGCGCCGAAGCGCCGCTTTCCTTCTCGTCCTTCCCGTCCGTCGCCGGGCGACCTTCCAGCTTCGCGCCACTCACTGCATCTGCGGTTCGCATTGGTTCCCTCCGAAGAGTTTCCCAGGCGTGTTTTCCGACGCTGCTGCGGGCATCGTTGCCAGGCCGATCAGCTTCAGTTTTCCCTTTTGATTTCAGCAGTTTCCTGCCTCATTCGCCAGTGCGGTTTCATCGTCTCGACCCCTGAAAGCTGCGCCTCGAAAGTGAGTCGCGCAAGCAGATTCTAGGTGAGTTATCCACAGGTAGCGGGATTCGCGGTGGACAACCGATCTGGCGCCCACGAGTCGTGCGGATTGGGCGCCAGAAGGAAGAAGATTTCTCAAGCAAAGACGCGAAGATGAAACTTCGAGCCGAAGGCTCATTCGCAATCTCAAGGGTTCGGCCAAGCATGGCCAAGGATTGGCAAAGCAGCTTCGCCGCAGGCACTACATCTTTGCGTCTTTGCGGCAGGATCAACACCTTGACCAACAGACACCCCTACGGTCTTCCGTGTAAGGTCTGCTTGTTTTGCACCTCAGTCCGACACGCCGCAGATCAGGGCTACTACTGCGGGCAAACAAGACATCGGGACGAGCGATTACAATGGTGACGCTGGGCCTGCGGGCGGGCGGGTCAGGTCGCGGCTATCAAAACTGGCGTTGTCTTGCTCAGAAACTGGGGGCGAACCTCATTGATGCGCTCGCATATGATCTTCATCGATTGCTTGATTGGTTCCGAAGCTTTCCGCAGTTGATCGACTGCCTCCCGTCGCGCGGTGTCGCTGTTCAATACCCGCATCAAGACGATGGAGGCCCAGCGCGGGGATGAGCTTACCAACTCGGGGAAGACCAAAAGCAAAGACCTGACATACGTCGTATCGTCGAATGATTCGGCGGTGTGGATCAGGGTAAACATCCCTTCGTCGTAGGCGGCTTGGTCGGAGAGCAAAGAGAGTAAGTCACTCGCGATTCTCGGGTCGTCCGTGGCCAAAATTGCCGTTACCGCCGCATCAATTTTCGCTGGTCGAGCACCATCTACTTCAATCTCCTTACGAAGAGCAGATAGCTGCATTTCATATGTCCCGCTCATCGTGTCGGCTTCACAAAAATAGTAGGATGGTTGGTCCTATTTAGCAGAATTAGCTCTTGAAGGCTTGATCGAATTTGAGGTGTGTAGAGCCCGTCCGCTTGGTAAATCCTGCGAGCATCCCAAACACCCGCAGCAAGAGCATCTCGTGCGGTCATGTTGATATCCGCTTGGGTGCCGTAGGTGAAGGTCGCCCGATGTCGTCCGCCCGCTCCCAGCGGTTGTTGCATATTTATGGCGATTCCGTCGCCCCAACTCACTTTTTCAGCTGCCATACGATTGGCAGAGGGAATGTGGTGTGGCGTCAGGTTGTCACCTTTAAAGCCAGCGGCAAGCAAATCATCCGCCGTCCCCACAAGCCCCTCTCCAGGAAGCAGTCTCGGCCCACTTGCAACGGATACCCTCTCTGCGGCTTTGCGTGAGAGTCATCTTTCTGCCGCGCTGCGCCAGCAGCCTGAGCCGAGTCTACCGGTCCCGCTGCGCCAGCAGCCTTAACCGAAGCGCGTTAAGCTTGATGAACCCCGCCGCGTCCTTTTGGTCGTAAGCCCCGGCATCGTCCTCAAACGTCACGTGGCGTTCCGAATAGAGGCTGTCCGCCGACTTGCGGCCGACCACGCTGGCCATGCCCTTGTAGAGCTTCAAGCGCACCGTGCCATTTACCCGGGCCTGGCTGTGATCGATTGCCGCCTGCAGCATCTCGCGCTCCGGCGCGAACCAGAAGCCGTTGTAGATCAGCTCGGCGTACTTGGGCATGAGCTCGTCCTTGAGGTGCGCGGCGCCGCGGTCGAGCGTGATGCTCTCGATCCCGCGGTGGGCGCGGGCGTAGATCTCGCCCCCCGGAGTCTCGTACATCCCGCGGCTCTTCATGCCGACGAAGCGGTTCTCGACCAGGTCGAGCCGGCCGATCCCGTGCTTGCGGCCCAGCTCGTTGAGCGCGGTGAGCAGGGTCGCGGGGCTCATCGCCACGCCATTGAGCGCGACCCCGTCGCCGCGTTCGAAATCGATGGTGATGTACTCGGGGCTGTCGGGCGCGTCCTCGGGATTGGCGGTGCGCGAATAGACGTAGTCGGGAGTCTCCTCCCACGGGTCCTCGAGCACCTTGCCCTCGGACGAGGTGTGGAGCAGGTTGGCGTCGGTGCTGAACGGGCTCTCGCCGCGCTTGTCGGTGGGCACCGGGATCTGGTGCGCCTCGGCCCAGGCGATCAGCGCGGTGCGGCTGGTCAGGTCCCACTGGCGCCACGGGGCGATCACCTTGATGTTCGGGTCGAGCGCATAGGCGGAAAGCTCGAAGCGGACCTGGTCGTTGCCCTTGCCGGTGGCGCCGTGGGCGACCGCATCGGCGCCGGTTTCGTGCGCGATCTCGACCAGCCGCTTGGAAATCAGCGGCCGGGCGATCGAGGTGCCGAGCAGATAGTCGCCCTCGTACCGAGCATTGGCGCGCATCATCGGGAAGACGAAATCGCGGACGAATTCCTCCTTGAGGTCGTCGATGTAGATGTGGTGGTCGGGCACCCCCATCAGCCTGGCCTTGGCGCGGGCGGGTTCCAGCTCCTCGCCCTGGCCGAGGTCGGCGGTGAAGGTGACCACCTCGCAGCCATAGGTGACCTGCAGCCACTTGAGGATGACGCTGGTGTCGAGGCCGCCGGAGTAGGCGAGGACGACGCGCTTGATCTCGGACATGGGAGGCTCCCGCTTGACAGTGCGGGGGGCGGCTAGCAGGCGTGGCCGCCGACCGCAACCGCTACTCCGCCGCCGTCCTCTCCAGATGCCACTCCGGCGCGCCCTCCAGCGCCGCCAGCCGCGCTGCTTCGCTGCTCATGTAATCCCGCGTCATCGGCACCGCGCTGCGCTGCTTGACCGACTGGATGTGGAAGTTGACCATGCCGCCGTGGCGGAAGCTCTGTTCGGCGCCGGCGAGATAGAACTGCCACATCCGGAACAGCCGGGCGTCGTACAGCGCGGTGATCTCGGCCTCGTGCAGCGTGGTGCGGCGGTACCATTCGGCGATCGTGTGGGCATAGTGATAGCGCAGCACCTCGATGTCGGCGATCTCCCAGCCGGTTTTCTCGCAGGCGCGGACCAGTTCGCTCATTGCCGGGATGTAGCCGCCGGGGAAGATGTACTTGCGGGTCCACTTGTCGGTGACGCCGGGGCCGCGGCTGCGGCCGATGGTGTGGGTCAGCATGATCCCATCGTCGGCGAGCAGATCATGGGTCTTGGCGAAATACTCGGGCAGGTGCGGGGCGCCGACGTGCTCGATCATGCCGACGCTGGTGATCCGGTCGAACTGGCCAGTGACATCGCGGTAGTCGGTGAGTTCGAACTTAACCTTGTCCGCCACGTCGGCCTGCGCGGCGCGTTCCTGGGCGAATTTGATCTGGTCAGGGGCGAGGCTGACGCCAAGCACCTCGCAGCCGAAATGGCGGTTGAGATAAAGCGCCAGGCCACCCCAGCCGCAACCGATGTCGAGCACCCGAATTCCAGCACTTTGGCCCGGTTCAAGGCGCAGCTTGGCCGCGATCAGCGCTTTCTTGTCGAGCTGGGCGCGCTCCAGCGAGTTCGCCGGATCGCGGAAATAGGCCATGGTGTATTGCCGGTCCTCATCAAGGAACAGCTCGTAGAACTGGCGGGTCAGGTCATAGTGGTGGGTGACGTTGCTGCTGGCCTTGGCGCGCAGGTTGATCTGGTCGGCCTTGGCCAGGACCCAGCCGGCCGCACGCTTGAGCGGATTGGGCGGGCGAACTCCGCGCCGATTGCCCTTGCCGCGCTTGGCATTGGCCATGACGGTGAGCACCATGTCGCGGATGTCGTGCGGCGGCTCAACCACCAGCCGCCCATCCATATAGGCCTCGCCCGCGCCGACCCGCGGATCCCTGGCGATGTGCAGCGCCGCGCCCTTGTCGGTCAGGCGGATCCGCACCGGATCGGCGGCGGGATCGCCATAGCGATACTGCTTGCCATCCCAGTCGGTGACGATCAGCTGGCCATGTTTGACCAGCGCCGAAAGCATTTTATTGAGCAGCCACATGCGGCAAAAGACTATGACGCGCGGGCCAAGGCGCAAGGCCTAATTTGGCATCACATCGATAACCTCCGCGAATTTCCTTAGGCTAAAGCCGCAACAAAGCCTCGATCACTGGCGGGCAAGGTAAAGCACGTCGCGGGGCTGGGCGAGCAGATGCTGGCCTGAATCGACGAACAGCGTCTCGCCGCTGGCCAGCCAGCCTTGCGCCAGCCACAGCGCCGCATCGGCCAGCTCCTGCGGGTCTGTCAGGCGCTGCAGCAGGTTCATCCGCCCGCTGAGCTCGTGTTCCTCGGCGCGCTGGTCATGGCTTGGCAGCATCGCCCCGGGGGCGAGGCCGTAGATCCGGTCCTCGGCCCGCTGCTGGGCCATGGCGAGCATCTTTACCGTGCTGGCCAGAGCATGCTTGGCCATGGTGTAGGAGAAGAAATCGGGGTTGGGATTGGCGAGCTTCTGGTCGAGGAAGTGGATCACCCGGCGCCCGCCCCGGCTGCGCGCCTGTGCCAGAAAGGCCTGGGCCATCCGCGCCGGGCTTTCGGCATTGACCTGCATCGCCTCAGCAAAGATCGCGGGATCGATCGCCTCGGCGGTGTCAGGGCGGAAGACGGCGGCGTTGTTGACCAGAACCCGCCAGTCACCGAGTCGATCCGCCAATTGCGCGATCATAGCCACGGCGGCATCGCCGTCGCTTAGATCGCAGATCGCAACTTCGGCGGAGGGCAGTTCGGCGGCGAGCGCGTGGGCAGCTTCGGGCGAATGGCCGGCGTGGATCACCACATGCCAGCCCGCCCCGGCAAAAGCGCGCGCCAGCACCGCGCCGATGCGCTTCGCGGCGCCGGTAATGAGAACGACCGGTGGCATGGGTCTCCCCAAGCACAACCGGCCGTTACTTGAAACTGCTTTTCGTCAGGTTAGCGGCAGCGGGTCGGACCCTTGGCCAGCTCGTTGCCGACCAGTGCCCCGGCGGCGGCGCCAAGGATGGTCCCGGTTGCCCGTTCACCGCGGGTATCGACCGCGCGGCCAAGCAAGGCACCAAGCGCGGCGCCAACCAGCAGGCCAACCGTGCCGTCACCGCGGCGGCAATAGTGGCGCCCGTCCTGGCCCTGCCAATAGCGGATGCCGTTGTCTGTGCGGCGATAGGCGATCGCGCCCTTCTTGGCGCGGTAGCCGTGGGCCGGGGCCCAGGCGGGCGGGTCGGCAAAAGCGGACGCGGGCGGCAGGGCTACTGCGGCCATGGTCGCGGCGATCAGGAACTTGCGCATTGTCGGTCTCCTAGAACTTTGAGGGGCGACCCTGTGACATAAGTAATCAACCGGCGGTTGCCCATGTTGGTAAACCGTTCCGAACGCGCGGCCAGCCGAAATGTTCCGGCTCAGCGGCAGCGACTCCGTCCGCGATCGACCTCGCGACCGAGCAGGGCGCCAGCGGCGGCGCCCAGGATCGTACCCGGAGCGCGGTCGCCATAGGTATCGACCGAACGCCCGAGCAGCGCGCCCAGCGCCGCACCGACCAGCAGGCCGGTGGTGCCGTTGCTGCGCTTGCAGTAATAGCGCCCATCGTCGCCCCGCCAATAGCGGATGCCGTTGTCGGTGCGGTTATAGCGGCGCGAATCATAATTATCGCGATAGTCGCGGCGGTCGTAGTCGCGGCGGTCGTAATCGCGGCGGTCGTAATCGCGGCGATCGTCGCGATCGTAACTGCGCTCGTGGTGACGCCTGCCGTGGGCCGGGGCCCAGCCTGGCGGATCGGCGAAAGCCGGAACCGAAGTGACGGCACTGGCCGCAATCAGCGTAGCGATAAGGGCTTTCTTCACGGGAGGTCTCCTGCCGTTTGCTGGGTTTCTGAACTACAGACCCCATGTTGGCAGAGCGGCCCAACCTCAGATGAACGTCTCGTTGTACTTGCTATTGCGGCGACCAGCCGTGGCGTCAGCGCGATGGAACGAGTGGCCTAACCCAGCGCAGCCTGCTTCTCATCGGCGAGCCGGTCGAGCTCGGCGCGGGACATTTTCTTGGCGGCGGTCTTGAGCTGGCCGCAGGCGGCATCGATATCGCGCCCGCGCGGCGTGCGCACCGGAGCGCTGATCCCGGCCCCGAAGACGATCTCGGAAAAGCGGCGGATGCGCGCCTCGCTTGAACATTCGTATTGCGCACCTGGCCAAGGGTTGAACGGGATCAGGTTGACCTTGGCAGGCAGCTTGTAGGCCTTGATCAGCCGGACCAGTTCACGCGCGTCGGCGTCGCTGTCGTTCTTGTCCTTGAGCATCACGTATTCGAAAGTGATCCGCCGCGCGTTGCTGGCGCCGGGATAGTCGGCGCAGGCCTGGAGCAGCTCTTCGAGGCCATACTTGCGGTTGATCGGCACGATCTCGTCGCGCACTTCCTTGTTGGTGGCGTGGAGCGAAACCGCGAGATTGACCCCGATTTCGGCCCCGGCGCGGGCCATCATCGGCACCACGCCCGAGGTGGAAAGCGTGATCCGGCGCTTGCTCAGCGCCAGCCCGTCGCCATCCATCACCAGCTTCAAGGCATCGCGGACATGCTCGAAATTGTACAGCGGCTCGCCCATCCCCATCATCACGATGTTGGTCAGCAGGCGGCCGTCGGAGGAATAGCCGCCATCCTCGTCCTCGTCGGCATCGTCCTCATCCCCGCGCAAGCGGAGACCGCTGGCCTCTGGACGCGGCGATGCGGCGACGGGGCCAGCGGTCCCCGGTCGAGCCGGGGACGACGCGTTAGGCCATTCGCCCAGCGCATCGCGGGCGAGCATGACCTGGCCGACGATCTCGCCGGGCGTCAGGTTGCGGACCAGCCGCATCGTCCCGGTATGGCAGAACCGGCAGTTGAGCGTGCAGCCGACCTGGCTGGAAACGCACAAGGTACCGCGATCGGCATCGGGGATGAAAACCATCTCGAATTCGTGCCCGTCAGCGGTCTTGAGCAGCCACTTGCGGGTGCCGTCGCTGGAATGCTGGGCCAGGACGATCTCGGGCCGGCCGATCACGAAGCGTTCAGTCAGCCACGGCCGCATGGTCTTGGCGATATCGGTCATCGCCACGAATTCGATAACGCCGCGGTGGTAAAGCCAGTGAAACACCTGCTTGGCCCGCAATCTGGCGGCCTTGGGATCAAGCCCGGCGGCTGCGAACAGCTCGGCGATGTCTTGGCGCGGCAGGCCGATCAAGTCGATGCGGCCATCGGCGCGCGGAGTGATCTCGCGCGCGACGGGAACCGGGTCAATAAGGCCGGGGATTTGCATGAGGGCGGTGTCGGCCATGGGCCGGGCGCGATAGGGGCAGCGCCCGCGAAAAGCTAGCGAAGTCCCGCACACCCCACCGCGGCGGCATCCATCGCGGTAGCCGCGCCTTCGAGCTGCCAGGTGTTGGAGAAGCCGCTGCCGTCCGCCCCGCGGGCACTGACGGTCATTTCGCTGGCGCTGCGCATTGCGGCGATCACCGCCGCGTCCATTCGCTTGTCCGCCGCCCAGGCATCGCCGCCGCCGCCGACCAGGTTGAGCCGTTGACCGCCGATCGAGAGCACTATCGCCGCGCCGGGCTGGAGCTTGCGCGAGAGCCGGAAGTGAACCTGCCCGCGCACCGCCTGCTTGGGCCACCAGGCGACATCGGCATAGGGCTGATAGTCGCGCTGCCTGGTCGAAGGCAGGGCCTTGGCAATGGCATAGCAGCGCGGCGCTTTCCCGTCGCGGAACGCGGCCCAAGTGCCGAACAGCCCCAGCGCATCGCGGGCCAGCGCCGGGGCGGTGAGCAGCAGGGCGGCGGCAAGGGCGGCGGTCAGGCGAGCGGCGATGAACATGGCTAGTCGCTCATCGCAGAAAGCCGGAGCGCGCGAAAGGGGGGCTATCCGGCCTTTGGATCGCCTTCCAGTGCTCTGGTCAGCGGTTTGCTCAAGGCAAACAGCAGCAGCGCTCCGGCAAAAGCGATCCCCGCGTCCATCGCCCAGAACGCGGCGGGCTCCATGTCGTCGAACCGGGTGCCGATCACTCCGGCGAGCGAATGGGCCAGGAACGGCGAGACGAAAGCACCGCCCACCAGCGTGCCGGCAACCGCGGGCGGCGCAACCCGGCTGACCAGCGCCAGCGTGGTCGGCCAATAGTACATCCAGGCCAGCCCCATGGTGAAATAGCCGGCAATCGCCCAGAGGATATGGACCGTATCGCGCCCGGTGCTGGTGGCGCTGCCAGCGGCCAGGATCAAGGCGCCAGCTCCGGTCAGCGCAGTGCCGATCGCGATCTTGGCGACGCTGCTCGGCTCACGGCCCTTGCGGGCCTGGGCCGCCCACAGCGCAATCAGCGGGACTGCGGCCAGGATCGAACCCAGCGAATCCGCCGAGCCAAACCAGGGGGCCGGGATCGGGCCGAGGCTGACATAGGTATCAACCCAGATGCTGCCGATCGTCCAGACCATCGGATAGGCGATCTCGGCCGGGATGGTCAGGGCGATCACCGCGATCAGCGCCCAGACCCGGCGCCGTTCGCCTGGGGTGAGCGGTTTGGCATCTGGGTCCTTGCGCCGCCGGGGAGGGACTTCGGGCAGATGGCGGCCGCCCGCAAGATAGGTCACCAGCGCGGCCAGCATCAGTGCCG
>JANOGS010000260.1:0-7202 GCA_031414115.1 Novosphingobium sp. | reverse complement strand
CAAAATGAAGCGCGAACTCACCTCAAGCGCGTCGGCCGACTACTCGGTCATGCCCAACTGAGGCGGCAAGCGGCGCGGCTGGTGCTGCTGGGGAGGATTGAACTCCCGACCTCACCCTTACCAAGGGTGCGCTCTACCACTGAGCTACAGCAGCCTGGGCCATCAGCCGGCGAAGGGCGCGCTATTGGTCCCGCGCCTGCGCAAAGTCAAGCTTGAGACTTCGCCCCGATAGCGCCAAGGCATTGCGCATGGGTAAAGAGGCGAAAATGACCCGCGAGGAGCGGCTGGCCGCCAAGCTGCGCGAGAATCTGCACCGCCGCAAGGAGCAGGCACGGCAGCTCGCCACCGAGGTCAAGGCCGCCCTTCCCAAAGACGAGGCAAGCAGCTAGGTGGCGATGCTCGGTAGGTTTCCGCCTGACGGCGGAGCAACACCGGCCCACTCCCCCTCCCGGCCACCCAACGGGATTCTATGCTCTGGGTGGCCGGGAGGGGGAGTGGGCCGGTGTTGTTAGCTTGGAGCAAGAAGTGCCGCGCTTGATTCTTGTTCGTCATGGCCAAAGCCAGTGGAACCTGGAAAACCGCTTCACCGGCTGGTGGGACGTCGATCTGACGCCCAAGGGCGAGGCTGAGGCGATGGCGGCGGGCGAACTGCTGAAGGCCACGGAGATGCTGCCGACTTTGGCCTTCACCAGCTTTCAGACCCGCGCGATCAAGACGCTGCATCTGGCGCTGGAGGCCGCTGGCCGGCTGTGGATCCCGGAGATCAAGGACTGGCGGCTCAACGAGCGTCACTATGGCGGGCTGACCGGGCTCGACAAGGCCGAAACCGCGGCGCAGCACGGCGATGAGCAGGTTAAAATCTGGCGCCGCAGCTTCGACATTCCGCCGCCGGTGCTGGAAGCTGGCTCGGCTTTCGATCTGGCCAGCGATCCGCGCTATGCCGGGATCCCGATCCCGAACACCGAAAGCCTGAAAGACACCATCGCCCGGGTGCTGCCTTACTACGAAGCAGTGATCGTCCCGGCGCTGAGCGCCGGCGAAGTGGTGCTGGTTTCGGCGCATGGCAATTCGCTGCGGGCGCTGGTCAAGCAGCTCTCGGGGATTTCCGATGCGGAGATTACCGGGCTGGAAATCCCGACCGGCCAGCCGATCGTCTGCGAGCTTGATGCGGATCTCAATGCGCTTGAGCGTTACTATCTGGCGGAGCGCTGAGATGACCGCAGCAGTCGCCATCGTCATGGGCAGCCAGTCGGACTGGGCAACGATGAAGTGCACCGCCGAGGCGCTCGACAAGCTGGGTGTGGCTTATGACGCGCGGATCGTTTCCGCCCACCGCACCCCGGCGCGGCTGGTCGCCTTTGCGCAGGGCGCGGCGGACGAAGGGTTCAAGGTGATCGTTGCCGGCGCCGGTGGCGCGGCGCACTTGCCGGGGATGGTCGCGAGCATGACCCACTTGCCGGTGCTGGGCGTGCCGGTGCAGTCCAAAGCGCTATCCGGGCAGGACAGCCTGCTTTCGATCGTGCAGATGCCCGCCGGAGTTCCCGTGGGAACGCTGGCGATCGGCGAGGCCGGGGCGACCAATGCCGGGCTGCTCGCCGCCTCGATCCTCGCGCTACAGGATCCCGCGCTGGGCGAGCGGATCAAGGCCTTCCGCGCCGCGCAGACCGCTGGCGTGGCTGAAAGACCAGCATAGCGCATGATTCCCCCAGGTGAGACCATCGGCATCCTCGGCGGCGGCCAACTTGGCCGGATGCTGGCCATGGCCGCTGCGCAGCTGGGCTATCGCAGCCACGTCTATTCGCCCGAGGCCGAATGCATCGCCGCCGACATGTGCGGCATGTTCACCAACGCCCGCTGGGACGACGCCGCGGCGATGGCTGAATTCGCCGCCGACTGCGCGGTGGTGACCTATGAATTCGAGAATGTGCCGGTGGCGCCGCTGAAAGCGCTTGGCGGCGCGGTCCTGCCATCATTGCAGGCGCTCGAAGTGGCGCAGGACCGGGTGGCGGAGAAGCGCTTTGTCGAGGCGCTCGGCGGGCGGCCCGCGCCGTGGCTGGCGGTCGACACCGGCGAAGACCTTGAGCGGGCACTGGCCGAAATCGGCTCACCCGCAATCCTCAAGACCCGCCGCGAGGGCTATGACGGCAAGGGCCAGTGGCGGATCATGACCGATCACGACGCCGACGGCATCGTGGTGGCCGAGCAGCCGCTGGTGTTTGAGGGCTTCGTCCAGTTCAGCGCCGAATTCTCGGTAATCCTGGCGCGCGGCGCAGACGGCGCCGTGGTGTTCTGGGACAGCGCCGAGAACGTCCATGCCGGCGGGATTCTGGCGCATTCGGCGGTTCCCGCCTCGGCAGCGGTGCAGGCGCAAGTGCCCGCCGCCCGCGCGCTGGCGGCCAAGGTTGCCGGGGCGCTGAGCTATGTCGGGGTGCTGACGCTCGAATTCTTCGCCACGGCGCAAGGCCCGGTGTTCAACGAGATGGCGCCGCGCGTCCACAATTCCGGGCACTGGACGATCGAAGGCGCGCGCACCAGCCAGTTCGAGAACCACATCCGCGCGATCTGCGGGCTGCCGCTGGGGGCGACCACGCTGACCGCTCCGGCAGTCGAGATGAAAAACCTGATCGGCGCCGAAGCGCACGACTGGGCCGAACTGCTCGCCGATCCGCACAATCACCTCCACCTCTACGGCAAGGCCGCCGCCCGCCCCGGGCGCAAGATGGGCCATGTCACGCGGTTGGGCGCATGAACCGGTCCGAAGTGTTCCTGGCCGTGGCGATCGCCGACAACGGGGTGATCGGTGCCGAGGGGGCGCTGCCCTGGCATATTCCCGCCGACCTGCGCCGGTTCAAGGCGCTGACCATGGGCCTGCCGATGGTGATGGGCCGCAAGACCTTCGAATCGCTCCCCGGCCTGCTCCCCGGCCGCCGTCATATCGTCCTGACCCGCGACAAGGCCTGGGGCGAGGAGGGCGCCGAGATTGCGCGTTCGGTCGAGGAGGCGCTCAGCCTTGCCAATGCCCCGCATATCGCGGTGGTCGGCGGGGCGGAAATCTACCGGCTGTTCCTGCCGCTGGCGCACCGGATCGAGCTGACCGAGGTCCACCTGAGGCCTGAGGGTGACACCCGCTTGCCCGCTTTCGATCGCGGTGAATGGGACGAGGCCTTCCGCGAGCCGCACCCGGCCGAGGGCAAGACGCCGGCCTTTGACTTCGTCACGCTGCTGCGCAAGCCGGCCTCGCCATGACCATCGTCCGGCTTGATGCGCGCGACCCGATCCCGGCGTCCTTGCGCGGCGGGGTGATTGCGCTGGGCAATTTCGACGGGTTCCATCGCGGCCACCAGGCGGTCGCGGGCGCGGCGATCGACCAGGCCCGGGCCGAGAACCGCCCGGTGCTGATCGCCACTTTCGATCCCCACCCGGTGCGCTTCTTTGCCCCCGCAGCAGCGCCGTTCCGCCTGACCACGCTGGACCAGCGCCAGGAACTATTCGCCGCCGCCGGGGCCGATGCGATGCTGGTGTTCCACTTCGATGCCGATCTCGCTGCGACCACAGCGGCAGACTTCGTCCGGGACCTGCTCGCCCGGCGGCTGGGCGCGGCGGCGGTGGTCACTGGTGAGGACTTCACCTTTGGCAAGGGCCGCACCGGCAATGTTGGCGTGCTGGGGCAATTGGCCGAACAATCCGGCATGACCGCGCGCGCGATTGGCCCGGTCAGCGAGGACGGCGAGGTGGTCTCCTCCAGCCGGATCCGCGAGGCGCTCAAGGCCGGGGACTGCGCGCTCGCCACCCACCTGCTGTCGCGGCCGTTCGCGATCCGCGGCGTGGTCCAGCACGGCGACAAGCTCGGCCGGACGATCGGCTATCCCACCGCCAACCTGCCGCTCGGCAGCTATCTGCGCCCGCGCTACGGGGTCTATGCGGTGACCGGAACCCTGCCCGGTGGCCGCGTTGTCCGCGGCGCCGCCAACCTCGGGGTGCGCCCGCAGTTCGAACCACCCAAGGAACTGCTCGAGCCGCACTTCTTCGATTTTGCCGAGGATCTCTACGATCAGGAGATCGAGGTGGCGTTCCACCACTTCCTGCGCGGTGAGGCAAAGTTCGCTTCGCTGGAGGAACTGACCGCGCAGATCGAGGCGGATTGCGGCGAAGCACGGAAACTCCTAAGCGCGCCCGGCCATGACTGAACAGCGCGACGATTCTAGCAAGGCAGATTGGCGAGACACCGTCTTCCTGCCGAAAACGGACTTTCCCATGAAGGCCGGGCTCCCCCAGAAGGAGCCGGTGATCGCCGCGCGCTGGGAGGCTGAGAAGCTTTACGAGCAGCTGCGCGATGCCCGCCGCGGGCGGCCCAAGTTCATGTACCATGACGGTCCGCCCTATGCGAACGGCGACATGCACATCGGCCATGCGCTCAACCACACGATCAAGGACATGGTTTGCCGCACCCAGAACCTGCTGGGCAAGAACGCGCCCTATGTGCCGGGCTGGGATTGCCACGGCCTGCCGATCGAATGGAAGGTTGAGGAGCAGTACCGCAAGAAGAAGCTCGACAAGGATCAGGTGCCGCTGCTCGAATTCCGCGCCGAGTGCCGCGCCTATGCCCAGCACTGGGTCGATGCCCAGCGCGAGCAACTGAAGCGCCTTGGCGTCATGGCCGATTGGGACAACCCCTATCTGACCATGCAGCCCGAGAGCGAGGCGACGATTGTCGAAGAGCTGCTCAAGTTCGCCACCAGCGGGCAATTGTACCGCGGCGCCAAGCCGGTGATGTGGTCGCCGGTGGAAAAGACCGCGCTGGCCGAGGCTGAGGTTGAGTATGAGGAGATCTTCTCGACGCAGGTGGATGTGGCGTTCGAGATTGTCGAATCGCCGATTGCCGAACTGGTCGGCGCCCATGCGGTGATCTGGACGACGACGCCGTGGACGATCCC
Source organism: Novosphingobium sp. (assembly GCA_031414115.1). Classification (GTDB taxonomy): domain Bacteria; phylum Pseudomonadota; class Alphaproteobacteria; order Sphingomonadales; family Sphingomonadaceae; genus Novosphingobium. The sequence continues at coordinate 2,268 of JANOGS010000260.1, read as the reverse complement.
GGTGAACCGGGCTTTGGCCTATGGGCCTGAACTAAGTTATGAACTTGTTTGGCCAAACGAAAACACTCTGCCTGCTGACGCAGAACTCAGAAGGAGCTTCGAAGGTCGAAGGTTTCTAATTGCTACACAGCTTGTGGGTCGCTTTGCGCGTCAGCTGCACGATGTGCATGGCGTTAATCTTATGTCAGGCTCAGAAGAAGCACGGATCAAAGGCTCCGATCTCACCGGAACCGTCGCCCGCCACCCGATGCACCACCTTGGCGGGTTCTTCGCCGAACCGCGTCCGTTCCTCCCAGGTGACTTCGTCACCACTGAGACTGGCACGGGCCTCGTTCACATGGCGCCCGACCACGGCGAGGACGATTTCGAGCTGTGCAAGGCGCATGGCCTGAACCCCAAGTTCGCGGTCGAGGGCGATGGCAAGTATCGTGAGGACTGGGCCTGGCTCGGCGGGCTGGGCTCGGTCATCAACCCCAAGTTCAACGCGCCCGATGGGCCGATCTGCGCCGACCTCAAGGCCGCTGGAGGTTTGCTCGCGGCGAGCGCGGATTACAAGCATAGCTACCCGCATTCGTGGCGGAGCAAGGCCAAGGTGATCTACCGCTGCACCCCGCAGTGGTTCGTGCCGATGGACAAGCCGATCGTCGTCCCCGCGAACGCGGGGACCGCTGGCCTCATCGACGCGCCATCGCCAGGACAGACCGATACTCCCGCGATCCCCGCCTACGCGGGGATGACGTTGAGACAGATCGCCCTCGCTGAGATAGAGCGCGTCCAGTTCACCCCCGACAAGGGCCGCAACCGGATCGGCAGCATGGTTGCCGGGCGGCCCGATTGGGTGCTCAGCCGACAGCGCGCCTGGGGCGTGCCGATCACGCTGTTCGTGCATCGCAAGAGCGGCGAATATCTGGTCGACGAGGCGGTCAACGCGCGGATCGTCGCCGCCGTGCGCGAACAAGGCATCGACGCCTGGACCCCCGACACCGCGCACAGCTTCCTCGGCGACGGCTACGATCCCGACGAGTGGGAAGCGGTTTCCGACATCCTCGACGTGTGGTTCGATTCGGGCACCAGCCACGCCTACGTGCTGGATTCGGGGCGCTGGCCCGATCTGACCTGGCCGGCCGACATCTATGTCGAAGGCAGCGACCAGCACCGCGGCTGGTTCCAGTCGAGCCTGCTCGAAAGCTGCGCCACCCGCGGCCGCGCGCCCTATGACCGGATCCTGACCCACGGCTTCACCATGGATGCCAAGGGCATGAAGATGTCCAAGTCGCTGGGCAACACCATCGATCCCAACAAGGTGATGGAGACCTACGGCGCCGACATCATCCGGCTGTGGGCGCTGTCGGTCGATTTCACCGAGGACCACCGGATCGGCGACGAGATCCTCAAGGGCGTGTCCGACCAGTACCGCAAGCTGCGCAACACCTTCCGCTATCTGCTCGGCGCGCTCGATGGCTTCAGCGAGGCCGAGCGGGTCAGCGATGTTGCGGCGATGCCCGAACTGGAACGCTATGTGCTGGCGCTGCTGGCGAAGCTCGATGCAACCTTGCGCCAGGCCGTCGAGGACTACGACTTCAACACCTACGTCCGCGCGCTTACCGACTTCTGCAACGAGGACCTCTCGGCGTTCTTCTTCGATATCCGCAAGGACTGCCTCTACTGCGACGCGGCGGATAGCCCCAAGCGGATGGCCTATCGCACCGTGCTCGACACCCTGTTCCACGCGCTGGTGCGCTATGCCGCGCCGGTGCTGGTGTTCACGGCGGAGGAGGTGTGGGGGACGCGGTTTCCGGAGGGCGGGTCGGTTCATTTGCTGGAGTGGCCGCTAATTTCCCATGTTCCCGATGGGGATTACATGGATACCTGGAAAGAGCGTCGTTCGCTGCGAACCAGCGCCCTTGAATCAATTGAGCCACTCCGTCGCGAAAAGATCGTCGGATCGAGTCTCGAAGTAGATATTCAGGTGCCGTGGTTTGCTACAGATTCGGCAGAATTGATGGCTGAATTGTACATCGTGTCCTCTGTGCGCGACGGCGAATCCATCACCGTCACCCGTACCGCCCACCACAAATGCGGCCGATGCTGGCGCCACCTTCCAGAAGTCACCGAGGACGGTGCGCTTTGTTCACGTTGCGATCAGGTGATCGCGGGCATGGACGCGCGGGCATGAGCTTGCTGACCCGCCCCCGCCTGATCGGCCTCCTCCTCGCCGCCGCGATCTACTTCGCCGACCAGTGGCTCAAGGGCTATGTCACTGGCACG
>JANOGS010000259.1:0-4260 GCA_031414115.1 Novosphingobium sp. | reverse complement strand
CCCGCACTCGACAGCAAACGCGCCGCTGCGCTCGCCGCATTTGCAGACGCGGAAAAGGCTTTGGCCGACACCTCCGGCAATTCCGATTCAGTCAACATTGCGGGCGAAATGTCCCGCGCAGTGCAGGCCGCGAAGGACCTTCTGGGAGAACTCGAACGCACAATCCGAGACCCGGTCCCGGACCTGGCGCGCCAAACGATCAAGGATATCCATGAGGTCTGGAGCAGCATCCAGGACTTGGCGACCGGCAATATCGACAATTTCGTCCGCAGGCTCTTTCTCGAACTCGGCCGAACCCTCGCCACGCGACTGTGCGGCGCAATCCACTCCCAGGGTCCGGGCTTCGCCGAGGCGCTGCTTGGCAACAGCGGTGACTGCTCGCTGATCTTCGATCAGCCTGAAGAGGCTCTCGCCGGCATCACCGAAAGTCTGTTCTACGAGGCGTTCGGCCGACCATTGCAAGAAGCCCTCCGGTTACTTCGCGGCGCAGAGGAAGAGGCAAGCGGGCGAGTAATTTGGTCGGTTGCCGCGATGCGTGGCGAGATCGAGGCCGATCTTGCCGCCGCAGCGGAGGCGCTGCGCGACAAGCTACAGCCAGCAGGCTCGGATCCGCACATCCTGTTGCCCGTGACACGGACCGCGATCGTCAATGTAGTGCTCGCAGGTATCGCAAACGCGATCGACGCGGCGGCTGCCAAGGCAGCGTCCGAGCCCGAGCGCCCGCAGCGTATCCGGCTCACGAGCGACAATATCCTGCGCTGGATCGCTCAGGATATGAGCGGGCTCATTGCTGCCTCCATCCGCAGCTACACGGCAGCATTTCCGCCGCTCGATCCGCAGACCACCGCGGCGGAACTTGCAGAAGCCTGCCGAGCCCACATCACTCCACTGTTGATCGACCGGCTGAAGTCCGATGTGGAGCCCAAGCTCCGTGCCCTCGTCGAGAAGGCAGTCAAGTGGAGGGACGGTGCTCGTACCGATCTGCTCAAGACGGTTCTCGATTTCAGCCAGCGGATCATGGACCGGTTCGAGGAACTGGCCATCTTCGCGCGCGTTGGCGAGGCTTCGAAATCGGTTGCGGACTGGTGCGATGCAGCCGCCTCGAGCGCGCAGACGCTGCTTGTACTGACCAGAGAGCTGGCGCACGAGATGCTGGGCGATGCCAAAGTCATCGCCAACCGCGCCAGCCAGATAGCCACCCAGATTGCCAAGCTGGAGCTCACGCAAGGGCCTGCGGACCTCCAGCAGAAGGTCGCGGCGGCGAGACGGGATCTAACCGCTCTCCTCCAGACGCTCGCGAACATCTTGTACGAGGTCGAAGCCGCTCGTCAGGATGTCGTGCGCCTCACAGGCGGCGTCCAGACCTGCGCCGATCCCAACGCTTTGCTCCGCGCGCTCGATCAGGTGTTCCGGGCTCGCGTGCGGTCCTGCACGGCACTGTCGAGCCTCATCCGCCGGGCCGCCGAGCTTCGCAGCCTTCTCGACCTCCACGCCGCCGGCAACGGCAAGGTGGCAGCGTTCATGTCGTCCGCGTCGATCGACGACTTGAAGGCTGCACTCGCCGCACTCGCTGGAGCCGCGGCCGATCTGGCCGGTGCTGTCACCGCGATCGGCCGACAAGCAGAACCCAAGGGCTGGACCAGCCTCGCCGATGCGATCGCAATGATCGAAAAGACCGATCTCGGCGCGGTGCCGCGCTATTTCGCGAGGCTGAAAGCCGCAGTCGGTGAAACGCGGAGCGCGGCGCAGGGATTGCGGGGCCAGTTCGATATGGCCGCCAAGGATCCGCGCACTTTGCTGCCGTTGCTCGAGGCGATTGCCGATCATGCTTCGATCATGGAACGACGGCTATCCGGCTGGGTGATCCAGTCGCTCGCTGCGCCGGAGGCGCTGGTCAGGGCGATCGAGGGGCCGACGCTGAAGGCCGCAAATGCGGCAGCCTTGGCGCTTGACGGCTTCTACGGCTTCGTCGAAACTCCCCTTGCGGAGCTCGTGAAGGTCCTGAAGTCGAGCGAGATCCTGAAACTGATCAATCTCGGGGCGATCGTTCCAGAGCTCGACGAAGCATTGCGCGAGATCGCCGCCGAGCGTGGCCGGATCGTCGCCGTTGCCGGCGCAACCACCCTGGAAACGCTGGTCCACAACCTCGACGCGTTGATCAAGCCGTGGGTGGGCGGAAGCGGTTCCGTCATGTTGCAGGCACTGCGGCGGTTGGCAGAGTTGATCGAGCGCGTGCTGCGCGGCGACCTCGCGGCCATCATCGCGCTCCCGGCCATAAAGCAAGTGGTTGACGAATTGCGCGAGGCGATCAGCGACATGATCGCCAAGTGCATCCCGACCTCGATCAACCTCAGCTACAAGTTCGCGACCGAGATCCAGCCTTACAAAGACCTTTTCGCCATGGAGTCCTCGTCCGGAAAGGATGAGCAAGCGCATCTCTACCTTGTGACGGATATCTCGATCGACCTGCTCACCCGCAAGCGGGTCGTCACCTCGAGGGGCACGCTCAAACCCTTCTACATTCATCTTCTCGGCAAGAGTCCGGATCTCCTGACGATTCATTTCGACAGTGCGGTCTTCGAAAGCGTGAACGGCAAGTCACCGAAATTCTCGACCAAAGTGAAGACTGTCGATATCGGCCAGGATCTCAAGTTCCTCGAAGCCCTGAAACCGTTCTTTGGCGGTGACAGCGGGTTGTTCGTCCGCCCCAACGTCGCCCCCCTGGGCATCAAGGCAGGCTGGCGGTTCGGCAGTGACACGATCCAGCTCGGCACGATCTCGCTCATCAACGTGGCGATCGAAGTTTCGGCCATGCTGAGTTTCGAAGCGGATAAACCCTCGCTCTTCACCTTCGGCTTCTCGAGCCCGGAGAGCAAGGCTTTGGTGGTTGCGAGCCCATATGGCGGGACTGCCTATGTCGTCCTCAATTCCACTGCCAAAGGAATCCACTCTGCGGAAATGGAAATAACTATGGGGGCCGCGGTCGCTATAAAGTTCGGCCCCCTCAGGGCGCACGGCTACGTGACGGCGGGCATCGGTTTCAAGATCCTAGACGGCGTATGGCAAATCTGGGGCCTGGTCCAAGCAGTGGGCGAAGGCAGCATTGCATGCTTCAGCATCAGCGTCAGCGTCGTCGTCATGATCAGGAAGAATTCAGGCGAAAAGAACCTGCGCGGTTTCAGTATATATACCGTCAGCTTCAAGGTCGGGCCATTTTCCAAGGATTTCAGTTTTTGCGCTCAGTACAAGATCAACGGCGGCGGAGCTGCCGATGCTCGTCGGATGAAGGAGGCCCGCCTGCGCAGCGCCGGTCTGCTTCCGGGGACGAACGGCAAATATTCGGCGCCGATCGGAGACGCGCAGTATCAGGTGTTCGTCCCGGTAAAGTCGCGCCAGTGGCAGAGCTACCGAAAATTTGTCGCAACCGATCTGCTGGGGAACTGAATCATGGCGGACCGTGAAACGATCAACGCTGCCGTTCCGGCGCTCGACTTAACTGCGGTCCCCGACGGCCTCAATCTGAGCGGCAAGCCGAAGGTTCGCATAAGCCTGTCGGTCGCGCCCAACCCGAACACAACTGTCGACGACCTCCAGCATTGGCCCGAGCGGATTGCAAAGCTTGCCGACAGAATTTCTTTCGCCGTCGCCCAGAAGCTGCCGACGACGTCGGACGAAATCGGATGTCCTGCCGCCCGCCTGTTATCTCCGATCGCCCACATTGCCCAGGCCGGCAATCTGTGGCGATCGCTGTTTCCTGGCGGATTTGCAGAACTGTCCAATGTGCTGAAGGAGCCGGAGCGGGTCAGACAACTCGAGCAGGTCGTGCCTTATCAGCCGGCCGGGCTCGCCGCTGCGCTTGATGGCCTTTACACCGCGATGACGGCGGCATCGTTGGTCGATGCTGCAACGAGATTGGCGGGCGGCAGACGCCTCGCAGGCCGATCGGCCGGCAGCGGCGCGTCGAACGACGCGTTGACATCGCAGATCGGAACACGCTTTTGGAAGTGGCTGGGGCCGAACGTGCTTGGCTTTAAGCCGCCCGAAGATGCGGTCGCCCGGCTGATACGACAGGCCGAAGGAAATTCCGGCAATAAAGATCGCCAGATTGGTCCAGCCGACCCGGCGCTGGCAGACGCGATCGCCTTCGGCCAGACGCTTGCCCGAACGCTCCCCGGTACCCGTATGCAAGAAGCGCAGGCAAAGGAGCACCAGGATCAGCTTGACGATGCCCGCCTGCTCATCGGTAAACATGTCGCCTCG
>JANOGS010000258.1:0-10162 GCA_031414115.1 Novosphingobium sp. | reverse complement strand
GGTCACTCGCACCCAACCGCACACTCCGCCCCGCTTTCCACCTGCACCGTCGCATGGTGGATCCCGAACCTTTGCTCCAGCTCCGTTGCCAACCGCCGCAGGAACGCATCGCCCGGTGCGCCGCCTGGCATCACCAGGTGCGCGGTGAGGGCGCTTTCGGTGGTGCTCATCCCCCAGATGTGGAGATCATGGACCGCCACGACCCCGTCCTGACCGGCCAGAAACCCGCGCACCGCAGCCTCGTCGATGTGGCGCGGCACCGCGAGGAGGCCCATTTTCACGGCGTCCTTGAGCAGGTCCCAGCTACCCCAGGCGAGGCCGACGGTGATGATCAGGCTGGTGACCGGATCGATCCAGTCCTGCCGGGTGAGCAGGATCACCAAGCCGGCAAAAACCACGCTGGCCGAAACAACCGCATCGGCCATCAGGTGCAGGAAGGCAGCGCGCAGGTTGAGGTCGTGCTTGCTGCCGCGCATGAACAGCAGCGCTGAGCCAAGGTTTATCGCGATGCCGATCGCAGCGACCGCCATCATCATCCCGCCATCGACCTGCTGCGGCTGCCAGAACCGCTCGAGCGTCTCCAGCAGCACCGCCCCGAGTGCTACCCACAGCAGCGCGGCATTGGCGATCGCGGCAAGGATCGAAGAGCTTTTGAGGCCATAGGTGAAGCCTTGGCGCGGCGGCCGCGCGGCCAGCACGCTCGCCCCCCAGGCCAGCAGCAGCGAGAGCACATCGCCAAGGTTGTGTCCCGCATCCGCCAGCAGCGCCGCCGAGCCGGAAAGGAAGCTTGCGACAACCTCCACCACCACGAACACCACGTTGAGCGCCACCGCCAGGGCAAAGGCGCCGCCGTGGCTACAAGGAGTGAAATGGCTGTGGCCATGGTGATGGCCGTGGCTATGACCGTGCGAATGCCCATGGCCTTGCGAATGGTCGGGACCGTGATCCCCGGTCCCATGCGAATGCGAATGGTGATCGTGCGCCTCGGCCATGCCACCATTGCTTACAGCAAGCTGCGCGCCTGCCAAGCGTTGCTGCGGGCTGTGTTTCGCGCTGCGGCAGTCTCAGCGATAGACACAGGCATCCAGCGCTTCATTCCTGACCACGCCCGAGCGCGCGGCGATGGCATTGCCGTGGCGGCGGGTGAAGCCCTTGGCGCCGTTGACCGCGCGCTTCTTGGGGCTGGGCAAGGCGGCGGCGATGCGGGCGGCCTCGACCCGGGTCAGTCGCGCCGCGCTCTTCTTGTAATAGCGCAGCGCCCCGGCCTCGACCCCGTAGGTGCCGATCCCGGTTTCGGCGACGTTGAGGTAAACCTCCATGATCCGCCGCTTGCCCCAGATATTCTCGATCAGCAGGGTGAACCACACTTCCAGCCCCTTGCGGGCATAGCGGGTCCAGCCGGTGCCCTGCCACAGGAACACGTTCTTGGCGGTCTGCTGGCTGATCGTCGAGCCGCCGCGCAACTTGCGGCCTCGGGCGTTGCGTTCGATTGCTTTTTCAATAGCTTCGCTGTCAAACCCGCTGTGGCTGCAGAACTTGGCGTCCTCACCGGCGATCACCGCACTGACCATGTTGCGGTCGATCCGGCTGAGCGGCTCCCAGTCTTTCGCGAAGCCGTTGGGGTCGGCGATCATGGTCAGGGTAACCGGCACCGGCACCCATTTGTAGAGCAACGTCATCCCGACGCTCAGGCCGACGAACCAGATGATCCCGCGCCCCAGCCACCAGCCGAGGCGATAGGCGAAGCCATTCTTCTTTGTCGGCGGTTTGGGCCGGAACCAGTTGACCATCGCCGAGCTGCTTAGCGCGGCTGGCGCTCAAGAAAAAGGGGCCGGATTGCTCCGGCCCCGGTTTCGTTCGATCAGGCGATCACCTGGGTGTTCATGATCTGCATCAGATCGCTCATTCTGTGGTGGTCGGCAAAGGCCGAAGCCGAATTGACATAGTCGCTGGCGACGAAATCGGCGAGGCCCAGCAGGGTCACCGAACCGCCCTTGGACAGCACCAGCCGGGTATCGGCAATCCCGTCGAAGTTGAAGTCGCCCTGGCGTTCGCTGCGCACGAAGGCACCGGCGGCCAGCACCAGCAGGTCTTCGCCCTGGACGAAATCGGTGATCGTCTCGGCCCCGCCGGCATCGAGCCCGCTGAAGTCGAACTTGTCCGCGCCGGCGCCGCCGGTCAGGATGTCGTTCCCGCGTCCGCCGGCGATCAGGTCGTCACCGCCATCGCCGAGCAGCGTGTCGATGCCGGCACCGCCCGACAGGGTATCGTTGTCGGCCCAGCCTTCGATCCGGTCATTGCCGGCATTCCCGCTCAGCACATCGTTGCCCGAACCGCCGCGGATCACGTCGTCGCCGTTGTAGCCCGACAGCGTGTTCGGCAGGGCATCGCCATTGAGCACATCGTTGGCTGCAGTGCCGTCGCGAACGTCGGCAACGTGGATCAGGGTCAGCTGGCCCTTTTCGACCAGTTCAGGATCGCCCGCGCTGGCGTGGATTTGGTCGGCGGACAGATAGGCGCGGCCATCGGTCACCCCGAACAGCTCGGTCACATCGATCACGCCCGATGATTCCTCGTCGCGGGTGATGAAGCCGGGCAGACCGGGGGTAAACAGCGCCGGATCGTGCGTGGCGATCACGCTCAGCGTTCCAGTTACCGGATCAAATTCGAGCACCCGCGAAAGGAAGGTCTGGTTGCCGGGGTCTTCCTGGATGATGATCTTGCCATCCGGGGTGACCGTCATGTTGTCCATCATCCGCGGCCCGACCGTGTCGTTGACAGGGATGTCGCTGCTGTCCAGCACCGCTTCGATCGTGCCGCCCAGTTCGGGCTGGGTGATATCGTCGAAGGTCAGCTTGTAGAGCCGCGACTGGCCTGTGAAGCTGGCGGTGGTCAGGAAGTAGAAGACACTCGGGTCAGTCGGGTCGAACTGGCCGTCTTCGGGTCGCAGGAAGCTGGTGACGCCCTTCGATTCGCTGAGGTCGTCAAGCTGGATCCCGGTGAGTAACGAAATATCGCCCTCGGCGACCATCTCGAAGCGTCCGCTGGCGGCCAGCGCGTCGCTCTCGTTGTTGCTGTTGCCCTCTAGGTTCAGCGCGCGGATGCCATAAAAGCTGCCGCCCGTCAGGCCGGCCATCTCAACCGCGTTGCCGGTGGTCTGCTTTTCGCCAACATAGACATAAACCTGCCCGTTGAGGCCGTCATCCATGCTGATGTTGATGGTCTGGCGCTGGGCAAACGGCGAAGAGATCGCGTTCTCCCAGGCGAAGTAGCCGAAATGGGCAAGCTCGTAAGCGATGCCAGCTTCGGCGCCGGTGGCAACCAGCGCAAATTCACGCCCGCCAAGCACTTCCTCGTTGATCGATACGGTGGCCGGATTGTCCCGCTGCGGGCTGAATTCCTCGCCGGTCAGGAAGATCCGGTCCTGGGTGCCATAGGCGATGTCGTCCGAGGTATCGGCGGTGCCCTGGTCATCGACCCAGTAATAGGCCGACACTGCGGCCAGATCGGCCGAGCACAGGCGGCTGATTTCGAACGGTGCCGCAGCCAGCCAATCGACATTGGCATCGCCGTCGCCGTCGCTGTCAAAGCGGTCCCACAGGCGAACCTGGGTGATCGCGTCCGAAGCGCCGACCACCGCCAGCGTCGCCTTGTCGATGATCAGCTTTGAGACAAACGATCCCTCGCCGCCATGGTCGCGCTCAATGCCGACGCCGTTGGCGACGATGCCGCCGCTGAGGTTGTAGATCGTGCCGAGCAGCTCGTGGTTGATCAGCACGCTGACGGTCCCGTCACCGTTGTCAAAAGCGCCCAGCCCGTCGGGGATGCCGACGAAGCGGTAGGGGGTGATTCCGTCGGACTTGGTGCCGAGCACATCACCGACCGTTGCGATCGTGGTGATGGTGACGTTCGGCTCATCGCCGAGCAGGTAGGGGGCGGTGGTAGACGATGGTCCGATAGGCATGGGGTTGTCCTCCTTTCAACGGGTTGGACCCGCAGGCTAACCCGGCTCGAAGACAGTCACGCGACGCTTCGTGGACTCTTTGATTACAAGAACGCTATCCCAACGAAGAAGGGGCCGGATTGCTCCGGCCCCCTGATCGTCTGGCGTAACCGAGGCCTCAAGCCGCAGCCAGCAGCCGCCGTTCGCCCGCGATCCGCAGCATCGCCTTTTGCAGTTTCTCGAACGCCCGCACCTCGATCTGGCGGACGCGTTCGCGGCTGACGCTGTATTCCTGGCTCAGCTCTTCCAGCGTCTGCGGGTCCTCGATCAGGCGGCGCTGGGTGAGGATGTGGCGTTCACGCTCGTTGAGGCTGTCCAATGCCTCGACCAGCAGGGCGTGACGGTTTGACGCTTCCTGAGCATCCTCGACCAGCTGGTCCTGCAACGGGCCATCATCCGAGAGAATGTCCTGCCACTGCCCTTCGCCGTCTTCGCGCAGCGAGACGTTGAGGCTGGCATCGCCGCCCATCATCATCCGCCGGTTCATGTTGACCACTTCGGTCTCGGAGACGCCAAGGTCGGTGGCGATCTTCCTGACCTGATCGGGGTGAAGGTCCGAATCCTCGTAAGCGTCGAGGTTCTTCTTCATCCGGCGCAGGTTGAAGAACAGCTTCTTCTGCGCCGCGGTGGTGCCCATCTTGACCAGCGACCAACTGCGCAGGATGAACTCCTGCATCGACGCCTTGATCCACCACATCGCATAGGTGGCAAGGCGGAAGCCGCGGTCGGGCTCGAACTTCTTGACGCCCTGCATCAGGCCGATGTTGCCCTCGGCAATCAGCTCGCTGACCGGCAGGCCATAGCCGCGGTAACCCATCGCGAGCTTGGCGACGAGGCGCAGGTGGCTGGTCACCAGCTGCTTGGCGGCTTCGGGATCCTGGTGTTCGGCATAGCGCTTGGCCAGCATGTATTCCTGCTCGGCGGTCAGCACCGGGAACTTCTTGATCTCGGCCAGATAGCGGTTGAGGCTCTGCTCAGGCCCAAGGGCCGGCATGGCCAGGCCGGTGCGGGCGGGGAGCTTGCGTGCGGGTTCAGACATCTTAGACATTTGTCCTTTCATCGTCGACCTACCCTTAAGAGACCCTTTAGAGGCATCCCCCGGTGGCGGCCACACAGACTTTCCATTTACAGTAATCGTTCAGCTTTAGCTTCTCAAATCGACCAACAGTTCCTCCATGTCGGCAGGCAGCGTGCTGGTGAAGCGCAGTTCGCTGCCCGAAATAGGGTGGACAAAGCCCAGCACCGCAGCGTGCAGCGCCTGGCGGGCGAAGCGAAGTTCGGAGAGGCGCGGGCGAAGCCGCGCAGGGGTGCGTCCATAGGCCGGATCGCCCAATAGCGGATGGCCAATTGATGTCATGTGAACGCGGACCTGGTGGGTTCTCCCGGTTTCCAGCCGGCATTCGACCAGCGCGGCGCTGTCAAGCTTTTCCAGGGTTTTGAAGTGGGTGACCGCGTGCTTGCCGCGCCCGTCGGCAACCAGCGCCATCTTCTTGCGGTTGGCACTGGACCGCGCGATCGCCCCTTCCACGGTGCCCGCCGGCGGCGTTGGATGCCCGGCGACGATGGCCAGATAGGCGCGCTCGACCGAATGGTCGGCGAACTGGCGAGCCAGCCCTTCGTGGGCCAGGTCGGTCTTGGCGACCACCAGCAGACCGGACGTGTCCTTGTCGATGCGGTGGACGATGCCGGGCCGGGCAACCCCGCCGATGCCGGAAAGCTGGCCCTGGCAATGGTGGAGCAGGGCATTGACCAGTGTGCCGTCGTAATTGCCGACCGCCGGATGGACCACCAGCCCCGCCGGCTTGTCGATCACGATCAGGAATTCGTCTTCGAACGCCACGCTCAGCGGGATGTCCTCGGCCTCGGCCTCGTCGTCGGTTACCGCTGGAACGGTGATGGCAAACACGGTTCCGGCATCGGGTTTGAGGCTGGGCTGGGTCGCCGCCTTGCCGCCCAGCATGACCCGGCCTTCGCCGAGCAAGGCCTTGATCCGCTCACGTGACAGCCCGCTCGCCCCGGCCAAGGCCTTGTCGAGCCGCTCGCCGCCGGCCAGCGTGCCGGAAATGATGGATTCTCCCCCGTTCATCGTTAGCTAGTTGGCGATGGAAATCGAACTGACAAGTGGCACGATGGCCACACTGCTCGAAGAAGCGCGGCGGGCCCACCCGCGCGAATGCTGCGGGCAGCTGCTGGGCAAGGACAGCCGGGTGGCGCTGGCGCAGCCGGCCGCCAACGTCCATCCCGATCCGGAGCGTCATTTCGAGATCGATCCCAAGGCCCTGATCGCGGCGCACCGCGCCATGCGCGCGGGCGGGCTCGAGCTGCTGGGCTATTACCACTCGCACCCCAATGGCCGCGCTGAACCCTCTGCGGCCGACCGCGCAAGCGCCAGCGGCGATGGCCGGATCTGGGCAATCGTTGCGGGCGGGGAGGTGCGGTTCTGGCGCGATGAACCTGGCGGCTTCGTCGTGCTTCCCTCGCGAGTCGTGGGCGGCTAAGGGGGATCAAAGCATTCAGGGACCCCTTATGACCGATACCGCCGTCGACCAAACCAGTATTGACCTGGCCAGCCTGCTCTGTTCGCGGCTGTGCCATGACCTGCTCTCACCCGTAGGGGCGATGACCAATGGCCTCGAACTCCTCGCCGAGGAGAAAGATCCGGAAATGCGCAAGCGCTGCATGGAGCTGCTCGAACAGAGCGCCCGCACCAGCGCCGACAAGCTCAAGTTCTTCCGCCTCGCCTTCGGTGCCGCCGGGGGCTTCGGCGATTCGGTCGGGATCGAGGAGCCCAAGGCGCTGATCGAGGCGCTGGTGGCGGGGAACGAGCGGATTTCGCTGAACTGGTCGCTGGGGGTGGGGGCGCTGCCCAAGCCGGCGGTCAAGGTGCTGCTCAACCTCTCGCACATCGGGATCGAGGCGCTGGTCCGCGGCGGCACGCTCGATATCGGCGCCGAAAGCCGCAGCGGGGCGAGCGAGATCGTGGTGCGGGCTTCGGGCCCGAAGATCGCCTTCGATCCAACCATCGGCCAGGCGCTCGACGGCAGCTTGCCGGTGAACGAGCTTTCCAGCCGCACCGCGCCCTCGTGGATGCTCCACCAGATCGCCGCACGCTGCGGCGGCGGCTTGCAGTTCGCGCTCAGCGAGGAAGCGCTGGTGATGGGCGCGGTGCTGCCGGGGTGATGGTCCTTCGAGACGCGCCCTCGAGACGCCGCTGCGCGGCTCCTCGGTCGCTCCTCAGGACGAACGGGTTCGGCAGAATGTCCGTTTGTCCTGAGGAGGGACTGAGCCCTGAGCTTGTCGAAGGGTCGAAGGCCCGTCTCGAAGGACTGGGCGCAACCCCATGAACGAACTCATCCACTACGAGACCCCCTCGCCAAACTGGAACGAGCGCCAGCTGCCGGTCTCGATGGTGGTGCTCCACTACACCGGGATGCCGACCGCCGAGGAAGCCCTCGAACGGCTCTGCGATCCGGTCGCTTCGGTCTCGGCGCATTATCTGATCGAAGAGGACGGATCGGTCCACCGCCTGGTCCGCGAGGACCGCCGCGCCTGGCACGCCGGCAAGTCTTATTGGCGCGGGATCACCGACGTCAACTCAGCCAGCGTCGGCATCGAGCTGGTCAATCCGGGCCACGAATTCGGCTACCGCCCGTTCCCCGACGCGCAGATGGAGGCGCTGCTGCCGCTGCTCGCCGAGATTGTCCAGCGCCACGACGTGCCGCGCGCCAACGTCGTCGGCCATTCCGACATCGCCCCGGCGCGCAAGGAGGATCCCGGCGAACTGTTCGACTGGGACCTCCTCGCCGCCCACCGCCTGGCGCTGCGCACGCCGCGGGTGCGGATGCCAAGCCCGTTCGACAACGACGGCGCCTTCTACCTCGCGCTCGAACGCTGGGGCTATGACGTGGCCGACGGCCACGCCGCGGTAAGGGCGTTCCAGCGAAGGTGGCGGCCGCACAAGCTCGACGGGGTGCCGGATGGGGAGATTTCGGCGATGCTGTTTGCGCTGTTGCTGGATCGGGATGGCGGGAAGACGCGATAGAGTGGGTTGATTTGGGTGGCTCGCGGACATTGCGATCTGACGCATTGAGTGCGAACATGCGGCATGACAGGAACTGCCGCCGATATCGCACGTGAGTTTCTCGCTGTAGTTTGGGAGGGAAATGTGCCTGACGACGCGATGCTTTTGCGAGCGTTGGACAGGCTGCTTGCACGGTCACATGAAGTGCCATTCGCCAATTGTGCCGATTCGGATGACGAACCACCCGCAGTCGATGGGCCGGCTCTCTTTCAGGAGGTTGCCCTTCGTTTTCCTGATTTTGGAATGTATCCCATCGCCGATCCGCTGGCGCCGATTGACGATGAAAAAATGCTTTCGGGTGCGGTGGACGACATTGCTGACATCACAATGGACTTGCGCGAAGTCATCTGGCGCGACGAAAATCTCGGTAAAGATGACGCGGCTTGGTACTTCCGATTGATGTATTTTCATTGGGCGCGACATGCGCGCGAGCTTGGCCTGTATTTGCACGCACGACAGTTTGGCTGATGTCCGCAATGGGGTCGTAATCGCCCATTGTCACCAACCGGCAAGTCACTCCCTCAAATCCGTCCCTTCGCCACGAGCTGGCCCAACACCGCATTGACGCGGGTCTGCCATCCCGGCCCGCTGCCGCGCAGGTGTTTCACGGTGTTCGCGTCGAGCCGGATCTTGACCTCCACCTTGGGGGTCTCCAGCTTGGGGCGCCCGCGCCGGGATGGCTTCATTCCGGCCATAAAAGTCGCGTCCAGCGGCGGATTGTCGTCGTGGATCTTCGGGTCAAACTTGGTCATGATAGTACCTCGTTTCATGTTTTTCGGCCGGTCGCAGGCTGATCGCCCGAATGGCGTCGTCATCGGAACCATCGGCGAAAACCAGCACGTAGAGCCGGGTTTCGATCAGCCCGATGGCGACGAAGCGGTGTTCGCCATAATCGAACCGGTCGTCTTCGCGTTCCAGCGCCGTGTCCCAATCGAAGCCGTCCGCCGCCTGCAACGAGACGCCGTGTTTGGCCCGATTGATCGCGTCCTTGGCCGGATCGAATTCCACTCTCACTTGTTTTATGTACACCCATTAAATGACAATTGCAAGGATCAATCTCCGCCAGCCTTGCCCGCCATCCCCCCATACCCTACATCCACCCCTCGCCAGGGGGCCGGGCAGCCGCGTCGCTCGCAAGAGTGCCGAGGAAAGTCCGGGCTCCACGAAACGAGGGTGGCGGGTAACGCCCGCCGGACGGCCGGCTTGCCGGGAAGTCCAGGGAAAGTGCCACAGAGAGCAGACCGCTCCTTCGACAAGCTCAGGATGAGCGGGTTGATGGAGTAAGGGTGAAAGGGTGCGGTAAGAGCGCACCGGGGGGCTGGTAACAGTCACCGCATGGCAAACCCCACCCGGAGCAAGACCGAATAGGGGCGGCGCGCCTAGGGTCTTCGGACTCGACAGCAGATGTGTTTCGCATCGACCGCCCGGGTTGGTTGCTTGAGCCGCGCGGCAACGCGCGGCCTAGAGGAATGGCTGCCCCTGCGCGGAAGGTCCTTCGGGATACCGCCGCCAGGACAGAACCCGGCTTACAGGCCCCCTGGCGAATTTTTTGGGGCAAGGTGCGGTCAAAAAAGACTCATCGCTCGTCATTGCGAGCGGAGCGAAGCAAGCCAGGGCGTGGCGCATTACGCTCTGGATTGCCGCGCGACTTCGCCGCTCGCAATGACGATTCAGTGTGATGGAGCGTCGTTTCGATGCATTCAGTTCATCGCAATTGAGGCACAGTTCATCGACGGTTCAGCAGGCAGGGGCTCTATGGAGCGGGCGAGGAGAAGTGCCATGAGCGTGCTGCAAAAACTGGGCCAAGCAATATCCGAGAACAACCGCATCGCCTGGCTGGCCGGCGCGGGAATTCTTGCCACGGGATTCGGGCTCGGCTCGGTCGCGCTGGCCAACGGGCTGGTCGAGATGAAGCGCGCCGATCGCGAGGTGACGGTGCGCGGGGTGGCGACGCGCGATGTTACCGCCAACCGCGCCAGCTGGCGGGTCAACTACTCCGAAACCGCTTATGGCCTGGCCGAGGCGCTGGCCAAGGTCGATGCCGACACCAGGCTGATCCAGACTTTCTTGAAGACCCA